>NZ_CP016614.1:1687000-1998500 GCF_013377255.1 Mannheimia granulomatis
AAGCTTATATGTTGGTAATTATTGGGGCAGAATATGTGTTAAAAATGTTACCTAAAGGCACCCACGAATTTGAAAAATTTATTAAGCCCGCGGAATTATTGGCATGGTGCGATGAAGCCAATTTACGCTGTGATGAGATGAAAGGCTATCATTTCAACCCATTAACCGAAAAATTCCGGTTAAATAATGATGTGAGCTGTAACTATATTGCCACGCTTAAAATCAACAATTAACTTGCAAAATAGCACGAAATCTTTACTATACACCGCTTATTTCTCAGCCTATATAACAGATTATGACAGACGAAACCCAACAAAAAGACAAAAAAATTACATATAATTTCAATAAGTTACAAAAACGCTTACGCCGAAATGTGGGTAATGCGATTGCCGATTTTGGCATGATTGAAGAAGGCGACCGAGTCATGGTTTGCTTATCCGGTGGTAAAGATAGCTACACGTTATTAGATATTTTGCTAAATCTACAACAAAGTGCACCGGTCAATTTCAGTGTGGTTGCGGTGAACTTAGATCAAAAACAGCCGGGGTTCCCTGAAGATGTGCTGCCTCGCTATTTAGAAAGCATCAGCGTGGAATATAAAATTGTGGAAGAAAATACTTACGGTATCGTGAAAGAGAAAATTCCGGAGGGAAAAACCACCTGCTCGCTCTGCTCACGACTTCGTCGTGGCATTTTATACCGTACCGCGACAGAATTAGGAGCAACCAAAATCGCATTAGGACATCACCGTGACGATATGCTTGCCACCTTATTCTTAAATATGTTCTACGGTGGCAAAATGAAAAGTATGCCGCCAAAGCTCATTTCTGATGACGGCAAACAGATTGTGATCCGCCCTCTCGCGTATTGTAAAGAAAAAGATATTATTAAATACGCTGAAGCCAAGCAATTCCCGATTATCCCGTGTAACCTGTGCGGCTCACAACCGAATCTTCAGCGCCAAGTAGTGAAAGAGATGCTAAACACTTGGGATCGCCAATACCCGGGTAGATTAGAAACCATGTTCAGTGCCTTACAAGATATTGTGCCATCTCATTTATGCGATCCAAACTTGTTTGATTTCAAAGGCATTAAACACGGCCAAATGATTGACGGCGTAGAAGGCGACACCGCATTTGATAATATTAAAATTGAAGCAAAAACCTTCTTAGATGAAGATGATGATAACAACTTTGCTGAAGCGGGTGTAATTCAATTTAAAGCGATTAATTAACTTCCAAGCGGTTAAATTTCCCCCCAAATTTGCAAATTTCCTAAAAAAGCGCCCTATCAGATGTTCCGATAGGGCGTTGATGGCAAGTAACCATCACACGATGACAAGAAGAATACCCATGAAAAAAACAATTATGAACTGTGAACTAATTTGAACTTACATTTTTCAAGAAAATTTGGCGTGGTGAAGTTAATCCTAATTTTTCTGCCTCATTAACCAAATTCATCGCTTTATTAATATCTTTCGATTTAATGGCTTTCATTACCGCTTGATTAAAATAGTCCTCCGTATCTTTATCTACCGCTGTCTTTATAGCCATTGAACTGTCTTTTTTCACCATTCGAACTGTCGTTTGCCCTACCGATGTTGATGATTTGTTTGAGCTGAAAATGTCTGTTGGCAAGCCAATAAATTTAGTGCCGTTTGAACCTAACACATTAATATGAATTTGACCGTTTAAACTGTGGGTCACTTCGATATCATTAATAGCCGGCGGTTGTTTTCCCGTTGCTTTCGCATAGACTTTTGCAGGATGGGGCATCATGGTTGTTTTCGCCAAATCTTGCTGCGTAGTATAAATTAATAAGTAAATATATTCTTGGTTCATTGCAGGGGTTAAATTAAGCTCTGCACCCAAACGATTTCCTTTCAAACCCCGCTCTTCCAGTAATTTAAATGTAGAAGAGGGATAAGTTGCCGCCACATTAAAGTGACTATCTAGCACAACAACCGTAGGCACAAAAACATTTTTATCAATTACTAGACTTTCTATTTCAATTTCTACAGTTCCTTGATTTGCCGGAATGCGATAAGCGGCAATAGGGCTTTCAATACCTGCAAAAGAGGCAGTAAATGCCTTCTTTTGTTTTTCAGTTAAATCTGTTTTTACCGTTTGCGAGAACGGAACATCCTGCCATTGAAGTTGAGCAATCTCAGATGAATTAATATAAATAGGCTTAACTGCCGAGCCAGTTGCGATACTTGATGGAACCACTAAAAGATAGGAGAATAAAAGCGCTGTAGAAAGAAGAATTTTTTTCATCTTAACCTCTTAAAATCGCGAAAATATTGTGTTAATCAGATTCTTAATATCATCAATTTATAAATAGCGGGGAGGCAAAAGAACCTTCCCCACAGTAATAAGTTGATGATCACCACCAGGCTTCAAATTGAACGCCAGTAATAAACTCCCCATCTTTAGCCTTGTAGCCTGCATCTGTGCGAGCTTGAGTGTTGAATTTATCATTCCAATGTGCATAGGTACCAAATACGCGGATCGCAGGACGAGCCCAAATACTGTTACCGGCTTGCCATTGTTGTGCAATAGTATATTTCACTAAGTCATTTTTCTTGCCCGTTGCTTGATCTTTAATGCGATCGTAACCAACTTCCAATAATGTACTCATTGTATCGTTCCATTTGTACATTGGACGGATACCTGCAGAATACCAAGTTTTGCCTTTTTTATTATCTAAGTCTGTTTTTTCGTAGATTAAAGCATACATAACTTCAACGTTCTCACTCGCTTGTACTACGCCTTGGTTGATTAAACGAAGCATATTGCCTTTATTATCTGCCAAAGAACCTTGTGCGTGGCCGTTATTCCAAGAAGTCATCGAATCGGTTGCATACTGTGCGGTAAATTTATTAAAACCACCAAAGAAGTTACCTTGAGTATATTCTGCTGTTACCATATAACCATTTTTAGTGGCTTTATCATTATTGAGTTTTGTACCGTCTTTAGTATGTGCATTACCGTAATCAAAGCCTAGTTCTAATGATCCGTCTTTCCATAGTTCAATACCGGCTAAACGAGCGTCAAAAATATCGTTATATACATCTTTTTTCGCATTACGATTGGCTACATAGGCTTTTTTAACATAGTCATAGTAATAAGAAAATGCACCATCTTTCTCTGTATCGCGGGTAACCGCTAAAGAGAGTTTACCGAAGCCTAAATCAATATTTTCAACCCCTGCTCCCGGTCCTGAAATATCCCAGTAATAGAAGTCGTTCATATGTACATCGTGACGTTGGTAGAAACGTTTACCTGCCCATAAAGTTGCGCCTGGTAAGCTATCCGCAAAATTTTTAAACTGTACGTTTAATTCACGTAATGCCGGACTGGTTTCTGTCCAGTCGTTATTATGAAGTGCCCCACCATAAGCAAGGTTTGTATCAAAGTAGACAGCTTTTTCACCACTTTTAAACAATTCCTGCCCTAATTTTAATTCTGCATAAGTATCTGATTCATTACCTAAACGGTATTTTGAGCCACCGCCGTTTACAGTAAAAGCGGATTGCTCACCACCACCTGATGTCCAACCGATACCTGAACGTGCATAACCATGGAACTCGACCGCTGATACACTTGCTGCAAACATTGCACCACTGATTGCAACTGCTAAGACTGTTTTTTTCATAATAGAACCTCTCTTAATATTTGGTTTTGCTTAGGTTAAATTATTAGGGGATAGAAAATATCTCCTAAAATCAGTAAATAAATTGAAATTGTCATATCCCTTTCTCGACAAACAATCGCTTGCAAGCAGTACCATTTTTTTTAAATAAATGACAACGTTCCGGTAAGATACCAATATTCATTTCATCGCCTTCATTAACTAATACCACATCATTTTGGCGATAAATTAAGGTTGGTTGTTTGATTTCAGGGATTTCAAGATGGATTTGTGTTTCATTCCCTAACAATTCCACTACTTGTACAATGCCGTGTAAGGTTACTTGAGTTTGGTCTGAAGGTAATAAATGTTCCGGACGAATACCTAGAGATAAATTGTCTCCTACATTTACATCTTCGCCTGAAACAGGAATCCAAAAGTTGTGATGATTTGCATCTGGCAATTCAATTTTTACTCTTTCCAGCTCTACTTCTGTGACTTTCACTGGTAAAAAATTCATTTTAGGAGAGCCTATAAATCCAGCAACAAAACGGTTAGCCGGGTAATGATAAAGCTCTAATGGTTTTCCTACCTGAGCAATGCCTCCTGCATTCAATACCACAATCTTATCCGCCAAAGTCATTGCTTCAACTTGATCATGAGTCACATAGATCATCGTACGATTTAATTTTTTATGTAATTTGGAAATTTCCACTCGCATCTGCACTCGCAATGCAGCATCAAGATTGGAAAGAGGCTCATCCAGTAAAAATACCTCTGGTTGAGAAACCAAAGTTCTACCAATAGCTACTCGCTGACGCTGTCCTCCCGAGAGAGCTTTAGGCTTTCTATCTAATAAATGAGCAAGCTGCAAAATTTCCGCTACTTGATTTACTCTCCGCTCTCTTTCCGCTTTACTGACCCCGGCCAGTTTTAATCCAAAAGACATATTTTCCGCTACATCTAGGTGTGGATAGAGAGCGTAAGACTGGAAAACCATCCCAATCCCACGTTTAGAGGGCTCTACATCGTTCATTAATTTATCGCCGATATAAAGCTCACCTGTAGTAATATCTTCAAGTCCTGCAATCATTCGCAACAAAGTTGATTTTCCACAACCTGACGGGCCAACAAAAACAACGAATTCACCTTTATTAATTTCTAAATTAATATCCTTAGAAATATGAACATCACCATACGATTTCCCTACATTGCGCAATGATACATTTGCCATGATTAAACCTCTTATTTCTTGTTGGTTTGAATTTAGGCTAAATCATCGCTCTTTTATTTAAAGAGTAAATCATCCTAGAAAACTTTTTTGCAGGGTTAGAAGCTTAATTACGTTTATTTGGTTAAAAAATAACGAGTAATTAAATTTTTATAAATTTTGTGATCAAACTCTCATTTTTTATTCTTTTTTTTGTGAGATAGATCACAAAATTAGCCAAAATGTTAATTGGATCATACTTTTATCTCGGGGGGCGTAGAGCAAAGGATGATCTCAAATAGACGGAATAGCTCATAATTTGTCACAATTTAATAAATGGGTTGTAAATATCCCTTTTCATTTAACCTCAAGGAGTTTTTTATGAAAAACAAATGCGTCAAATTCACATTAACTACCCTTGCTACCTTAGTTTTTTCTGGAACTGTTATGGCAAAAATGACCGAAGGTAAACTCGTTATCTGGATCAATGGCGATAAAGGTTATAACGGGCTTGCAGAAGTCGGTAAGACGTTTGAAAAAGATACAGGTATTCAAGTATTAGTTGAACATCCGGATAAACTTGAAGAAAAATTTGCGCAGGTTGCCTCAACCGATGATGGTCCTGATATCATGTTTTGGGCACACGACCGCTTTGGTGGCTATGCTCAATCGGGTTTATTAGCAGAAGTGAATGTAAGTAAAGAATTTAAAGATAAATTTGTTGATTTTGCTTGGGATGCAGAAACCTACAACGGCAAAATTATCGGCTACCCGGTGGCAATTGAAGCCATTTCGTTAATTTATAATAAAGATTTAGTTAAAGAAGCTCCTAAATCTTGGGAAGAAATTATCGAGTTAGATAAAAAACTTAAAAAAGAGGGTAAAAATGCCATTATGTGGAATTTAGCCGAACCATATTTCACTTGGCCTATTGCTGCTTCAAACGGAGCTTATGCGTTTAAATTTGCTGATGGCAAATATGATGCAAAAGATATTGGTGTGAACAATGAAGGCGCAGTAAAAGCATTACAATTTGTCGTTGATATGGTTAAAAATAAACATATTAGTGCCGATATGGACTATGCTGTAGCTGAAGCCTCTTTTAACAAAGGACAAACAGCATTAACAATCAATGGTCCTTGGTCTTGGGGAAATATTGATAAAAGCGGTATTAAATACGGTGTAGCTCTACTACCAACATTAAATGGTCAAGCCTCTAAACCATTCGTTGGAGTATTAAGTGCCGGCATTAACAGCTCAAGTCCAAACAAAGATTTAGCGAAAGAATTCTTAGAAAATTACTTACTAACAGATGAAGGTCTAGATGCTGTGAATAAAGATAAACCTTTAGGTGCAGTTGCATTAAAATCTTACCAAGAAAAATTGGCAGCCGATCCACGCATTGCAGCCACTATGGAAAATGCGAAAAATGGTGAAATTATGCCAAATATCCCACAGATGTCTTCCTTCTGGTATGCCGAAAAATCCGCTATCAACAATGCGGTGACAGGGCGTCAACCTGTAAAAGAAGCATTAGATGATGCACATTCCCGCATTCAAAAACAATAATAATCCTTCATTATTCAGAGTGGGTTAGCTTATAACTCACTCATTTTTTAGATTCGCCCCAAGTATAGTAAAAAAATGCAGTAAAAAATTCGAGGTGCTATTATGCTGACTCACCCCCCATCCAAACCAACTAATTGGCTCAAATATCTCTTCGCAGGACTAGTATTACTCCTTGACTTCTATCTTGTTGTATTAATGTACTCACAAGGTGAATATCTTTTTGCTATTTTAACACTTATTATTCTTACTTCTGGCGTATATATTTTTACCAATAAAAATGCATATGCTTGGCGCTATGTTTATCCCGGCATTACCGGAATGGCTATTTTTATCTTATTCCCTTTAGTTGCAACCATTGCTATTGCATTTACTAATTATAGTGGTTCTAACCAATTAGCATTCGAGCGTGCGGTTTCAGTGCTAACTGAACAACGTTATTTTTCCGGAGAAAAATACAATTTTACGCTTTATCAACAAGCAGATAATCAATATAGCATTGCATTAACTAATCCTGTTACAGAACAAACTTTTGTCTCAGAAGCTGTTCCATTAACTGCCGGTCTCAATGTTACTGTTACCGAACAGAGTATCCCGAACGGAAAAATTGCTCCTCTTAAAACTATCACACAGAACCGCTCGACTCTTCAGTCAATGAATGTGATTTTACCGAATGGCAATCAACTTACAATGAGTTCATTACGCCAATTTTCAGAACAAAAACAACGCTATCACTTTGATGAAGATAAAAAAACATTATTAAATAACGAAACCGGCAAAATTTATCAAGCTAATGATGAAACCGGATTCTTCCAGGCTATTGATGCAAACGGAAACTGGCAGGATGAAACGCTTGAGCCGGGTTATACCGTTACATCAGGCTTTAATAATTTTGTTAAAATTTTTACTGATGAAGGAATTAGCAAACCTTTTGTACAAATATTCATTTGGACAGTCGTCTTCTCTTTATTAACCGTCGTCTTTACCGTTATCTTAGGCATGGTACTTGCCTGTTTGGTACAATGGGAAGCTCTCAAAGGGAAAGCTATATATCGCTTATTATTGATTTTACCTTATGCAGTTCCTTCCTTTATTTCGATTTTAATTTTCAAAGGGTTATTTAATCAAAGTTTTGGTGAAATCAATATGATTTTGAATCAATTATTTGGTATCAGCCCAGAATGGTTCAATGATCCGTTTCTTGCTAAAGTGATGATCCTAATTGTGAATACGTGGTTAGGCTATCCTTATATGATGATTTTATGTATGGGATTACTCAAAGCCATTCCGTCCGATTTATATGAAGCTTCCGCAATGGATGGAGCCTCCACTTGGCAAAACTTCAGTAAAATCACTTTCCCATTATTGTTAAAACCACTTACTCCGTTAATGATTGCCTCTTTTGCATTTAACTTTAACAACTTTGTATTGATTCAATTATTAACAAACGGTCGTCCGGATATGATTGGAACAACTACACCGGCCGGTTATACCGACTTGTTAGTCAGCTATACCTACCGTATTGCCTTTGAAGGAAGCGGTACGCAAGATTTCGGCTTGGCTGCGGCTATCGCAACTATTATTTTCTTATTAGTCGGTGGGTTGGCTCTCTTAAATATTAAAGCAACCAAAATGGAATTATAAAAGTGTTAAGTATTCAGAACCCTTAACCTCAATTAACTTCAGGAGTTATACATGGCAATTGTTCAATCTAAATCTGTGCGTTATCGGGTATGGGCAACCCATTTAATCTTAATTTGTTTTCTAGCCTTGATTATTTTTCCTTTATTGATGGTAATTGGTATTTCACTACGTCCAGGAAATCTTGCCATTGGAGATATTATTCCAAGCCAAATTTCTTGGGAACATTGGCAAGCTGCACTAGGCTTTGATGTCACCCACTCAGACGGTACGGTAACACCTCCCCCATTCCCTGTATTACGTTGGTTATGGAATTCAATCAAAGTTGCAACTATAACCTCAATTGGTATTGTAACTTTATCTACAACCTGTGCTTATGCTTTTGCCCGAATGAAATTTAGAGGTAAAAAGACCATTTTGCAGGGAATGCTGATTTTCCAAATGTTCCCGGCGGTACTTTCTTTAGTCGCTTTATATGCGTTATTTGATCGTCTTGGCCAATATGTACCATTCCTTGGCTTAAATACTCATGGCGGCGTTATTTTTGCCTATTTAGGGGGAATTGCCTTGCACGTTTGGACAATTAAAGGCTACTTTGAAACAATTGATGGATCTTTAGAAGAAGCAGCTGCACTTGATGGTGCAACGCCGTGGCAAGCATTCCGTTTAATTTTATTACCACTTTCGGTACCAATTTTAGCGGTGGTTTTCATTCTTTCATTTATTGCTGCCATTACCGAAGTACCAGTCGCCTCATTGCTGCTACGCGATGTAAACAGCTATACTTTAGCGGTTGGTATGCAACAATATCTCTATCCTCAAAACTATTTATGGGGCGATTTCGCTGCTGCTGCGGTATTATCTGCCATTCCTATTACGTTGGTATTCTTGTTGGCACAACGTTGGTTAATAGGTGGATTAACTGCCGGTGGCGTGAAAGGCTAAACAGTCACTCTTTTTGCAAACTTCTTTTGGGATTACAAAAAATTCTCGAAAAATGACCGCTTGTAACAATGAAATAATGTTTACCCATATTAAAAACAGAGGTGAACAAGCGGTCAAATTACTCCAATTTTTTGCAAATAAAAATCCCAATAAAACGCCAAACATTTGCAACAGTGCAATATTTTGCTTTTAGACGAATAATTGAGTAACAATAAGCTTATCGTAATTTTGGCAGATAAATAATAGCCTTAATTATAACCCATTAAGGTTAATAACTCTTTTGTATAATTTATCGCTTCATTACGATTTGTTACCGCAATTTTTTGATATAAATTTCTAATATGCGTTTTTATTGTGGTTGCAGCAACTTGTAATTCATCCGAAATCTGCTCATTACTATAACCGGAATAGATTAAGCCTAATACCTGCCACTCCCGTTGGGTTAACGGGCTAATCTTTAATAACTCAGGAACTTTAGGGTTTTTAAGTAATTGATTAACAAAATTTTCATCAAAGTGAGCAAATTTATGTCGATAAAACTGATTGATATTTCTCAATATAAACTGTGCTTTGTGCAGAACCAGCTCATCTAACACGTTTAATTGCAATAAATGACGAATTTGCTGCGCCATCACATCGCCCTCAATCACAAAAGCACTGATAAAGTTTGTCTGCCGTGTGAGTTTTAGAGCATGAATTAAATCTTGCTGAGCTAGCTCTTTCTCTCCTTGTAAAAAATAAAGTCTGTTACGTACAATTAATGCACGGTTCAGATCACTGATAAGAGAAAACTTTTCAGCTGTTTCAATTAAATTATCTAAAATTTCTTTCGCTTTATCATATTCCCCTAATAAAATTTCTGCTCGTGCAATATTTCGCCATTGAATCTGAGTAAAATGATTCTTGTCAGAAATCGGTAATGGGTTTTGAATCAACCAACTTCGAGCTGCCGAAATGTCATTATTCATTTGCCAATAGATCATACGAACTTGATCTGCATTAGCAATCCAATCATGGTGATAAGAGTGAGAGTGTTCTAACTGTTCAACCTCTCTTAATAATCGAGAAGTATTATCGAGATTTCCTCTTGCTAACGAAATCTTAGTTAATAATGTTAAACATTGTAACTTATCTTCAAATTTTGATAATACATTCATCCCAGCTACTGCCATAGATTCTGCCTTATCTAGGTTATACCATTCCCACAAAATTTTACCTTTTGAACGTAATAAGAATTCATACATTGGTACTTTTTGCAGATGGTTTTCTTTTACAAATTCGCTTGCCTTATCTAACATTTCATAAGCTGCTTGTGAAAATCCTTGAGCAAGTAAAATTTCCGACTGTTGAAGCAATGACCATAAAATATTGTGATATGTATGGTGCTGACGAGCCATACGTTCAGCTTTCTGTAGCATGGCTAATGCTTCTGCCAGATTACCGTGACAATGATGAGCCTCACCAATAATAGAAATCGCAACAATATAGGCATAATACGCATTTTCCGAAAGATCATTTAATGCCTCTGAAGCTAATTGAAGCGCAGTATTTTCATCTCCGGAATTTATCGCAACCTGTGCCCGTAGCACATTAAATTCCGCATTTGCCGTTTTACTCAATTCAATTTTATTTTCGCTTAATGCTTGAGAAAAATCAGCCAAAATTCCACCAACTTCTACATGACGATGTTGGCTTTGTACCAGCCAAGCTCTTAATAAGACCAAATTAGGATGTTCGGTTAAATGTTTATAATTAAGGCAATTTAAACTTTCTTCTAATAAGTTTAAATCGCCTTGATGAAATACTGTCCAAGCATGTTCATCTAAGATATTGAGCAATAATTCAGTATTAGATAATTGCATTGCATGGTATAGCGCTTCTGTCACATAACCTAGCTTCAACCAGGCTTGTGCAGCTTTCTGGTGCAGTTGTGGTAATTCATCATATAATTCGTGCTGACAACATAAATTTAAAAAAGAAGCAAAAAGCGGATGGAATTTCCACCAAATATCATCTCCACTTTGCCATTTACTATTTGCCATTTGTTGTAAAAATAAGCCTTGCTTTTCGAGAGACTCTAATTTTGTTCGGCTATTTTGTTCTCCAGTAACCGCCTTAACTAAAGATTCATTCATCGAGTGCAATACAGAGCAACGTAAAATAAATAAACGGGTATCTTCATCGACTTTATTTAGCACTTCATCAGCCAAATATTCGTTAATGTGAAAATGATTTGATTTGGCTAATCGTTTAGCAATATCTTGCAATGGAACTTGTAACGTATGCGATTTATTTTTAACAAATAAGCTGATTAATTGAAGTGCAGTCGGCCACCCCTCAACTTCATTACATAATGCGATAATATCTTTCTGATTTAACTCAGAACCCAATCTTGCTTGGAAAAATGCAGCACTTTCTTGATGATCAAATACCAGTTGATTAATATCTATTTCCAATAATTGTTCCTGAACTCTTAAACTTGCAATACCTAGCGGTGGAACAGCGCGAGAAATAAGAATTAATGTCATATTATTTGGCTGATGTTTAACCCAATATTTTAACGCATCATGGATCTCTTCATTTTCAACCACATGATAATCATCAATCACGAGATAAAAATGTTCCGAAAACATGGTAGCTTTAATCAATAATTGATTAAATGAAGCTAATAAGTTAGCTTTACGATTTTCTTCTAATAAAACGTCTATTTCTTTGTTGATTGCTGAGTGCAATGCTGCACTAAAATAGACCGCAAAACGATCTGGATTATTATCTCCTTCATCTAAAGCATACCAGCCAACATTCTTTTTATCTTCAATCCATTGAGACACTAACGTAGTTTTGCCATAACCAGCAGGAGCATTAATCAATACAACCGGATAATCAGAAGATTTATCCAATTCTTGAATTAAACGTTTTCGAGGAATACTATTTTGTAATCGAAAAGAGCAGACAAGTTTTGATGGTATTAACATAATAAATTCAATTTTCTCTCATAACAAAATGGGGATGATATATACTCCATTTATGTTCTAACTACTTCCTAATAATCATACCACACAAGGTAACTAGAAGGATGATTTGATTTTATTCGGATTTTACATAATAGCGGTATTCATCTTTAACCGGAGGTTTCCTATGACATTTAAATCTATTGTAGCAAAATACTGTCGTTATTTTGATGTAGCAGATCCAAAACATTTTACTTTACAGCAATGGTATCAAGTCGTTGCAGAAGGTTCCCTTGAGCTTATTTATAGCCAACCTACAACGAAACCGGCTGAATCCCGCCATGTAAACTACCTCTCTATGGAATTTTTAATCGGTCGTTTAACAGGCAATAATCTAATGAATTTGGGTTATTACAAACAAATTCGCGACTATCTTAAACAATATCAAGTTGAATTAGTAGATGTTTTAGAACAAGAGCGTGATCCGGCACTTGGAAATGGTGGGCTAGGTCGTCTCGCCGCCTGTTTTTTAGACTCAATGGCAACTGTAGGACAAAATGCAACAGGCTATGGTCTTTATTATCAATATGGTTTGTTTAAACAAAGTTTTAAAGACGGTATGCAAAAAGAGGCGCCAGATACTTGGGATCGTGACAGCTACCCTTGGCATCGTTTTAATCCATCTAAAACCCGTCATATCGGGTTTGGTGGAAAAATCAAACAAATTAAAGCCGATCAATATGAATGGCAACCTAAATTGACTATTCAAGGCAAAGCTTTCGATTTACCGATCGTAGGTCATAAAAATAATATTGTTCAACCATTGCGTTTATGGCAGGCAGATAGTGATCAATCCTTTGATTTCGATGCATTTAATGACGGCAAATTTTTAACGGCAGATAAAACGATTGTCAATGCAGCCGCACTTACGCAAGTACTTTACCCAAATGATAACCATAAAGCAGGGCAAAAATTACGCTTGATGCAACAATACTTCCATTGTGCTTGTTCTATAGCAGATATTTTAGATCGTCACCTGACTGAAGGTCACTCATTAGCCGATTTAGCTAAACACCAAGTGGTCCAACTTAACGATACACACCCGACCTTAGCAATACCTGAATTAATGCGGGTGCTATTAGATGAGCACGGGTTTGAGTGGGAGCAAGCGTGGGATATTTGTTCCAATACTTTTGCTTATACTAACCATACTTTATTACCTGAAGCGCTTGAACAATGGGATCAACGTCTGTTTAAGCAATTATTACCTCGCCACTACCAAATTGTGGAAAAAATTAATGATATTTTCCATGACAAAGTTCGTTCAGAATTTGGTGAAGATTCAAAAATTTGGGAAAAATTGGCTATCTTGTTTGACTATCGTGTGCGTATGGCTAACCTTTGTGTAGTAACCTGTTTCCGTGTCAACGGTGTTGCAGAAATTCACTCAGAGCTATTAGTGACCGATTTATTCCCGGAATACCACCAATTATTCCCGACCAAGTTCTGCAATGTAACTAACGGCATCACGCCTCGCCGTTGGATTCAACAAGCAAACCCACAATTAAGCGATTTATTGGATCGCACTTTAAAACAAGATTGGACACATAATCTGGAATTATTAAAAGGCATTGAAAAATATGCTGATGACTCCGGCTTTCGAGAAGAATATCAACATATTAAACATAATAACAAAATCATTTTAGCGAATGGAATACACAAAACATTAGGTTTAAACGTCAATCCAAATGCTATTTTTGATGTACAAATCAAACGTTTCCATGAATATAAACGTCAACATTTAAATTTGTTAAATATTATTGCTACTTATCAATCATTAAAAGCAAATCCAAATCAAGACTATACACCACGGTTATTCTTGTTCTCAGGTAAAGCTGCGCCTGGTTATTATTTGGCAAAAAATATTATTCATGCTATTAACAATGTGGCAGATATTATCAACAACGATAAACAGGTTAATGATCGACTACAAGTGACATTCTTACCAGATTATCGAGTCAGTCTTGCGGAAAAAATTATTCCGGCTGCCGATGTATCCGAACAGATCTCGATGGCAGGCAAAGAAGCTTCCGGTACCGGTAATATGAAATTGGCACTCAATGGTGCATTAACCTTAGGCACGTTAGACGGTGCTAATGTAGAAATTGCCGAGATGGTAGGTGAAGAGAATGTCTTTATCTTCGGACACACCGTAGAAAGTGTGCGGGAATTATTAGCTAAAGGTTATCAACCAAAAGCCTATTACAAGCAGAATCCTATACTGAAAAATGCAGTTGATTTCTTAGCTAAAGGAAAAGCATCCAAGGGGGATAAAAAGACATTCCAACTGATGCTAGACAGCCTACTAGAACGCGATCCATTCTTAGTTTTTGCTGATTTTGACAGCTACCGCCAAGCACAAGAGAAAATTGGTGTAGCTTATTTAGATCAAGATGCTTGGCTACGTAGTGCGATTTTAAATACTGCTCGTTTAGGTGCATTTAGCTCAGATCGCTCAATTAAAGATTATCAACAACGTATTTGGTTAAATAGATAATTACCTCAGCGGCTTCTTTCCAATAAGAGGTCGCTTATTTTCTACTGTATTTCAATATGGAGAGAAATAATGAAAATTACTGCCAAACAGTGCCATCAGGCAGGCATCATGCCCTATTTTTTCGATGAACGTGGTGTGAAAAAAAAGGCATCCGAAAAAATAAAACAAACATTATTCAAAGCTTTTAATGGTAATATTCGAGCAAATATCACGCCGATTCCTGCGGTAAAAATTTTTTATCAACATCAACCTTGTTTTTTACCTTTTCACTTAGCGAATAAAAAACAGCCATTAACCGGAACTTGGCAATTACAATTAGAACATTCCACACAAATTATTTCCGGAAAAATAAAAACTCAGGGAATTACATTACCTAAAGACTTACCCTTAGGTTATCATCAATTACAATTAAAAACCCTTAATAAGACTTTTAATTGCACCATTATTATTGCGCCTAAACATTGCTATCAACCACAAGCATTACTTGAACACAAAAAATTATGGGGAACATTTCTACAACTCTATACGCTAAAATCTGAACATAACTGGGGAATTGGTGATTTTAGTGATTTAAAAAACTTTATCCAACAAATTGCTCCTTACCAAGCAGATTTTATCGGTTTAAATCCGATCCACTCGCTTTTTCCGGCAAACCCAGACTCAGCGAGCCCTTACAGCCCGTCTTCCCGCCAATGGCTGAATATTGCATATATTGATGTTAATCAGTTAGTAGAATTTAAGCAAAGTGATGAAGCTCAGGCTTGGTTTAAGTCTGCGGAAATCCAACAACAGTTATCTCAATTGCGTAACCAAGATTGGCTAAACTATGAGCAAATCATTCGATTAAAATTAAAGGGATTACGCTTTGCCTTTGCAAAATTTCAGCAAAATATGACCGCTTGTTCTCAACAAGCTTTCACCGAATTTGTCAAAAAAGGCGGCAAAAATCTACAAGTCCAAGCTACTTTTGATGCCCTCCATCAACATTTATCAAATCAATTTGCTAACCAATGGGGCTGGGATTTTTGGGCAAAAGACTACCAAGACTACAATTCCGCCACTGTACAGCGATTTAGAGAAGAGCATAAAGCAGAGGTAGAGTTTTACCTCTGGCTACAATTTATTGCCGATCAGCAATTGGCCGAATGTGATGCTCTCTGCCGCCAACAAAGAATGAGTATCGGAATGTATCGGGATCTCGCCGTTGGCGTAAGCCCGAATGGTGCAGAAACATGGAGCGACAAACAACTTTATTGCTTAAACGCTTCTGTCGGCGCACCACCCGATGTATTAGGTCCGCAAGGACAAAATTGGGGGTTAACACCAATGAATCCTCACATATTAAAACAGCAAGCCTACCGCCCTTTTATTGAACTTGTCAGAGCCAATATGAAACATTGTGGTGCTTTGCGACTTGATCATATTATGTCCTTATTACGTTTATGGTGGATCCCAAAAGGTGATAGTGCGGTTAACGGGGCTTATATACGTTATCCGGTAGATGATTTAATTGCCATCCTGGCACTTGAAAGCCAACGCCATCAATGCTTGATTATAGGTGAGGATTTAGGCACAGTGCCAAAAGAAATTGTAAGTAAACTAAAAAATGCAGGCATTTTGTCTTACAAAATCTTCTACTTTGAATTTGACGAACATGGCCAAAGCCGTGATTTGCAGCATTATCCTTATCAAGCAATGACAACATTAAGCACTCATGATTTACCAACTATTAACGGTTATTGGCGAGGCTATGATTTTGAATTAGGCGAAAAATTCGGCGTATATCCGAATGCAGATATTCTGGCAATTCTGAAGCAAGAACGGGTAAATGCAAAAGCGAAAATATTAAAACGACTAAAGCAACATAATGTCACGATAGAACCTGAAATCAACGAACAGCTCAATTCCGCGGTAAATACCTCATTTATTCACCGTTTACAAACGTATGTAGCAAATGTGAGTAGCGGACTATTCGGCTTCCAACCTGAAGATTGGTTGGGCATGACCGAACCGGTTAATATACCGGGAACCAGTACGCAATATGCCAACTGGCGACGACGCTTGAATGTAAACGTTGAAGATATTTTTGCTGATACAGATATCCAAGATTTATTGAAAAAAATTAACGATATCCGTAAAGGGAAATAACAAATATTATCTAAATGATATACACAATAAAAAGGAAAGGCGACTAATAGTCGCCTTGTTTTATCTCAATCCAAACTAAAATTTCCGACGTGCTTTTATTTACAAAATAATCACCAAATTTAACCGCTTGTTTTAAGTAAGCTTCCACTACCCCGCCACCCATAGCATTATCGCCAGTATCTGTGGCAGCATGATGCGTAAGAACATGACCAGTGGGTAAACAGTAGCGTAAGAAAGTGCGGCAGCACCGTTGCCTTCTTTAATTTCATTAGCGAAGGCGAGAGCCGGTGGGTCAGTCATTGAACCTGCGAGTAATCCACAAAGGGTGAGGTAATTCAATTTGCCATAAAGTCTGGCAATCAAGCCTGTGATCATCAGCGGAATAAAGGTAATCATAGCGCCATAGAGAATCCATTCCATACCTTCACTGCTGAGCAAAGTTTCAAGGAATCGCCCGCCTGATTTTAAACCTACTACCGCTAAGAAAAGCACAATTCCGATTTCACGTAAGGCAAGATTCGCACTTGGTGGCATAAACCAATAGAGTTTACCGAAGCTACCGATACGAGCCAAAATTAATGCTACAACCAAAGGCCCGCCGGCTAAGCCGAGCTTTAATGCCACAGGGAAACCGGGTAAATAAATAGGCACCGAACCTAATAATACCCCTAATCCGATACCGATAAAAATCGGCAGCATTTGTACTTGTTGTAATTTAGATTGTGCATTGCCAATAATGCCCATTACTGTTTCAATATCAACCTGACGACCAACTAAATTCAGTACATCACCGAATTGCAGAGTCATATCACCATTTGGAACCAACTCTACTCCTGCTCGATTGAGACGTGAAATTACGACATCATATTTGCCTTTAAGCATTAGTTGGCGAATTTGTTTACCAAAAACTTTTTCATTGGTTACCACTGCACGTTCTGAACGGTAAATCGTACCTTTAGTTGAAACCGATACATCAGCTACTTCACCTAAAATGATCTGCATTTTATGTAACGCAGCTTCTTCTCCAACTAAATGTAATATATCGCCAACTTGTAATACTGTATCAATTTTAGGGATAGAGAGTTCATCGCCTCGTTTTAGTCGAGAATAAGAAACCTCATGCAAATCGAAATCCGGTAACTGATTGAGTTTTAGCCCATTAATATTCGGATTAGTTAAGCGAACATTCAAACTATTAAGTTGCTCTTTACCGGGATTTTGTTCTTGATTAAATGCTTCTGCTTCTTTATCTATATTGATTTTTAATAGGATACGAACCAACCACATCGTAAGCAAAATCCCGATAATGCCAAAAGGATAAGCAATTGCATAGCTCATCCCCATAATTTCGGTCACATTGCTATTACTTAATTCAGACAGAACCTGCTGTCCTGCCCCTAAAGAAGGCGTATTGGTTACCGCACCGGAGAATATCCCTAAAATTACCGGTAAAGGCACATTAAAGAATTTGTGAATAAGTACTACTAATACACCGCTTAACAGTACGATTAATACTGCAAAAGCATTTAGCTTTAAGCCGGAATGTTTAAGCGATGCAAAAAAGCCGGGCCCCACTTGGATACCAATCGAATAAACAAACAAAATCAAGCCAAACTCTTGAATAAAATGCAAAGTATGAGCGTCAAGTTTGATATCAAACTGCCCCATAAAATGGGAGACCAATAATCCACCAAAGAGTACCCCCCCGATACCCAATCCAACTCCTCTTACCTTAATATGCCCAATCCACAATCCTAATACTGCCACTAAAGATAACAAACTGACAGTAAGTGCAATTTCGCTCATTACAGCCTCTCTTTAATATAAAATACCTCCAAAATGGTAGCTTATTCTAACAAATCTCTACACGTAAAAATGCGATCTATGTCAAAAAACGGAATATTGATAGCAACACTGCACTGCCACACACCAAAGTAAAATTTCAAAAAAGTTCCCCAATTGCAAAAAAATTCTCGACAACTTATTTTTTTTCAGTAAATTAAATAAGTTTTATATTACTTAAGGAAACAAACACAATGTTATCAAACGAAGTTTTTATTTCGATTATCGTTTTGTTAGTGCTGAGTTTACTCAGAATTAACGTGGTAATCGCATTGATTATTTCTGCATTAACTTGCGGAATGATTGGCAATTTAGAAGTCGAAGGTGTGGGCTTTGCTGATGCCTTAGATAAAACGATTAAAAGTTTCACCGGAGGCTTAGGTGGCGGTGCAGAAACCGCGATGAACTATGCTGTTTTAGGTGCTTTTGCGGTTGCGCTTTCAAAATCAGGCGTAACTGATTTACTCGCTTATAAAGTGATTAAATCCTTCGGTCACAGCCCGTCAGGACGTTCGGTATTTTGGTTTAAATATATCGTACTCTTTGTATTGACCGGCTTTGCAATGTCTTCGCAAAACTTAATTCCGATTCATATTGCCTTCATTCCGATTTTGGTTCCGCCACTGTTAAGCGTCATGAATAAATTACAGATTGACCGCCGTGCAGTTGCCTGTGCATTAACCTTTGGCTTAACAGCAACTTATATGTTAATTCCGGCAGGTTTCGGACAAATCTTTATTGAAAGTATTTTGGTTAAGAACATTAACCAAGCCGGGGAGCAATTCCAATTAGTCGCCACCACGCCTGAAATGACTAAAGCAATGCTAATTCCGGTTTCGGGTATGATTTTAGGTTTATTATTTGCATTTTTTGTTTCTTATCGCAAACCACGTACTTACGTAGAACCACAAGCAGAGCTAACTGTAGATAATATCGAAGCACGTGTTGCCAATATTAAGCCATTCCACATTGGTATTAGTATTATTGCGATTATCACCACCTGTTCTATCCAATTAGCCACTAACTCAACCATTATCGGGGGATTAGCCGGTTTAGTCATTTTCGCATTTGGCGGCGTATTTAAATTAAAACAAAGCAACGATGTTTTCCAAGACGGCTTACGTTTAATGGCAATGATTGGCTTTGTGATGATTGCAGCCTCCGGCTTTGCCGGCGTGGTGAATTCTACCGGTGGCGTACCTGAATTAGTAGAAAGTTTACGTACGGTAATTAGTTCAAAAGAAATGGCGGCTCTATTAATGCTAGTAGTCGGTTTGTTTATCACAATGGGAATTGGCTCATCATTCTCAACAGTGCCGATTATTACTTCAATCTACGTGCCACTTTGTGTTTCTTTTGGTTTCTCACCACTTGCAACAATGTCTATTATTGGTGTTGCCGCCGCGTTAGGCGATGCAGGTTCTCCGGCTTCTGACTCAACACTTGGTCCAACATCAGGCTTAAATGCAGACGGTAAGCACGAGCATATTTGGGATTCAGTAGTGCCAACCTTTATTCACTTTAATATTCCATTATTAGTGTTTGGTTGGATTGCAGCAATGACACTTTAAGTTATAATACGCAAAATTTTGTTAGAAAAAGACCGCTTGTAAGCTGCAAGCGGTCTATTTTCATTTATTTTTTGCAAACCCTACGATTAGGATTACAAATGAAATTTATCTCTTTCAACATTAACGGATTACGTGCCAGACCGCACCAACTTGAAGCGATTATTGAAAAACATCAACCCGATGTGATTGGCTTGCAGGAAATTAAAGTTGCCGATGAAGATTTCCCCTACGATTTAGTGAATCATTTGGGCTACCACGTTTTTCACCACGGGCAAAAAGGGCATTATGGTGTAGCGCTTCTAACAAAACAAGAGCCGCTGGCTGTACGTAAAGGTTTCCCAACCGATGACATAGATGCTCAAAAACGAATGATTATGGCTGATATTGAAACAGAATTTGGCATCCTCACTGTATTAAACGGTTATTTTCCACAAGGTGAAAGCCGCACACATGAAACTAAATTTCCGGCAAAACAGAAATTCTATTCCGACTTACAACATTACTTGGAAAGCGAATTAAAGCCAGAAAACCCAATTATCATTATGGGCGATATGAATATCAGCCCTACAGACTTAGATATTGGGATTGGAGAAGCGAATCGCAAACGTTGGCTTCGTGATGGAAAATGTTCATTCTTACCGGAAGAGCGCGAATGGTTAGCACGTTTACACAGCTTCGGTTTAGTCGATACATTCCGTGCGGCAAATCCGGAAATCAATGATAAATTCTCATGGTTTGATTATAGATCAAAAGGCTTTGACGATAACAGAGGCTTACGTATTGATCTAATTCTAGCTTCAAAAATGCTAGCCGAGCGCTGTATAGAAACCGGTATTGATTTAGAAATTCGAGCAATGGAAAAACCGTCTGACCACTCACCTGTTTGGGCAACCTTTAAATAATTTGTAAAAAATTTATATTTTTTGACCGCTTGTAGGGCTGAAGTTAGACTTTACAAGCGGTTATTTTTTAGAAAATTTTGCACATTTCTGCCCTTAAGATTGTCTACTATAACACTATCTAAATTTATGCTACAATCAATCTCTATTTTTAAGCCATTTTAAGATTTATGAATACACGTTTAACTGTAGTTTTATTACTTATTGTTGCTGTGCTAGGTGGGTGGTATTACAGCCTGCAAGAAAAAGACAATAGCGGACTTGACCAACTGATCAAAAAAGAGGGCCAGCCCGAATATGTGGGGAATAAAATGTCTACCTCGGTTTATGATCTAACAGGTAAACCGCAATATTTTGCACAAGCCGATGAAATTAAACGTTATGAATCTACCGAGCGAACCGAATTTTTAAAGCCATTTATTGAGCTTTTCGCCAAAGATTCAGATGTAAAGCAGTGGAAAGTGAGTGCAGATCACGCTGAAATTACTAAAGATAAGATCTTAAATTTAACCGGTAATGTGCAACTGAATGCTTTAGACCCACTCTCTCGCTTACAAAAAATCTCTACCGATAAATTAACCGTCGATTTAAACACTCAGGATATTTTTACTGAAAGTACGGTCAAATCAGTAGGTCTGGGCTTTACAACTACCGGTGTGGGGCTAAAAGGAAATTTAAAGCAACAGGTAGCAACATTACAAAAAGATGTAAAATCATATCTTGAGCCAACGATTATCAAACAAACTCAAGAATAACCAATTCGCTTTTTCAATAAGGAAAAATAATGAAATTACTGTTTAAATCTATTTTAGTTACTCTACTTTTAGGCAGCAGCTTCTCTGCTTATGCATTAAAAGGAGATACCGATCAGCCAATTAACATTGATTCCGGCAGTCAATCATTAGATATGACCAGCAATATTGTGACATTTAGTGACAATGTGGTGATCACCCAAGGCTCAATTAAAGTAACAGCCGCGAATGTGAAAATCACTCGTCAAGAAGGCAAAAAAGAGACCATTGATGCGACAGGTTCTCCTGTTACCTTTCAACAAACCTTAGATAACGGAAAACCGGTTAATGGTAAAGGTAATAGTGTACATTATGATTTAAATTCTGAATTTTTAACCTTAATCGGTAATGCTGAATTAAAGCAACAAGGGAGTTTTATTCGAGCGAATAAAATCACCTATGATGTGAAAAAACAACAACTTAAAGCCACCAGCGGCGGAAAAGCACGCGTGAAAACCGTGTTGATTCCAAACGAACTTCAAGATAGCAAGAAAAAATAAGGTAGATAATATGTCTGTGCTTTATGCAGAACATTTAGCAAAAAGTTATAAACAACGCCAAGTGGTGAAAGATGTAAGCTTGAATGTAAAATCAGGTGAAATTGTCGGCTTACTTGGCCCAAATGGTGCGGGAAAAACGACTACATTCTATATGGTGGTAGGCTTGGTTCGCCACGATCAGGGCAAAATCCGCATTGATGACGAAGATATCAGCACACTACCTATGCACGACCGAGCCAAACAAGGTATTGGCTATCTACCGCAAGAGGCTTCTATTTTCCGCCGTTTGACAGTGTATGATAATTTAATGTCTGTGCTGCAAGTACGTAAAGATATTAATAATGAACAACGCAAAGCTCGAGCGGAAGAATTAATTGCTGAATTTCACATCGAACATATCAGAAACAATTTAGGACAATCGCTTTCAGGGGGCGAACGCCGCCGCGTAGAAATTGCCCGAGCGTTGGCTGCAAATCCTAAATTTATTTTGTTGGATGAGCCTTTTGCCGGTGTTGATCCCATTTCAGTTATCGATATTAAAAAAATTATCGTCAATCTAAAAGAACGTGGATTAGGTGTTCTGATTACAGACCATAATGTACGAGAAACTTTAGATGTATGCGAACGTGCCTATATTGTAGGCAGCGGTGAAATGATAGCCAACGGCACACCACAAGAAGTGCTGGAAAACCCAGATGTAAAACGTGTTTATCTAGGCGATCAATTTAAACTCTAAACTAATCCCCTTTTGGGGATTTCATCTTTAGATGAAAAATTATGACAAAATTAACTGATTTTTTAAGCCCTGAAAATATTCGCCAGGGGGTGTTAGTTTCAAGCAAAAAACGGGCATTAGAAACTGTAGGCAAAATCATTGCTCAATCGTTAAATAATAAAGTAAATCATATTCAGCAAAATACTGAACAGTTAGAAAGACCAGAAGAAAATGAACTTATTTGCCCAATTGAATGTTTTGCTAATTTATTTAAACGAGAAAAACTTGGTACTACCGGCTTAAATCAAGGCATTGCCCTTCCTCACGCCAAACTTCCGGCTTGCGAAGCACTGGCAATAGATAAACCTGTCGCGGTTTTCTTGCAGTTAGAAGAAGGGATTGAGTATGAAGCACAAGATAATAAAGAAGTTGATTTAATTTATGCTATCATGTTCCCGGAAAACAACTGCATGCAATATAAGCACTGCTTACCGGAAATTGCACGCCAATTATCGGATAAAGCATTACTTAAACAGCTCCGAGCAGCAGAATCTGAAGAAGATATTTGGCAAATTTTAATGTATGCTGATAATCATACAGTCAAAATTGAAGAATAATGTTGAGGCTATATGGAATTGATCATCATCAGCGGGCGTTCCGGTTCCGGCAAATCGGTTGCATTAAGAGCACTAGAAGATGCAGGCTATTACTGCGTAGATAATATTCCTCTGCCACTTATCCCAAGCTTAACCGAATACCTTAGCAAAGAAAAGCTCTCTGCAGTAATAAGCTTAGATATCCGTAATTTACCAGATACGCCAAAAGCGATTGATGAATTACTTTCCCAGCTTATGCCATTAAATACTAAGTTGATCTTTTTAGATTGCGAACGCAATACGCTTATTCGCCGCTATAGTGATTCTCGCCGCATTCATCCGCTTTCAACCCAAGATGATCTTTCGCTTGAAAGTGCTATCGACCTTGAGCAAAAACTGCTTGAACCGCTGGAACAAAATGCCAATTACATTATTGATACCAGCAATATTTCCTCACACGAACTGGCAGAAAATCTCCGTAATATTCTTCAAGGCTCAAGCGATAAAGAATTAAAGATTATTTTTGAATCATTTGGTTTTAAATACGGCTTGCCTGCTGATGCCGATTATGTGTTTGACGTTCGATTTTTACCTAATCCTCATTGGAATCCGGAACTACGTCCGATGACGGGCTTAGAGCAACCTGTCATTGACTTTTTAGACCGCCAAACTGAGGTGCATAATTTTATCTACCATACCCGAACCTATTTGGAAATGTGGCTACCTATGTTAGAACAAAATAACCGCAGTTACCTAACAATTGCAATAGGCTGCACGGGTGGAAAACATCGTTCTGTGTATATTACAGAACAGTTGGCGAAATATTTCCAAGCGAAAGGGAAAAACGTTCAAATTCGCCATAAGAGTTTGGAAAAACACCATAAGAAATCTACAGATTGATAATTCTACAAGCGGTTAAATTTCAGTAAAATTTTGCAAAAATTCAACCGCTTGTTTCAACTAATTAATACACTATTGCCTATGAAATCTACAGATATTGTTATTATTGGTGGAGGAATGGTCGGGCTAGCGCTCGCCGGGTTACTCAAAGACGCGCCTTGCAAAATTACAATCATTGAAAAAAATATGCCAACATTCGATGCCGATACGATATTCCACCGTGTCAGTGCCATTAACGCCAGCAGCCAAAAAATGTTGGAACAGATTGGTGCTTTTCAGCATATTCCGTCAGCACGCATTTCTCCTTATTCGGAAATGTGTGTCTGGGAAAAAGACAGTTTTGCAAATATCCATTTTGATAATAATGATAGTGAAATTAAACAACTCGGACTCTCACAACTTGGCTTTATCTTAGAAAACCAAGTAATTCAACATTCTCTTTGGCGGCAAGTTTCTACTCAATCAAATGTTGACTATATTGTCGCTATGCCTCAAACCTTAGGTATTAGCGATAACGGGGCTTTTTTAACACTGGATAACGGTGAAATGATTTCAGCCAAATTAGTGGTAGGGGCTGACGGAGCGAATTCTTGGGTACGTAACCAAACTCAAATTCCATTAACCAGCCGTGACTATCAACATACTGCGTTAGTCTGTAATGTGAAAACCAGCGAAAAACACGGTAAAACTGCGCGTCAGATTTTTGCTGAGGATAGCATTCTCGCGTTTCTACCATTGGCAGACGAAAATTTAAGTTCAATTGTATGGTCATTACCGCCAATAAAGGCAGATGAGCTAAAAAATTGCAGTGAACAGGAATTTAATAAGGCACTTACTATCGCCTTTGACAACCGCTTAGGCTTATGCGAATTGCAAAGTTTACGCGAAATTTACCCGCTTACCGCACGCTATGCCCGCGATTTCGCTCAATCAAGAGTGGCATTAGTTGGCGATGCCGCCCATACTATCCACCCGCTTGCCGGTCTTGGAGTAAATTTAGGCTTTACCGATGTTGCCACACTCGCCAAGGAAATCCAAACACATTTAGCAAACGGTGAGGACATCGGAGAATACCGCCATTTACGTCAATTTGAACGCGAACGCAAAGCCGAAGCGGTAAAACTATTAGTTGCAATGGAAGGACTAAAACAACTTTTCCACGGTAATCATCCTATAAAAAAACTGTTTAGAGGATTAGGGCTAAATGCTACTGATCAGCTACCATTTATAAAAAAGCTGCTTATTCAACAAGCAATTCACCTTTAAAATGTAAATTTAATTGAGATAGCGTAAATATTCCCGATTTTGTGAACTAATAATAACATTATCTGTCTATTTGTTGGTACAATATCGTATCCCTAGTCGGGTTTCTTTTTATTTTCATTTAAGGATTTTTTAATGAACAAATTAACTAAAATCAGTGCAACAGCATTAGTTGCTTTATTCTTAGCAGCATGTGATAAACCAGAGCAAAAAGCACCTGTGGCAGAGCCTGCAAAAACAACTGAATCTGTACCGGCAGCTCAAGCTCCTGCAACAGAAACAGCTAAACCAATGGTTGAAGCACCAACAGAAGCAGCTAAAGCAGATTACCAAAAGCTAGTTGACTGGAATGTTGCTCAAGAAAAAACAATGGCTACAGCACAAGCTGAATTACAACAAAAATTAGCAACTCAAGATCCGAAACAGATGCAAGAAGGCTTAACAGTATTCAACCAAAAAGTATCTGAGGTTGTAAAAAGTTTAGAAAGTATCGAAGTTTCTGATGCTCAAATCAAAGCATTTAAAGAAAAAACAAAATCTGTATTAACACTTTCAAGTGAAGTGCTATCTGAACAAGTTAAAACAATGGCAACACCAAATGACCAAGCTTTAGTAGAAGCACTGCAGAAAAAAACTCAAGCCTTAATTGAAGAAGGTAATGAGCTACAAAAACTCAATGCTGAGTTACAACAAAGATTTACAGCTAAATAATTTAGCGCTCAAATTCAGAAGCTAGAGTGTTTTGCTCTAGCTTTTTTTCTGAATAACAAGGAATCATCATGAATACATTAACTAAAGTAGGTCTATCTGCATTATTGACGATTTTTTTAACCGCTTGTGAGAAACCATCATCTCCCGAAGTACAAAAATCGGAACAAACTCCAAGTCAAACACAAGAAAAAGTAGAAGAATCAAAAGATACCGGTGCACAAGACTATAAAGCATTACGTGAATGGCAAGATGCACAAGAAAAAGCGCTACGCGATACAATTAGCAGCGCCACAAATAAGCTCAATGAAAAACAAAAAAACGATGCTGCATTAATGCAAGAAACGGTTAATCAGGCTTTATTATCTCAACTTGAAAATATCAAAACCAGTGCTGAAAACCTAAATATTCAAAATGCTGAAGTGAAAGCGCTTAAAGATAAAACATTAGAAGTGCTGACTCTAGGCACTGAAATGATTGTTGAAGGTGCCAAAATGGAGAAAAATCCAACTCCAGAGGCTCATAAAGCCTTTGGTGAATTACAAACCAGACTCAACCAAGTGGCTGAACAAGGGCAGCAATTAGAAAAAGCATTAAAAGCAAAATACGAGCCAGCTCCACAGCAATAATAAAAAATGGTACATATTAAAAGTATGTACCATTTTTTCATTTTCAGCAGTTTAAACTATTGTGTTAATTGCACTAAAATACGACGAACAGGTTCTGCAGCACCCCATAGTAATTGATCCCCTACGGTAAATGCCGCTAAGTATTCAGGCCCCATAGCTAGTTTACGTAAACGTCCAACAGGTACACTTAATGTACCTGTTACTTTAGCAGGCGTTAACTCACGTAATGTCGTTTCTTTATCGTTCGGAATCACTTTCACCCATTCGTTATAAGCTGCGATGATTTGCTCGATTTCTGCTAGTGGAATATCTTTTTTCAGTTTAATAGTAAATGCCTGGCTATGGCAACGTAATGCACCAATACGCACACATAAGCCATCAACAGGGATTGGGTTATCACTTAATCCTAAAATTTTGTTAGTTTCCGCATAACCTTTCCACTCTTCTTTGGTTTGCCCTGTTTCAGGTAATAATTTGTCGATCCAAGGGATTAGGCTACCACCTAAGGCTGCGCCGAAATTCTCTGTTGGGAAATCTTCAGCACGCATTTTAGCAGTTAC
Source organism: Mannheimia granulomatis (assembly GCF_013377255.1). NCBI lineage: Bacteria > Pseudomonadati > Pseudomonadota > Gammaproteobacteria > Pasteurellales > Pasteurellaceae > Mannheimia > Mannheimia granulomatis. The sequence goes on from NZ_CP016614.1 coordinate 1,714,626, forward strand.
TTTACGCTCAATATCTAAAATCGAAGAGGCCGGATTTGCTAATTCAGCTTGTACGGAGTCACGTAATTCTCCCATTTGTGAAAGCAGCTCACGCATATTTTTTGCACCAGCTCCTGACGCTGCTTGGTAAGTTGCAACAGAAACCCATTCAACCAAATCTTTCTCAAATAATCCACCAATAGCCATTAACATTAAGCTAACAGTACAGTTTCCACCAACGAATGTTTTAATGCCATTTTTCAGACCTTCTGAAATAACATGCTGGTTTACAGGATCTAATACGATAATGGCATCATCTTGCATACGAAGTGCAGAAGCTGCATCGACCCAATAACCGTTCCAGCCGGTTGCTTTTAATTTTGGATAGACTTCGTTGGTGTAGTCACCACCTTGACAGGTAACGATAATGTCTAATTTTTGTAATTCTTCAATATCAAAGGCATTTTTCAATTCGCCTGCATATTTACCGGCAAAAACAGGGGCCTTTTGACCCGCTTGTGAAGTGGTGAAAAAAATCGGATTAATGTTAGCGAAATTGTTTTCTTCAACCATACGGTCCATTAAAACTGAACCAACCATACCACGCCAACCGATAAAACCTACGTTTTGCATTGTGTTTGCTCCTACCAAGAGATAAAAAATTAATTGTTGTTAAGGTAGGAATAAATACAGGATTTCGAGTGAAAAATCAATGTTTTTTGTTGATTTGTAAAGTTTTGACAAAATTTGACCGCTATGGTTAAAATAACAAAGTGCCAGCTAGGCAGAAAATTAGCACTTAAAAGGAGAATTTTATAAAAATGAAAGCAGCTTTATCTATTGTATTAAGTTCTTTAGTACTAAGTTCAACCGCTGTATTTGCTACAGAGCAACCGGCAAAAATTGTCGTTAACATCCAGCAACTTGATGTAGAAAAAGGCAATAAAGATATTGGTACTATTGAAATTACCGAATCTGCGTATGGGTTAGTTTTTACACCTAATTTAACGCATCTAAGTGAAGGCTTACATGGTTTTCATATTCATGAAAATCCAAGTTGTGAAGCAAAGGAAAAAGAGGGAAAACTAACAGCTGGTCTAGCTGCTGGTGGTCATTGGAGTCCTAATAAAAAAGCAACTCACGGCTTACCATGGTCTGACGATGCTCATTTGGGCGACCTTCCCGCATTAACCGTACTTCATGATGGGTCAGCAACTAACCCAGTATTAGCTCCTCGCTTAAAGAAATTAGAAGAAGTTAAAGGTCGTTCTTTGATGATCCACGCAGGTGGAGATAATCACTCAGATCATCCAGCACCTCTTGGTGGGGGCGGAGCACGTATGGCGTGTGGAGTAATTAAATAAAATTTGATCTAAATTAGAGAAGTGTTGGTTTTAGCATTATATTTCCAACACTTTATTTATTTTTAACGTTAAAATAAACCAACTTTATTTTTAAGGACTACATTATGTCACATAAACTATCTCGTCGAGTAATTCCTGAGCAACTCTATTTTTGCCAATCTTCTCCTGTTTATATTCCACTTTTTTTTGCAGATAAAACCAAAAAGGTGCAGGCAGTATGGGAGTTAGAAATGGACAATGGCGAACGTAATTCGGGTACGGTAAAACGCAACCGTATCCAGTTTACTAATTTACCAATTGGTCAGCACAAATTAACGTTGATTGTTGGAAAACCATTATTAGGAAAAGGCGTTAATATTTATCACTCAGTGTTAAATATTAGTGAAAAATAGTATTTCAACCATAAGGCAAGATGATTTCTTGCCTTATATTTTTAGATTGTCCTACTTATTCCGCTTGAAATAGGAATGGGTTTAATGCACTTCTAGAAAAGCCCTTTTGTTCCATTTCTGAGTCTAGGAACAAGCTGGCTAAATCATCAGCAACAGGTTCTACATTAACATCTTTATCTTGATATAAAACTTTTAAATAGGAGTGACAGTCTCCACAGCTTTCTGATTTTACTGCGGCTTCGACGTTATCTAAACTCCAATAATCCAGTTTACCTGATTCATCACAGTTTGTGCATTTTGAACGTACAACATGCCATTCACTTTCACATAATGAACAGTGCAAGTAACGTAAGCCTTGAACCTCACCAAAGTGAATAACGCTGGTAACAGGCGCTGAGTCACACACAGGACATAGGTGTTTATCTCCAACTTCTGCTCGAGTATTACGAGGTAATTGTTGGGTTAATTGAACCCAGTAGAGTGAGAGTGCCGCCCAAACAAACACAGCTTTATCTGTACCGACAAGTTCATAGCGCTCATTTAATAAATTATCAGCAAGTGATTCAATTTCGGAGGTAGACGCTTTTTCAAACCATTCAAGTGTTGGATAGATGACATCGTTAGCATAAGGCTTGAACTTCTCAACGATCGCGAGCAGCAAATATCTCCACTCATCACTGCGTTGGAAGGTTTTACCATTTAGTGGCTTTTCCCCTTGAGTAATCTCGACACAAGCGGTTATTTTTTCCGAATCATTTGCAATTGGTCTGCTCTCTAACAATTCTAGCTGAATATCAACTAAGTTAGCTGCAAATTCCATGTATTCGCCAAAAGGGTTTTCTTTGGCTAATTCTCTTAATCTTTTTGCTCGACGGTAATAAAGATTTTTAGGATTAGCAAATAATAATTCGGGTTGCTGAAATGAGCTGGCAGCTTGCTTGATTTCATCTTGATGTAGTATTTTGATGCTCATAATGTTCTCTAAGTCGCTAAAATAAAAGTGCGGTAATCATACCGCACTTGATTCATTATTTGCTGTTTTGTTCAGCGATTTCTTTTTCTAACTTCGGTAGTACTTCTTCACGGTACCATTTCGGGTGGTGTTTCTTCGCCCAGCGAACGGTTACCCACCCCTCAACCATACCACGAATAGAGCCTTTCACCCAGAAAGCCATGTAGATATGCACCATAATGCCGGTAAATAACATAAATGCACTTGCAGAGTGAAGTAAAATAGCAATTCGAATTACCGGAATTGAGAAATTATGTGAGAAATACTGTCTCCACATAATAATCCCTGTTGCAAGTAAAGTTACCATCGCTAAAATCAGTGTCCAGAACAGCATTTTCTGACCAAAATTGTATTTACCGTTATCAGCTACAGCGTGTTCATTACCTTTTAGTACCTCGACAATACCTTTTGCCCAGCGAATATCATTCTTTTCCGGAATGTTATGTCGCCAATAAATACGAGCAAGGTTAATGAATGCAAGGAACATCACAATACCCGTGAATGGGTGCAAAAATCTCGCTAATGCCGGAGTACCAAGAATTTCGGCAATCCACGCCATATCAGGGAAGAAAAATGCTAACCCAGACAAACCGGTTGTGAAGAAACAGAGAACCAAAAGCCAGTGGCTTAAACGTGCGGGACGTTTGTGGCGTACGATTTTGGTATCGTTGCTAATAGTCACTTTGCTCATTATTTTGTCTCCTCGTGATGATCTTCCACATCTTCTTCAACGTTTGGACCAATACTGATGTAATGTGCAGCGGCACTTAATGCTAAACCTCCCATTGCTACGGCAGCTACTGGCTTGAGAACATCTTTCCAAAGCGTAATAGTTGGGTCGATTTGCGGATCTTTTGGTAAACCGGAGTAAAGCTCAGGTTTATCTGCATGGTGTAATACATACATTACGTGCGTACCACCCACACCCTCCGGGTCGTACAGTCCGGCACTTTCATAGCCACGAGATTTTAGATCAGCAATACGCGTTTGCGCATAATGTTTCATCTCTTCTTTGCTGCCGAAACGAATTGCACCGGTCGGGCAGGTTTTCACGCAAGCAGGCTCTTGACCAACAGTAACACGGTCAACACAAAGTGTACATTTATAAACACGGTTATCTTCCGGATTCATACGTGGAATGTTAAACGGACAGCCAGCGATACAATAACCGCAACCGATACATTTGTCGGATTGGAAATCAACAATACCGTTCGCATATTGAATAATTGCACCCGGAGAAGGGCAAGCCTTTAAGCAGCCCGGCTCAGAGCAATGCATACAGCCATCTTTACGAATTAGCCACTCCAAGCGGTCATTTTCTTCAACTTCGTTGAATTTCATTACCGTCCATGCTTTTGCATTCAGATCTGCAGGGTTATCATATACGCCAACGCAAGCCGCATTGACATCAGAACGGATATCATTCCACTCTGAACAGCCTACTTGACAAGCCTTGCAACCGATACAGGTTGTTACATCAATCAGTTTTGCCACTTCAACTTGATGTCCACGAGCTTGAGGCGGTGGCGTTAACCCTGACATTGCAGAGGCTTTAATAATGTTTTGTGATTGAACTACACCCATTGTTATGCCCCCACAATTTTCTCAATATTTAACAACATACATTTCGATTCCGGCGTATTTGAACTTGGATCACCCGAACGCACAGTTAAGTTATTCGCAAAGTAACCTTTTTTAGCACCGGTTGTAGCTGCAAATCCCCAGTGAATCGGAATACCTATAGTGTGAATTGGTTTGCCGTCTGAAACTAACGAACGAATACGTTTAGTAACCACAGCAACCGCTTTAATTTCACCACGTTTAGACCAAACACGAACTTTATCACCATTAGCAATACCTTTTTCGGCAGCCAGTTTTTCACTGATTTCAACGAATTGCTCAGGTTGAGCGATAACGTTGATCATTGAATTTTTCGTCCAGTAGTGGAAATGCTCGGTTAAGCGGTATGTTGTCCCTACATAAGGGAAATCCGCGCTTGTACCTAAATCAGCTTTATCTGTTGGTAAAATACGTGCAACAGGGCTATAAATTACATTAGGGTGTAACGGGTTAGTACCGATCGGTGTTTCTAACGGCTCATAGTGTTCTGGGAACGCACCATCAATCATACGCTCACGCACGAACAAGCCTGAAACCCCTTCCGGTTGCATAATAAATGGCATTGTTGGAGCATTTGGTGGAGCTGTACCAAAGTCAGCGACATCAATATAGTTCCAGTTTTTACCGTTCCATTTAACCAGCTGACGTCTCGGGTTCCATGGTTTACCGCTTAAATCTGCTGATGCACGGTTATATAAAATACGACGGTTCGCAGGCCATGCAAATGCCCAACCAAGTGTATTTCCTAAACCTGACGGGTCAGAGTTATCGCGGTTTGCCATTTGGTTACCTTTTTGTGTCCATTGACCGGTATAAATCCAGCACGCACCGGAGGTTGTACCATCATCACGCATTTGACCGAAACTTGAAAGTAACTCGCCTTTTTTAACAATCACATTACCATCAGCATCTTTTACATCTTCTAATGCATAACCGTTATTTTCTTTTGCGATTTCCTCAGCTTTTGGTTCTAACGGATTAGTATAATTCCATGTCATTGCTTCTAATGGTTCAACCGGTGCTTTCCCACCTTCTTTATGGTAAAGATGGATAAGTTCTGCACGGATTTCCGATAAAATATCAATATCCGGCTTTGCTTCACCCGGTGCATCAGAAGCCTTCCAGTGCCATTGTAACCAACGACCGGAGTTTGCAATTGAGCCTTCTTCTTCAGCGAAACAAGTAGTTGGTAAACGGAATACTTCAGTTTGGATTTCTTCTGAATTAACATTATTGAACTCGCCGTGATTTTTCCAGAACTCGGAAGTATCGGTAACAAGCGGGTCAAAAATGACTAAATATTTCAAATTACTTAATGCTTTGATGATCTTCTGCGAGTTCGGGTAAGAAGCAATCGGGTTCATTCCTTGACAGAAATAACCGTTAATTTTACCTTCGTACATCTGCTCAATGAAACGGAAGTGGTCGATACCACCTTTTTGTAGTTTCGGCAGATAGTGGAAACCAAACTCGTTTTCCGCAGTGGCTTTATCGCCGTAGAAGGACTTCATCATACTGATGAAGAATTTCGGCGTATTCTGCCAGTAGTTGGTTTGTCCTGTCCCCATCGTTTTTGGCGTAATTCGAGCTAAGAATGCTTCTAGGGAAACATCAGATTCGCTTGGTAAAGGAAGGTATGCCGGTAGTCGTGCAGGGAATAGACCCAAATCAGTAATTCCTTGTACATTTGAGTGACCACGTAGAGCATTTACCCCACCACCGGCAACACCAATATTACCGCACAGTAATTGGATAATTGCCATTGAGCGAATATTTTGCGCACCTACGGTGTGCTGTGTCCAGCCTAATGCATAAAGGAATGTAGCAGCTTTATCCGGTGCAGAGGTTTTAGCAATCTCTTCACAGAAAATCAGGAAATCTTTTTGTGATGTACCGGTAATACGTTCAACCATTTCCGGTGTATAACGGGAAACGTGTTCACGCAACATATTTAGTATACAACGAGGATCTTGAAGAGTCATATCCCGTTTCGGGTTGCCTTCTTCGTCCATTTGATATGCCCAAGTCGAACGATCTTTATAAGTACGGGTAGCTTCATCGTAGCCGGTAAATAAACCGTCTTCAAATTTAAAGCCTTCATGCACTAAGAAAGTCGCATTGGTATAGTGTTTGACATACTCGTGTTGAATTTTATCGTTTTTCAACAGGTAGTTGACCGCACCTAACAGGAACGCAATATCCGTACCCGGACGTAGCGGCATATAGATGTCAGCAACAGCAGCACTACGATTAAAGCGTGGATCAACCACCATTAATTTAGCACCGTTTTGCTTTTTTGCTTCAATTGCCCAGCGGAAACCGACAGGGTGAGCTTCAGCGGCATTACCGCCCATAACGATTACAAGATCAGCGTTCTTAATATCAACCCAGTGGTTGGTCATCGCACCGCGACCAAATGATGGAGCAAGACTTGCTACCGTTGGTCCGTGTCAGATACTCGCTTGGTTGTCGGTAAAGACCATACCGAGAGAACGAATCCATTTCTGCGTGATAATACCTGTTTCATTACTACATGCAGAACCTGCTAAGAAACCGGCTGTCAGCCACTGATTGACCGGTGTACCTTCTGTATTTTTTTCAATAAAGTTATCATCACGGTCATTTTTTATATGACGGGCAATACGCTCTACCGCTTCATGCCATGAAATACGTTTCCACTCTTTTGAACCTGGTTCACGCACTTCCGGATAATGCACTCGGCGATCGCTATTGACATAATCTAATGCACCTGCTCCTTTAGGGCATAATGCACCGCGACTTACCGGATGGTCAGAGTCACCTTCAATGTGGAAAAGTTTCCCTTTGCTATTCATTGCTTCACCGCCTAGGCTGTACATAATCATTCCACAGCCTACAGCACAGTAAGTACAGGTTTGGCGAGTTTCTTTCGCTCGTAAGAGCTTGTACTCGCGTGGTGCGGCTAATGCTGTTGCCGGGGCAAAGCCCAACATTGCAGCAGAAGTGCCCGCCATACCACCTGCACAGACCTTAAAGAACTTACGTCTTGAGATCTGCATAATCACTCCAAATCACATAATATGAGAAATAAAAGAAAATTTGACCAAAATAGATTAATAAATTGGTCGAAGAGGTGTATTATTTTCCTTTGGACAAAGGCAAATAGATATACTCTTTTCTAAGTAAATCGGTAAAATCTATACAAAGTTTGATTTAAACCAAATTAATGTCGCTTTATGATACAACTTTTTAACAAAACAAACCACTTTTTAAGCATGTAAGAGATGAATATTGTGAATAAGATCACAAAAAAAACGGCCAAAAAATTATCATTTTCAATTGGCGGAATTGAAAAACAAGATTGTGAGGATAATTTGATTTCAGAAGTGCCCGTCGCGTTAGTCTATAATGGTATTTCGCACACGGTTATGATGACTACACCAATAAATTTAGACGATTTCGCACTTGGATTCTCTTTAGCGGAAGGTATTTTAAACACCCCTCAAGAGTTATATGGATTAGATATTATTGAGCAACCCACAGGCATTGAAATTCAATTGGAAATTTCCACTCGGCAATTTGTGTTATTAAAAGATAAGCGTCGCTCAATGGCAGGGCGAACAGGTTGTGGAGTTTGTGGTGTTGAGCAATTAGAGCAAGTTAAGCAAAGTTGTAAAATTGTTAAAAAAAATAACCGCTTACAGGCGGTAAATCCGCTAATTTTAGAACATTGTTTAGCCCAGCTTGAGAAAGCTCAACATTTATCAAAAGAGACTGGTGCCAGCCATGCTGCTGCATTTTTCAGCCCTGAAGGAGAATTATTGGCAATTCGAGAAGATGTTGGTAGGCATGTTGCGTTAGATAAACTCATCGGTTGGTACGCCAAAGTTGGTTTTCCTATCGGTTTTGTATTTGTCACCAGCAGAGCGAGTTTTGAAATGGTTCAGAAGTGTCTGGCTGTTGGGATAGAAATGTTGTGTGCTATTTCAGCAACCACCGAAATGGCCGTGAATATAGCAACAGAAAATGAATTTACTTTATTAGCTTTTACCCGTAAAGGGAAAGCCACAATTTATGCCGGAGAAGAGAGACTCTCTTTAGATAAAAAATGGACATCGCAATTTTACTTGCCGATAAAATCATACAATTAAGCTTGATGGTGTTATTAGGCTATTTAAGTGTAAAAACAAAATTATTGACCTCTGAGCAAAGTTATCCGATTTCAATTATAGGCTTATATATTATTAGTCCTGCAATGCTGATTACTGCCTTTCAGGTAGATTATACAACCGAAATTCTTAATGGCTTATATCTGGCTTTTATGATGGCATTTGTATTAAGCGGAATATTGGTTTTTCTTGGTTGGGTGCTTAAGCAGCTATTTAAGCTGGATAATATTGAACAAGCAACTTCTATTTATTCTAATTCAGGTAACTTAATTATCCCGATTGTTGCTTCTGTATTTGGAAATGAATGGGTAATTTATTCTATCGCCTTTATTGTGGTACAAAATCTCTTATTTTGGTCGCATTTACGTTTATTGATTTGTGGCAAAGGCAGTGTGCCGTTCAAAAAGATGATCTTTAATATCAATATTATTGCGATTATGGTGGGCATTACCCTCTTTTTACTTCATTTTAAATTGCCTACAACTATTGCAGCTACCTTATCAACTTTAGGTCATATGCTTGGGCCTCTATCTATGTTGGTTGCAGGCATGCTCATTGCCTCTATTCCTTTTAAAGAGATTATTACGGATAAACGAATTTATTTAGTGGCTTTCCTACGTTTGATTCTGATTCCTTTAATTTTATTAGGCGTGATTAAATTATGCGGATTTTCCGGCTGGGTTGAAAATGGCGTTACTATTGCAATGATTAGTTTTTTAGCCACCACCAGCCCTTCTGCAGCGACTGCAACCCAAATGGCTGTGGCTTATGGTCAAAATGCTAAAAAAGCCAGTGCGATTTATGGGGTAACAACGGTACTCTGTGTTGTGACTATGCCACTGATTATTTGGCTTTATCAACAGATATAACAAAACAAGCGGTTAATTTTTGTAAAATTTTGCTCAAAATTAACCGCTTGTATGAATTTAATGAAAAGGACTAAGCAACGGTAACTGATTCAATCACTACATCTTCAACCGGTACATCTTGGTGGAAGCCTTTATTGCCGGTTTTTACACCTTTGATTTTATCAACTACATCCATACCCTCAACGACTTCGCCAAATACCGCATAGCCCCATTCTTGTACTACAGTTTTACCAAACATCTCTTTTGAACGGTAATCTAAGAAATTATTGTCTGCCACGTTGATGAAAAATTGCGAGCTGGCAGAATGAGGATCGGAAGTACGAGCCATTGAAAGTGTACCACGTTTGTTGCTTAAACCGTTGCCGGCTTCATTTTGGATTGGTGCTTTAGTTGCTTTTTCTGACATACCAACTGTCATACCACCACCTTGAATCATAAAACCATCAATCACACGATGGAAAATAGTACCGTTATAAAAACCCTCTTTACAGTAATCTTCAAAATTTTTAGCCGTAATTGGCGCTTTTTCAAAGTTTAATTCAATTTTAATGTCGCCAAAATTAGTGTGTAATGTAATCATGCTGAGTTCCTTAATGAATAAAAATGGGATGGGAAATAAATTTCGGTCGTTATTATTAAAAAGTTTAAAACAAATTGCAAAAAAATCTCAAAATTAGACCGCTTATTCGCTATACTTAGACGTATTTTGAAAGAATATTAAACCAGAGGACTTTATGCTCAAAATTTATAACACCCTAAAACGGGAAAAAGAAGAATTCAAACCAATTAATTCTGAGCAGGTGGGAATGTACGTCTGTGGCGTGACAGTTTACGATCTTTGCCATTTCGGGCATGGGCGTACTTTTGTCTCTTTCGATGTAATCGCTCGTTATTTACGATATTCGGGCTACAATTTACGTTATGTCCGCAATATTACTGATGTGGACGATAAAATCATCAAACGTGCGTTAGAAAATAACGAAACGTGCGATGAGTTAGTTGAAAGAATGATTGCCGAAATGCATCAAGATTTTGACGATTTAAACATTTTACGTCCTGATGTTGAGCCTCGAGCAACCAAACATATCCCTGAAATTATTGCTATGGTCGAAAAGTTGATTAAAAATGGCAACGCTTATGTCGCAGCGGATGGCGATGTGATGTTTGATGTAGAGTCATTCAATAAATATGGCGCGTTATCTCGTCAAAACTTAGAGCAACTCCAAGCAGGAGCAAGAGTTGAAATTAAATCGGTGAAGAAAAGCCCGATGGATTTCGTGTTATGGAAAATGTCAAAAGAGGGAGAGCCAAGCTGGGAAAGCCCTTGGGGCAATGGTCGCCCGGGCTGGCATATTGAATGCTCGGCAATGAACAGCAAAGAGCTAGGCGAACACTTTGATATTCACGGCGGCGGTGCGGATTTAATGTTCCCACACCATGAAAACGAAATCGCTCAATCTTGCTGTGCCCATGGTGGTGATTATGTGAACTATTGGTTACACACCGGCATGCTGACGATTGATAAAGAGAAGATGTCAAAATCACTCGGTAACTTCTTCAGTATACGCCATATGCTCGGCTTGTACGATGCGGAATCGCTACGTTATTTCTTCTTAACGGCACATTACCGCTCATTATTAGATTACAGTGTGGAAAACCTTGATTTAGCTCGCTCTGCATTAGAACGCCTATACACAGCCCTGCGTGGTTGTGATCTGTCTGGTGTGGCAACAACAGGAGAGCAATATGTTGAAGCTTTCAAAACCGCAATGGACGATGATTTCAACACGCCGGGAGCATTAGCTGTTTTGTTCGAAATGGCTCGTGAAATAAACAAGCTCAAAACCGAAGATATGGTAAAAGCCAATGCTTTGGCTGTACGCTTAAAGGAACTTGCAGGCGTATTAGGGTTGCTAGAGCAAGATCCGGATATTTTCTTAAAAGGAAATACTAACGATGATGAAACCGCTGAAATTGAGGCACTGATTAAACAACGCAACGAAGCAAAAGCTAGCAAAAACTGGGCGGTTGCTGATGAAGTGCGCGATAAACTCAAAGCAATGAACATCGTACTCGAAGACACCCCAAACGGCACGATTTGGCGTAAAGCTTAATCATATTATTTACAAGCGGTTGGATTTTGCAAAAAATTAGCAAATTCTGACCGCTTGTCATTTTATGATGAAAATCAATCATACAGAATGCAAATTTATTTCAGATGCAAGCAATTATTTTATACGCTATGCTCATTTGGAATAAAAAATTTGTATGAGTGAATTGACATAGCATTCTAGACGTCTAAAATAGTGAAAAATAATATTTAATTAATGTGGATAAATAAAAAATGATTCAGCTGAAAAATATCAGCAAACAATTTGAGGTGAAGGGCAATAAAATTACTGCTCTAGATAATGTAAACCTAGAGGTTCCGAGAGGCACAATTTATGGTGTAATCGGAGCATCAGGTGCCGGGAAAAGTACCTTAATTCGTTGTGTTAATTTATTAGAACGCCCAACAATTGGGCAAGTGATTGTTGATGGGCAAGATTTAACTGCAATGTCGGATAAAGAGTTGATTTCAGCTCGCCGTAATATTGCGATGATTTTCCAACATTTTAATTTGCTTTCTTCACAGACTGTATTTGAGAATGTGGCGTTGTCTTTGCGTTTAAGTCATACGCCTAAAGATCAAGTTGAGAAAAAAGTGAATGAATTATTGGAGTTAGTCGGGTTAACTGATCGTAAAGATGTTTATCCGGCAAATCTTTCGGGCGGACAAAAACAGCGTGTGGCAATTGCCCGTGCGTTAGCAAGCGACCCGCATGTGTTACTTTGTGATGAAGCAACCAGTGCATTAGACCCGGCAACTACGCAATCTATTCTTCAATTATTAAAAGATATTAATAAACGCTTAGGTTTAACTATTTTATTGATTACACACGAAATGGAAGTGGTAAAACGTATTTGCGACCGTGTGGCAGTAATTGATAGAGGACAGTTGATTGAGTCAGGCTCGGTAAGCGAGATTTTCTCTAATCCGAAAACAGAATTGGCACAGAAGTTTATCCAATCAACTTTCCATTTTGATTTGCCGCAAGAATATACCGAGCAACTTTCAGCTATGCCAAGCGAAAATAGTAAGCCGATAATTAAATTTGAATTTACCGGCCGTTCGGTTGATGCCCCATTGCTTTCAATTGTATCGAAAAAATTTGGTATTGATTTTAGTATTTTGATGTCGCAAATTGATTATGCCGGTGGAGTAAAATTCGGTTTTGTTATTGCAGAAGTAACAGGAAATCCGGATTCTATTGCTGAGGCTAAGTTTTATTTAATGGATAATAATGTAAAAGTAGAGGTGTTAGGCTATGTGGGCTGATTTTATAAAAGAGATGACGCCACAGATGTGGGGCTTAGTATGGGAATCTACTTTTGAAACCATCTATATGGGATTTGTGGCAACGGCTTTAGCAGTGGTGATTGGTTTACCAATCGGCTTTTTAGCCTTTTTGACCGGCAAAGGCGAGATTTTGGAAAACCGAAGATTACATCAGATTTTAGATGTCATTATTAACATCGGGCGTTCTATTCCGTTTATTATTTTATTGATTATTTTATTACCATTTACTCGTTTAATTGTCGGAACTACTTTAGGAACAACCGCAGCAATTGTGCCATTAAGTATTTCAGCCATTCCGTTTTTTGCACGTTTAACTTCCAATGCATTATTGGAAATTCCCTCAGGTTTGACAGAGGCTGCAAAATCGATGGGCGCAACTAATTGGCAGGTTGTAAGTAAATTTTATTTGCCGGAATCATTACCAATTTTAATCAATGGTATTACCTTAACCTTAGTTGCCTTAATTGGCTATTCAGCTATGGCTGGAGCTGTTGGCGGCGGTGGTTTAGGTAATTTAGCAATCAGTTACGGCGAACACCGTAATATGGTTTATGTAAAATGGATCGCAACAATCATTATTGTCGCGATTGTGATGGTGAGCCAAAAAATAGGCGACTATTTGGCAAAACGTTACGATCATCGTTAATTTTTATTTAACAGAGGTTTGTATGAATTTCAAGAATGTATTAGGCATGGTGTTAGTATCTGCATTGGCATTAACAGCTTGTAAGGATGAGAAAAAAGCAGAGCCGGCCGCTCAAGTTGCTACACCGGCTGTAAAAATTAAAGTGGGTGTAATGTCCGGTCCGGAGCATACTGTTGCAGAACGTGCAGCTCAAATTGCGAAAGAAAAATATGGCTTAGAAGTAGAATTTGTTTTATTCAATGACTACGCATTACCAAACACAGCGGTAAGCAAAGGTGATTTGGACGTGAATGCTATGCAGCACAAACCATACTTAGATAAAGATAGCCAATCAAAAGGTTTAAATAACTTAGTGATTGTAGGTAATACCTTTGTCTATCCATTAGCAGGTTATTCGAAAAAAATTAAGAATGTATCTGAGTTAGCAGAAGAGGCTGTCATTGCGGTACCAAACGACCCTTCAAACTTAGCTCGTGCGTTAATTTTGCTTGAAAAACAAGGCTTAATTAAATTAAAAGATAACACTAACTTATTTTCAACATCGCTAGATATTATCGAAAATCCAAAGAATTTAAAAATTAAAGAAGTAGACACTTCTGTTGCTGCAAAAGCATTAGATGATGTGGATTTAGCGGTAGTTAATAACACTTACGCAGGGCAAGTTGGCTTAAATACACAAGATCACGGGGTATTTGTTGAATCTAAAGATTCACCATATGTGAATATTATTGTATCTCGCCAAGATAATAAAGATTCTGCAAATGTACAAAACTTTATTAAGTCTTACCAAACCGAAGAAGTGTATCAAGAAGCACAAAAACACTTTAAAGACGGTGTTGTAAAAGGCTGGTAATACCCTTTTTTAACATAGCGATTAATCGCTTAGTTTGAACAGTTAGTTTGAGCTCTTAGATTAATCGCTTTTTTATCTTTAATATCTCTAAATATAGGAAGAACAAACATGAACTTTAAAAAACTATTAAGCGTGGCGTTAGTGTCTGCTTTAGCATTAACCGCGTGTAAAGAAGAAAAAACGCAAACAGCAGCAGAACCTGCAAAAGTGGAGAAACAAGCTCCGTTAAAAGTCGGCGTAATGACAGGACCTGAAGCACAAATGACCGAAGTCGCAGTAAAAATTGCGAAAGAAAAATATGGTTTAGATGTGGAGTTAGTGCAATTTACTGAATACACACAACCAAATGCGGCATTACATGCGAAAGATTTAGATGCTAACGCATTCCAAACTGTACCGTATATGGAACAGGAAATAAAAGATCGTGGCTATAAGTTAGCTGTTATTGGTAACACCCTGGTATGGCCGATTGCCGCTTATTCGAAAAAAATCAAAAATATTTCTGAGCTAAAAGAAGGCGCAACGGTTGCGATTCCAAATAATGCAAGTAACACTGCCCGTGCGTTATTATTACTTCAGGCACATGATTTACTTAAATTAAAAGATCCAAAAAATGTATTTGCTACTGAAAATGATATTATCGAAAACCCGAAAAATATCAAAATCGTGCAAGCTGACACAGCATTATTAACCCGTATGTTAGATGATGTTGAATTAGCGGTAATCAACAATACTTATGCAGGTCAAGCTGGTTTAAGCCCTGATAAAGACGGTATCATTGTAGAATCAAAAGATTCACCCTATGTTAACTTAGTAGTTAGCCGTGAAGATAATAAAGATGATCCTCGTTTACAAACATTCGTGAAATCATTCCAAACTGAAGAAGTGTTCCAAGAAGCATTAAAATTATTTAACGGTGGTGTGGTAAAAGGTTGGTAATTTACATGACCAAAATGAGCAGTAGCTAATGTTGCTGCTCATTCTTTTTAACAAGGAGATATGATGAAACTTAACAAAATTTTAGGTATATTTGCAATTTCTACGCTATTTTTGACCGCTTGTAATGATAAAGCAGAAAAGCTGAAAGTCGGTGTGATTTCCGGTCCTGAACATAAAGTGATGGAAGTTGCAGCTAAAATTGCGAAAGAAAAATATAATCGTGACGTAGAATTAGTCGTCTTTACTGATTATGCGACCCCAAATGAAGCGCTCAATAAAGGAGACTTAGACCTTAATGCTTTCCAACATAAGCCGTATTTAGATAACCAAATTCAAGAAAAGGGCTATAAACTAGTGCCGGTCGGTAATACTTTTGTTTATCCAATTGCAGAGTATTCAAAGAAAATTAAGTCGCTTGACCAATTAAAAGATGGTGATACTATCGCAGTGCCAAATGATCCGACTAATTTAGCCCGTGCATTAATTTTATTAGAAAAACAAGGCTTAATTAAATTAAGAGCCGACGCAGGTTTAAAAGCGACCAGTGTAGATATTGTTGAAAATCCTCGCCAATTAGTTATCCAAGAAATTGAAGCACCACTTTTACCTCGTACTTTAGATGATGTTACTTTTTCTATCATTAATACCACTTACGCAGGGCAAAATGGATTAACGCCTACAAAAGATGGATTATTTGTAGAAGATAAAGACTCTCCTTATGTTAATTTAATTGTTGCTCGTGAAAATAATCAGCATTCAGAAGCAGTTAAGGATTTTGTAAAAGCTTATCAAACAGAAGAAGTCTATAATAAAGCGAATGAAGAATTTAAAGGAGCTATGGTTAAAGGCTGGTAATTATGACTAAAAATGCGAATCTACATATAAATTGTAGCTCAATTTTTGTGTGATAGTTTATAGTGATTTTTAATACAGCACAGCTTTATTTTTTTATGATAATCTCTAAACCACCTTCTAGAAGGTGGTTTTTACCTTTCTATCCTATCTCTTGCGGGTCAATATCCACGGAGAGTCTAATATTAGCCGGTATCACCAAACTTTCCCGTTCCATATCCCAAAAATCTAACAGCTTTTGCAATACATTGCGTGTAGGGTGCTGAATCAGTAATAACCAACGATAATACCCTGCTTTTTTTGCCATTGGAGCAGAAAAAGGCGATAAAACCCGTACGCCTTGTAAATTATATTGCTGAATTTTTTGCAGAAAGTAATCCTGTAAATGTTCCAGCACGGTTAAAGTTTGAGCGTTATCTTTGCCTGTTGCCCGAAATAAAACCTGAGAAGCAAAAGGTGGTAGGCTCATTAGCTTGCGCATTTTTAAGGCTTCTTGTGCAAAAGCAGCATAACCTTGCTCAAGTAAGGTTTTCAGCAATGGATGATCAGGATAATGAGTTTGTAACACCACTTCTCCTTTTTTCTCAGCTCGTCCGGCACGGCCTGCCACTTGTAAATAGAGTTGGGCTAAACGTTCTTCTGCTCTAAAATCAGTAGAAAATAGAGTGGAATCCACATTCACAATTGCAACTAATGTTACATTCGGAAAGTGATGCCCTTTCGCCAACATTTGTGTACCAATCAGAATTCGGCTTTTGCCTTCTCGAATATCTTTTAGATGATTCTCCAACGTCCCTTTACGAACAGTTGAATCACGGTCGATACGAGTCACTTGATAAGTTGGGAATTGCTCATTAAGCACTTGCTCCAACTGCTCTGTCCCAATTCCTGTGGTAATCAGATTAGTTGAACCACAATGCCCACATTGACGTGGGATCACTTTTTGGCTGGCACAATGATGACAGCGTAGCACCCGCTGTTTTTGGTGGTAAGTAAAAGGTTTATTGCACGCCTCACATTCGCAGATCCAACCACATTCGTGGCAAAGTAATACTGGGGCAAAACCTCTGCGGTTTAAAAATAGCATTACTTGGTTACCCTGCTCTAAATGCGTTTTCATCATTGAAAGCAAACGCTCAGATAAGCCTGCAGTAATTCGCTGGGTTTTTAAATCAATAATCTGCTGATTTGCCAACTGAGCATTACCGGCCCGGGCGGTTAAAGCAAGTTCCACAAATTTACCGTTTTGGGCATTTTGAATACTTTCAAGGCTGGGAGTTGCCGAGCCTAACACAATCGGAACATCACAGTTTTTCGCACGAAGCACCGCCAAATCACGGGCATGATAACGCCAGCCCTCTTGCTGCTTGAATGAGCTGTCATGCTCTTCATCTAAAATAATTGCGCCAAGTTTGTAGAATTGAGTGAAAAGGGCTGAACGAGTACCGATGACAACCGCACTTTCTCCATTTTTCGCCCGCAGCCACGCATTTAGCCGCTGAGTTTCATTCATATTAGAATGTAAAACGTCTATTTCCACATTAAAACGGGCTTTAAAACGCTGTACCGTTTGTGGAGTAAGGCCAATTTCCGGCACCAACACCAAAACTTGCTCGCCTCGTTTTAACACTTCTTCAATGAGCTGTAAATAGACCTCAGTTTTACCCGAGCCGGTTACTCCATTAAGTAAAAAAGCGGTAAATCCTTTCTGTGCATTTAATCGACTTACTACTAAAGTTTGTTGTTTATTAAGTGTTAAACGGTTTGAGGCATTGACTAATGGTAATTCACCAAGAGTTTGCTGCCAACTTTGGGCGATAAAAGGCACATCAATCTTTTCTACATAACCTTTTTCCAATAATCCCTTCCACGCAGAGGGGCTACAAGCGGTCGGTTTTTCAAAAAATTTTGCAAATTCTGCCAGCTCAGTAAGCAACTCAACCTGCTTCTTCGCTTTTTTATTTTCACCGTTTAGCAGAGATTTCCGCCCTTGTTCGGTCACAATAAAATAATCCGGCTGAGTACGTTCGGTAGAATCTCCATTACGCAACTTAATCGGTAAGGCATTTATCAGCACCTCGCCAACCGGGGCGTGATAATAGCGAGCAGCCCAATCCAGCAGTAGCCAAATCTCTTTATCAAAAATCGAATGGGTATCCAGCACAGATTGAATTGGCTTGAGTTTTTCAATGGGAATATCACTAGACTCCGGAAAATCGACCACAATCCCGATTTTGGTTTGACGACCAAAAGGCACAACAACTCGGCAGCCTTTGTGTGCCGTCACACCTTCAGGTAGCAGATAGTCAAAATAGCGATTTAACGGCACCGGCAGTGCTAGGCGAATTAATTTCATCTTTCTAAACCAATTTTTGTCGCCAAAGCAATAAAAATCGAGCCGCAGATTTTATTCATAATATCACCAACTGTTTTGTTAGAGCGTAGAAAATGCCCCAAAGGAGCGGCTGCCAACACCAATATTGTTACCCAAAACGTGCTGGTTGTAAGTAACGTTAGGCCCAATAATAGAAAAGGCAGGAAAGTGTTTTCTAAATTATGTGATACAAATTGAGGTAATAATGCTAAGAAAAACAGCACTACTTTTGGGTTCAGTAAATTTGTTAACACACCTTGGCGAAAAATTTTCCAAAGCGGCAGTTTATCCAAATCCACTTGGTTAATTACCAAAGGCTCTCGCCACATTTTAATGCCGAGGTAAACTAAATACGCCGCACCAAGGTATTTCAAAATATAAAATAGCGTTGGAGAGTGAGCAACAATTCCTGCCAACCCAAGCGACACTGCTAAAATATGAATCAGCATGCCACCTAAAATACCAAAAGCGGACACCAGGCCTGCTTTTTTCCCTTCAGCTATCGTTCGAGTAATAATATAAATTGTGTCTGAACCCGGAGTTAAATTCAGCAAAATACAAGCGGTTAAAAATCCCCAATAATTTACAATTCCGTCCATTTTGACCTCAAAATAATTATTTCGCTAATTTGCGATATTTACGTTGCCGACGAAGTGCCATTGCACCGTCTAAAACTAAAAGTAAAACCGCAATTAATAAACAGCCCATTAAAAGATAAGCTTCTTTTGCTAAAGTTTCGCCAATTAAAAATGAAATTACCAGCATCACACAAGGCTCTGCATAACCTAAAAGTCCAAGCACATTAAAAGGTAAAATCGTACTTGCCAAGGTATAAGAAATTAACGCCGCCCCACTGATTAAACCAAGCAAGACAATAAAATAGTAGATATTCGGATTTTGGCTTTCAATATAAAGCATATCCGTTTTTCCGATAAAATATAATGCAACCGGAATCAAAAATAAAATTTCACAGACAAAACTATATAGATGACTCAAACCAAACTTACGGCGTAAATAGAAATAGATAGGATAGCCGGTACATACAAACAGACTTTCGAGCGACAGTTTTCCGGACAAGAGAATATTGCTCATCACTCCAATAAAAGCAAAAATAATGGCCAACCATTTATTGAAGGAAAGCATTTCTTGATAAACTACTTTACCAAATGCAACCATCACAATCGGCATTAATAAATAGCCCATTGAAACTTCAATCGCTTTTCCGCTATTCGGTGCCCATAAAAATAGCCACATCTGCCCACCAACAATGCCCGAGGTAACTAAGATAACGAGCAAAAGGTAAGGCTCTTTTATCAAACGTTGAATAAAGGCAAAAAAATCTTTTTGTTTTTTAAATAGAAATAATGCCAAAAAAAGAAAAGGCAATGTAACTACCATTCGAATGCCAAACACACTTTCTCCGGAAAGTGGGCGTAGAAAAATCGCCAAATAATACATACAGCCAAATAAAACGGAAGCTGAAAGTGAAAAAAGAATACCTTTTAACATTTAAAATAAGACTTTAAAAAATGAATGAATAATTTTCAAATCTACCTATAGAGATCAAATTCCCATCTTTAGAAAAGAGGGGAATTGATAAGATTTGAGCTACTCTTGACGATATGTTTTCAAGAAATTCGCAAGCCGCCCGATTGCCGCTTCAATTTGGTGTGCATAAGGCAATGTGACCACACGGAAGTGGTCTGGTTTTTTCCAGTTAAAGCCGGAGCCTTGCACTAATAACACTTTTTCTTGTTGCAGTAGATCGTAGATAAATTTTTGGTCATCTTTAATGCCATACATTTCCGTATCAATTTTCGGGAACATATATAACGCACCTTTGGCTTTCACACAGCTAATACCCGGAATTTGCACCAATAAATCATACATTTTATTGCGTTGTTCCAATAAACGACCGCCCGGCAACACAAATTCATTAATGCTTTGATAGCCACCTAATGCGGTTTGAATAGCATGTTGCATCGGCGTATTGGCACATAAACGCATTGAGGCTAACATATCTAAACCTTCAATAAAGCCTTTTGCTTGATTTTTCGGACCGCTTAATACCATCCACCCTTGGCGGAAACCTGCCACACGGTATGCTTTCGATAAACCGTTATAGGTTACGGTTAATACATCCGGAGCAAGGGTCGCAATATGATGATGCACCGCACCATCATAAAGAATTTTTTCATAAATTTCGTCCGCAAAAATAATCAAATTATGTTGACGGGCAAGTTCTGCAATCTCTAATAAGATTTGACGGCTATACACAGCCCCGGTCGGGTTATTCGGGTTAATAACCAAAATTCCTTTAGTGCGTGGTGTAATTTTTGATTTAATATCTTCAATATCCGGAAACCATTCATTTTCTTCATCGCACAGATAATGCACCGCTTTACCACCGGCAAGGGTTGAGGCTGCCGTCCATAACGGATAATCCGGCATTGGGATTAAAATTTCATCACCATCATTTAACAACGCCTGCATAGACATTGTAATCAACTCAGACACACCGTTACCAATATAAACATCGTTAACATCCATGCCACGCATGCCTTTAGATTGATAATATTGCACAATCGCCTTGCGGGCTGAATACAACCCTTTTGAATCGCAGTAGCCTTGAGCGGTTGGAAGATTACGGATAACGTCTACTAAAATTTCATCAGGGGCCTCAAAACCAAAAGGAGCAGGGTTGCCGATATTTAATTTTAAAATTTTATGCCCTTCTTCTTCTAAACGAAGAGCCTCTTTGTGAATAGGCCCGCGAATATCGTAGCGAACCTGTGCTAATTTATCTGATTTTGGGAAACGATCCATTATAAACTTCCTATTACTTTGTTATTCTGATAGTAGTATTCATCCCATCTGCTCAAAAAATAAATAATTTGGAATGAATTTGTAAACATTACTCTAATTTGGGAGGAAAAAAAAGAGGAAATGCGTTAAAATGGGGACCTTTTTTTCGATCAGCTAAAAACAAGCGGTTAAGTTTTCTTATTTTTTTGCAAATGCCTATTTTTAATCAACTAAAACAAGAACTTATAAAAGGTTATACAGAAATCAGTCATCATCAAGGTTTGATTGCCATTCAAGCCTCTGTTGCCTATTCAGAAGAGAGTTTCTCATTACTTGGTTGGTTAAAAGCACAAGAAAACCACTATCCGCATTTTTTTCTACAATATCGCGATTCAGCTCAGGCCATCGCGACTATCGGGATACTTAAACAATTTAATACTCTTGAAGCGGCACAAACCTTTATTGAACAACAAAACTTACCTTTAATTGGTGGTATGCAATTTGAAGGTAATACACAATTTATTTTGCCGCAATTTTCATTGATAAAAAATCAGCAAAATTTGACCGCTTGTTTTTATTTCGACAGCGACCACTACCAACAACAAGCGGTCATTTTTGAGCAATTTCTCGCGAATTTTGAGCAAGTTGCTCAGTTAAGTCTTACCAACAATACTATGCTTTCCATTAATTCTGCCAGTAATTTTGAGCAATGGAAACAGAATATTGATAAGGCTATTGCAGCCATAAAAGAGGGATTTTTTCGTAAAGTAGTGCTGGCAAATGCAACCACACTTAACTTTGAATTGCCGATTTCCTGCTATGATTTATTAGCCGAAAGTGAAAAAACTAATCTGGGATGTTACCATTTCTTATGGGCGGAAAGTGCAGAAAATGCTTTTATCGGCTCTACCCCGGAACGTCTATATCAAAGACAAGGAAAATGTTTTTTTACTGAGGCCCTTGCCGGTACCTCTGCAGTTATGCCAAGTGAAATTCAAACCGAATTAAATGCTCAATGGCTATTAAGCGATCCAAAAAATATCCATGAAAATCAATTAGTGGTTGATGATATCGAAAATAATCTAAAAGATTGTGTGAATAGTTTTGAAGTGGCAGAAGCCACTATTAAACGCCTAAATAATGTTCAACATTTACGCCGTAAAATTCAGGCCGAATTGAAAAGCAATATGTCAGATAGAGATTGTTTGTTAAGAATTCACCC
Organism: Mannheimia granulomatis; assembly: GCF_013377255.1. NCBI lineage: Bacteria > Pseudomonadati > Pseudomonadota > Gammaproteobacteria > Pasteurellales > Pasteurellaceae > Mannheimia > Mannheimia granulomatis. The sequence continues at coordinate 1,737,101 of NZ_CP016614.1, forward strand.
AACTGCTGCTGTTGCAGGACTACCACGTCAAAATGCAATTCAATTTATCACTCAAAATGAACCATTTACCCGTCACTGGTATGCCGGAACATTAGGGGTAATGAGTCAAAGAGAATCGGAGTTTTGTGTTACCTTACGTTCAGCTCTTATCTCTTTTAATACCATTACTTTATATGCAGGAGCCGGCATTGTTGAGGCATCCGATCCTCAATCTGAATGGCAAGAAATCAAGCGTAAATCACAAGGTATTGCGAAATTATTAAATATTGATTTGGTAGTAAGTGAGATTTAAGGGATTAATACCCAGCTCTTCAAAACTGGTTCCCCTTTCTACTAGTACACTCTTTTCATTTCAAAGCAATTTATTACTAAATAAGAGCCTCTATCATCATAAACTTATATTGATATTCCATAATTAAAAATTATTTATCATAAAATCGTTTGCATAAAATCTCATCAGACCACTTAATCATATCTTATATAAAAATATTTGATAAAATTTCGCGTTTTTTATAATTAAGGAGTATCTCAATGAAACTAAATAAAAAATTAATTCTAACACTTGCCGCAGGCATAGTTTTAACTGCTTGCGGAGGTGGTAGTAGCGGCGGTGCGGTATCAAATCCGAATCCGACTCCAGTCTCACATAAACCTGCAGAAATAAATAACGACCAGGAAAAAAATAACATTCAAGAACCGGCTAGCTCTAAAGGTCAGGATAAAGCACAAGCATTGCCTAACTCTCAAAACCAGCAGCCGTCAGCTCAAAGTGATGTAATAGAGAAAAAACCTCAGCCTGAAACGATACCTTCTGTAAAACACGCATCTGTTGCATCACAACCACAAGAGAAAAAAATAGATGCATCATTTGACAAAATCGGCTCAGTAACACTCGACAAAGATGCACAAACCTTAACCCTTAATCAATTTATCTTAGTAGATAAAGCCGGCGTTCAAACAAAGTATGATAGCGTAAGTGGCAAAAAAATTATTGAAGAAAAAGAAACTATTGTATTGCCATTAGCTAATATTGGAGCAGAGCATAAATCAGCAGATTTTATAGTGCGTCACAGTGATGATCTGTTCTACGGCTACTATCACGATACAAATAGCAAGAATCTTGTCGATGCTGCCGATAAATTTAGTCGCTATTTTGTGGTGTATGATGAAAACCGCGTAAACAGTAATATCGCTCAGGATTTAACTGCGGTTTATAGTAAAAAAGAGGGCTTTATATATGGTTCAAACCCTCAAAATAAAGAGTTTGCTGCACGCATCAGCAAATTTGGCGATATCTCAATTAAATTTGAAAATGGTAAAGCTACAGGTCAAGTAAAAGATGAAACCTCTGATCTTTTTACTATCACAGGCGATACCAAGCAATTAATTGTTACACCTACAGAAAGCAACCCTATTATTGCTGCAGTTTTAACCCACAATCAAAAAAGCTATACGCAAGGAATGGATAAAGCGGTAATGGATATTAAGTTTGTTGATTCTAAATCTGGGGCTTCTGATCAGAAATATTTAATCGGTGAAGCGAAAAACGATAACTGGCAAGCAGTAATGGTTAGTGAAAAACAACAGTAAGCATTAATTCAACTAAAATAAAAAGAACTGATGCTGGTATCTATCGGCATCAGTTCTTTAAATTTGTGGGAAATAATAACTTCTTCAAGTCTATTCAATACCAACCATTTTATGGGTTTGAATACTCAACTGCCATTTTGGCTTATTTGGTCGTTGGTTCAACAAACCTAACTGCGTAATGGTGTCTAACAAATTCATTTTTCCCTCAACCTCACAAGGTGAAAGGTAATAATGTTCGGCTTTGATTTTGTTTTCCAACTGTTCACAAAACTCTTGTACCTCACCATCCACCACAACTCTCACTTCATTTGCGAAAGCAATACAACGGCGTTGGTATTTTTCCTGATACATTCGCTTCGGGCTGGTTGCGATATAATCAATTTGTGACGGAATTTCCTTTAAGCCGTTAGTTTCAATTGCTAAAAAATAGCCCTCTTGCTTTAGTTGATCCAATAACAGAGATAAATTCGGCTGAATAGTTGGCTCACCGCCAGTGATGATAATATTTTTTGCCGAATAGCCTCGAACTTTGGCAAGAATATCACCTAATGTCCATGACTCAAATTGATTGTAATTAGTGTCACACCATGGACAAGTAAGATTACATTTGCCAAAGCGTACAAAAATTGCCGGCATTCCGGTATTAAAACCTTCACCTTGCAAGCTCTCAAAAATCTCGACAATCGGAAAACTGGGATTAGAAATTAACATTCCCATTATTTGCTGTACTCACAATAGGAAGTAGGCGTTTCCCATAAACGAATCAAACTTACCGGCAAGCCTACTCTTTCTAGCTTTTCAAACATATATTTCGCCATTTCTTCCGCCGTTGTGCGGCTTGGAATACCATAAACTTTAGATTTTAAATCAATCAGCAGTTGAGCCACTTGGCTTTCACGTTCGCTATTTAAATCATAAATAAAGGCATGATCCATTGGCTCTAAAATATAGGTTTTCACCACAGCTTTCAGATCTGAATAATCCATCACCATACCACGCTTTGCCCCATTTTGATGTAAATCTCCGGTCACTTCAACTTGTAGCTTATAGGTATGTCCATGCAAGTTTTGACATTTACCATCGTGCCCATCTAGCATATGAGCCATATCAAAACTAAATTCTTTTGCAATTTTAAACATCATTTAACCTCTTTCTGCCAAATATTCATGCAAGCCTTTTTCACGCAATACACAACTCGGACAGGTGTGGCAGCCGCCCTCAACGCCTAAATAACAGGTATGGGTGTGTTCACGAATGTAATCAAAAGCCCCTAATCGATCGGCTAATGCCCAAGTTTCTTTTTTGGTTAAATACATTAATGGCGTGCGAATATTGAAATTGTAATCCATCGCTAAATTGAGTGTAACATTCATTGATTTCACAAATATATCACGACAGTCTGGATAACCACTAAAATCGGTTTCACACACACCGGTAAAAATAGTTTGAATACCCTGTCCTTTGGCATAAATGGCGGTATAGAGCAAAAATAATGCATTACGTCCATCCACAAAGGTATTTGGCGTGCTTCCGTGTTGTTGAATATCCGCCTTATCGTCCATTAAGGCATTGGTGGTGATAGCTTTAATTACTGAGGTATCAATCAAAGTTTGCTTCACCCCTAAATCTTGGGCAATCCATGCTGCTTTTTCCAATTCAATGGAATGGCGTTGCCCATATTGGAAAGTGACGACTTCTACATTTTCTCTGCCAAATTCAGCGATAGCTTGAAACAAGCAAGTAGTGGAATCTTGACCGCCGGAAAAAATCACAACAGCCTTTGGAGTTTGGTTAGTCATATTGTGTCCTTAGTTTTTTTGCGTGGGAGGTTTACGAACCACGTAAGATGAAAAAATACAAGCGGTACTTTTTGCCTTGTATTTTGCGAAAGGCGGCATTTTACAGAGAAATTGATAAAAAGGCTATTTAAATAGCATCTACTCTTGCAATAAATCAAAGAATTTACTTTCTCTTATACCCAAAATTAACTAGAATTAGGGTAATTTTATTGTAAGGAATTAGAAAATGCTCACCCCAAAAAACTTAGAAGCCATTGCTCAACAATTACACAATGCCTTACCTCAAGGTTTAAGAAACGTCGGTAACGACCTCGATGAAAAATTTAAACAAATATTGCAAGCCCAATTAGCTCGTCTTGATGTGGTTACCCGTGAAGAATTTGACGTGCAATCGCAGGTTTTACTACGCACCCGTGAAAAATTAAATGAATTAGAAAAACGCCTTGATGAATTAACAAAAGATGCACAATCTTAAACCTATTCACATTTAGTAAAAGGAAATAAAGATGCAAAAAATCAATCCAACTCAAACTTTTGCTTGGAATGCATTAGAGCAACATAAAGCAGACAAGCTGACTATACCTCAACTTTTTGCAGCCGATGCAAACCGCTTTGATAAATATTCACTTCGTTTTGAAAATGAGCTGTTAGTCGATTTTTCAAAAAATGCCATTAATGAAAAAACCCTCAATCTACTTCGCCAACTTGCTAACGAATGTGGCTTAGAATCTGCCAAAAATGCAATGTTCTCGGGCAAAAAAATCAACCGTACCGAAAACCGTGCCGTTTTACATGTAGCCTTACGTAACCGCTCAAATACGCCAATCGCTGTGGATGGCAAAGATGTAATGCCGAAAGTTAATGCGGTATTAACAAAAATGAAAGCTTTCTGTGAGCGTGTGATTTCAGGTGAATGGAAAGGCTACACCGGCAAAGCGATTACCGATGTTATTAATATCGGTATTGGAGGCTCAGATTTAGGGCCTTATATGGTAACAGAAGCCCTACGACCGTATAAAAACCACTTAAATATGCATTTTGTGTCCAATGTGGACGGCACACATATTGCAGAAGTATTACGTAAAGTCAATCCTGAAACAACTTTAGTTTTAGTCGCCTCAAAAACCTTCACGACCCAAGAAACCATGACTAACGCGCTTTCAGCTCGTAAATGGTTATTAGATTTGGCTCAAGATGAATCTGCGGTAGCGAAACACTTCGTGGCACTTTCAACCAATGCGAACGAAGTAGCAAAATTTGGCATTGATACCGCTAATATGTTTGAATTCTGGGATTGGGTTGGTGGCCGCTATTCACTTTGGTCTGCAATCGGTTTATCTATTGCCCTTTCTATCGGTTTTGACAATTTCGAACAATTGCTGGCAGGAGCTCACGCAATGGATAACCATTTCTTAATCACCCCGATTGAGAAAAACATTCCAACTACATTAGCCTTAGTCGGTATTTGGAATAACAATTTCTTAGGTGCAGAATCTGAAGCTATTTTACCTTATGACCAATATATGCACCGTTTTGCAGCTTATTTCCAACAAGGTAATATGGAGTCTAACGGTAAATTTGTCGGTCGTGATGGCAAACCGGTTACTCATCAAACCGGACCGATTATTTGGGGCGAACCGGGAACAAACGGTCAGCATGCGTTCTACCAATTAATTCACCAAGGCACAAAATTAATCCCTTGTGATTTTATCGCACCGGCACAAACGCATAACCCGTTAAGCGATCATCACAATAAATTACTCTCTAACTTCTTTGCTCAAACTGAGGCTCTTGCATTTGGTAAATCAAAAGAAGCAGTAGAAAAAGAGTTCTTAGATGCAGGCAAAACCTTAGATGAAGTGGCTGAAATCGTACCGTTTAAGGTCTTTACCGGCAATAAACCAACCAACTCAATTTTAGTACAGAAAATTACCCCATACAGCTTAGGTGCGTTGATTGCAATGTACGAACATAAAATCTTCGTACAAGGTGTGATCTTCAATATTTACAGCTTCGACCAATGGGGAGTGGAACTTGGTAAGCAGTTAGCTAACCGTATTTTGCCTGAACTGGAAAATAATGAAGAAATCACAAGCCATGACAGTTCGACTAACGGTTTAATCAATCAATTTAAAGCTTGGCGTTAGTATATATTTTACAAGCGGTGAAATTTACAAAATTTTTAGCAAATTCCACCGCTTGTTATATGAACAAAGCAAACTGAATTCAAATTATAAAAAATGGAGCCAAAGCTCCATTTTTTATTTATCTCTTATCACTTTTTTTACTTCACAGCGGTTGGCTATAATATCTTTATCAGACATAAACGCATATCGGCACTGTGATTTAAAATATTGAACTTCGGCTTTATCCGGAATATGTTGAGCACCAAGCCTCAGCTCTTCCATCGAAAAGCTACTCACCTCTTCTTCCATTTCATTTTGAGCCTGTTTCAAAATTTTACGTTCAGATATTTTAAACGCTTGTTTATTATCTGATTTTTTAAGATAGTCAGGCTGAGCCTTATGGCTGGATGGATAATCCGCATAAACATCATTAACCATAAAAGAACATATTGCTATAAAACCAAGAGAAGATCTCATGTTAATCCAAATATTAATAAAATTTCCTTTTTCCTATAGGGAACACTTATTGTATTATATTTAACGCATGGTTACAAATTCTTCAGAACCTGTTGGATGAATAGCCACTGTGCTGTCAAAATCAGCTTTTGTTGCCCCCATCTTAATCGCTACAGCGAAACCTTGAATCATTTCATCTACGCCAAATCCGATACCGTGCAACCCTACTATCTTTTCATCAGCCCCTACACATACCAATTTCATTCGGCAAGGCTGACGATGCCCAGTAACTGCGGTATACATTGCTGTAAATGAGGATTTATATATCTTCACATTTCCTTCGCCATACTGCTCTATAGCTTGAGGCTCTGTTAACCCAATGGTACCAATAGGTGGATGACTAAATATAACTGTTGGCACTAAATTGTAATCTAAATGCTCATTTGGTTTATTATTAAACAGACGTTCTGATAAACGGCGACCAGCAGCAACTGCAACAGGCGTTAACTCAATGCCACCTTCAATAATATCGCCCACCGCATAAATATTCGGCACATTAGTATTTTGGAATTTATCGACTTTAATAAAACCACGTTCATTGGTTTCTACCCCAACAGCCTCCAAATTTATCACATCAGTTGCAGGTTCCCGGCCAATTGCCCAAACAAGCGTATCTACAGTTGTTTCACGTCCATCTGATAATTGTAAAGTTAAAGAACCGTCCTTATTTTTCAGCACTTCTTTTGGAATAGCTTGAGTGTGTAGTGCTATACCGTCCTGAGCTAGCACCTCAACTAAAGTTTCAACAATTAACGGATCTTGGTTACGCACCGGGGCATGTTGACGCACAAATAAGTGTGTTTCTACTCCAAGACTGTTAAAAACTCCGGCCAACTCAACTGCAATATAGCCGGCCCCAACAATGGCAAGACGTTTCGGTAACTCTGTTAATGCAAATACACCATCAGAAGTTATGCCATACTCTGCCCCTTTCACATCCGGGATACTAGGGCGTCCACCTGTTGCAATTAAAATATGATCTGCGGTTACTTCTTCTGTTGAACCATCAGGATAACTCACCTCAATGGTTGTAGCATCTTTAAAACGGGCAAAACCGTTAAGTACATCAACACTATTTTTGCTTAATACATTGTTGTAAGAACCATGAATACGCTCAATATACGCTTGTCGGCTTTCCACCAATTTTGCATAATCAAAATGGTTAACTTCTACATCAAAACCATAGTCCGGAGCATATCGATGAATAGCTTCAGCAATGTGAGCACCGTAAAACATAACTTTTTTCGGCACACAGCCAACATTCACACAGGTTCCCCCTAAATATTTAGCTTCAATAATTGCACATTTCTGACCGTAGCTGGCCGCACGATTGATAGAGGCAATTCCACCACTACCACCACCGATAGCTATATAATTATAATGTTTAGCCATGATTTTGCTCCTTACAATGAATTACTCTAATTATTCTAACAACTTTTATAAAAAATAGTTCAAATTACTCTAATAGGCTTTATGCTTAGTATGTGAAGAATTAAGAGCCTTATCAATATAAGCCATTGCCAATGCAGAAATGATAAAAGCGATATGAATCACCACTTGCCATAACATCGTTTTTTCATCTAATCTGGAAGCATTAATAAAAGTTTGCAGTAAATGAATAGAAGAAATACTAATAATTGCCATTGATAACTTGACTTTCAAAATAGTCGCATTCACATGATCAAGCCATTCCGGTTGGTCAGGATGATCGTTTACTTTCAACCGAGAAACAAAAGTTTCATATCCTCCTACAATCACCATAACTAACAAGTTTGCAATCATCACCACATCAATTAAATTTAACACCGCCAACATAACGGTATTTGCATCCATTTGATTTAAATTTACGACTAATTCGTACAGCGATTTTATAAATTTATAAGCATAAATCCCTTGAACGACAATTAACCCTAAGTAAATCGGTAATTGTAGCCAACGGCTGGCAAAAATAATTTTCCCTAAAATATTTGCTCGGGCATTTAATTCTGTTTGCATAATACTCCAATAAATAGCAACTAAAAATAAAAAACAAGCGGTCAAATTCTGACAATTTTTTGCAAAAAAATTAACAGATTCGACCGCTTGTATAATAGCTATTTTTCTTAGTTTTTAAAACCTTTTCCATCATTCCAAGAAACGGTGTATTCTAGTGGCAAACGACAGCTTGGTAATGCAGGAGCTGCAGCTTTCCCTATGGCTAACAACATAACCGGTAAATAGCGTTCTTTATCAATTTTCAACAAATCCAACACTGCATCACGATCAAAAATACCAATAGCATGAGTGTCATAACCTTTATTTTTCGCTATCAACATTAATTGCATTGACACTAAACTAGAATCAATTAAAACCTGATCTCGAATCTCTGCTTCACTTAGTTGATTATGTAAATTCAACAAAAAATCAAAACTACGATCTCTAAAACTTTCATGCAAACAACCGTTTTTCACTGAATTTTCTAAAATATCGCCTAATAATCTTTCATACTGTAAGTCGGCTAAAATAGCAATTACTACTGAAGAAGTTTCACAGGGAGGTCCATTAAAGGCTACATGAGCAGATAGCGCTTTTTTAACCTGTTGGTCATCTACCACAACAAAGCGCCAAGGCTGTAAATTCGCTTTTGAAGGAGCAAGTTGTGCGAGAGTGAGCATTTCTTCTAACTCAACTCGGTTTATTCTTACACTTGAATCGAACGCTTTAATGGTCTTACGTTGTTCAATTACATTTTTTAACTCCATAGTTTTTCCTTGCATTCATCAAAATTTAAACAGTCTATAACTTAGGAATATGAAATGTAAGAACCTCAAAGAGGTATTTCACTCATTTATTGAGATAGGTCAAAATTATCACATGGACCACAGCATTAACAAGCCTTAAACCGCCCAAGCCGCTTCAGTTAGAGGTTTACCGAAATAGCTTTCAATCAATCGCTTGGTAATTTGATGTTGAGGATTTAATAAAATCTCTTTAGTTGAACCATATTCTACAATTTCTCCGCCTTGCATCACCATAAGCTTATCACTCACATGCTTGATAAGTCCCAAATTCTGTCCAACATAGATATATGAAATTGCCTGCCGTTGCTGCACACTTAACATCAAATTGGTTAGTTGCGTTTTAACTGAGAAATCCAACACACTCATAGTGTCATCTGCAATAATAATTTCGGGTTCTAAAATTAAGGCTCGAGCTAAGGCAATTCTCTGCTTCTGTCCACTTGAAGCTTCTGAAATGGGGATTAATGCGTGTTCCGGATACATACCAACTAATCTAAGCGTATTAAAAATCCGTTCATTTCTCTCTTCTTCACTTAAATCAGTTGCTAGTCGTAAAGGCGTATCTAGAATTTGTCCGATATTATAATTGGGGTCAAAGGCATCATTCGGGTCTTGGAACATCATTCGAATATGCTTAGCGCGATATTTATAATCGCCGAAAGTCAGCTCATTGCCACGAAACACTAATCTACCTGAGGTCGGTTCAACCATGCCGGCAATCATTTTCGCCAATGTTGATTTTCCTGCCCCATTCTCTCCTACAATTGCAAGCGTTTCTTTACGATTGAGCGTAAAAGAGACATTTTTCACCGCATAAAAATCTTGTTTATGGAACAAGCTGTCGCGTTCAACAAATCGTTTATTCAAATTGTGGACTTCAAGTAATGCCATAAGATTGAACCAAAAGAAAATAAAACCATAGTTTACCGCAAAAAATAAATAAAAAAAGACCGCTTGTCTGATAACAAGCGGTCGAATCTGCTAAAAACTTTGCAAATTATAATACGTTCACGCAGTTTAAGTCTTCGAAAGATTGCTCTAAGCGCTTAGACATAGACTCTTCCATTTTACGTAACCAAACGCGTGGGTCGTAGTATTTTTTGTTTGGTGCATCAGGGCCGGTTGGGTTGCCTAATTGACCTTGAAGATAAGCTTCGTTTGCTTTGTAGAATTGAAGAATACCGTCCCAAGCTGCCCATTGGGTGTCCGTGTCGATGTTCATTTTGATGGCACCGTAGCTGATCGCTTCGCGGATTTCTTCACGAGAAGAACCAGAACCACCGTGGAAGACGAAGTCTAATGATTTCGCAGGTAAGCCACGTTCTTTAGAAACATACTCTTGTGAAGCCCCTAAAATAGATGGTTTTAATTTCACATTACCCGGTTTGTAAACACCGTGTACGTTACCAAATGCAGCAGCGATAGTGAAACGCGGGCTGATTGGGCTTAATTGGTCATAAACATATAACACTTCTGATGGTTGAGTGTAAAGTTTAGATTCATCTACATCTGAGTTATCAACGCCGTCTTCTTCACCACCGGTTACACCGATTTCAATTTCAAGGGTCATACCGATTTTGTCCATACGAGCAAGATACTCACGGCAGATTTCCATATTTTCTTCGATTGGCTCTTCAGATAAGTCGATCATGTGTGAAGAGAAAAGCGGGCGACCTGTTTCTGCAAAGTGTTTTTCACCTGCTTCAAGTAAACCGTCAATCCATGGAAGTAAGTTTTTCGCCGCATGGTCTGTGTGAAGAATAACAGGCACACCGTATTCAACCGCTAATTGGTGAACGTGTTTCGCACCTGCAATCGCACCTAATACATCAGGACGAGCACCTGAGGTAGGTTTAATGCCTTTACCGGCATAGAATTGTGCACCACCGTTTGAGAATTGAACGATTACCGGTGATTTAACGCGTGCGGCAGTTTCTAATACTGCATTTACAGAGTCAGAACCTACACAGTTTACTGCAGGAATTGCGAAGTTGTGTTCTTTAGCGTAAGCGAAAACTTTTTGTACGTCGTCGCCTGTTACTACGCCCGGTTTTACGATGTTTAATAATGACATTTTTTGCTTCCTTTGTATTGTATGAAATGTGCAAACGCACATTGTTAAAATACGCGGTCAAATTTGCAATATTTCATTGAAATTTGACCGCTTGTAATCAATTAACCGTTTGCACGCTTCTCTAAAATTTCCACTGCCGGTAATACTTTACCTTCAACGAATTCTAAGAACGCACCGCCACCGGTTGAAATGTAAGAAATTTTATCTTTGATGCCGAATAGATCAATAGCCGCTAATGTATCACCACCGCCTGCGATAGAGAATGCACCATTTGCAGTTGCTTCTGCGATTGCATTTGAAATCACTTCGGTACCTTTACGGAAGTTAGGGAATTCAAATACACCTACCGGACCGTTCCAAAGAATGGTTTTCGAGTTACGGATAATCTCTGCTAATTGCTCTGCTGATTTTTCACCGATATCAAAGATTGATTCATCTGCTTGAACTTCGTTCACCGCTTTTTCCGTTGCCGGTGCAGTTTCAGAGAATTCCGTACCGACACGCACATCAACAGGCACAGGAATATTAGTCACTTGAGCTAAGCGTTTTGCTTCAGGGATTAAATCTTCTTCATATAATGATTTACCTACCGCATGGCCTTCTGCTGCGATAAAGGTATTTGCGATACCGCCACCTACAATTAATTGGTCGGCAATTTTTGAAAGGGAATCTAGAACAGTTAATTTAGTTGAAACTTTTGAACCACCTACGATTGCCAACATCGGGCGTTGTGGTTCTTTTAATGCTTTGCCTAACGCATCTAATTCAGCCGCTAATAATGGACCGGCACAAGCAACAGGCGCATATTCTGCTACACCATAGGTTGAACCTTCTGCACGGTGAGCCGTACCAAAAGCGTCCATTACAAATACGTCACAAAGTGCAGCATATTTTTTCGCAAGTTCAGGATCGTTTTTCTTTTCACCTTTATTAATACGGACATTTTCAAGTACAACTATTTCATTTTCTTTGACATCAACGCCATCTAAGTAATCACGTACTAAACGTACCGGAACGCCTAAATCTGAGGCATTTAGATAATCTACTACAGGTTGTAAAGAATTTGCTTCTTCAAAAACGCCTTCCGTTGGACGACCTAAGTGAGAAGTTACCATCACTTTAGCCCCTTTTTGTAAGGCTAATTTTAAGGTTGGGATAGTTGCTACAATACGCGCATCCGATGTCACTTTGCCATCTTTTACCGGCACGTTAAGATCAGCACGAATAAATAAGCGTTTACCTGCTAAATCAAGGTCAGCCATTTTAATAACAGACATAGTTTGTTCCTCTTTAATAAATGTTTAAAAGTGATAACGGTTGGATTATATCAGCTTATAATCATTTTGGGGGTAACTTAGATCAAATAAATGATGAATTTTTATCAAAAAAGAAAGCTGCTTGACTTATTATTCAAACAGCTTTACTCAACTAAAATTTTAAAGTGAATTAAAGAAAATCACTAAGATAATAAGTGGAATCACGAAGCGGACGTAATTAAACCAGATATTCGTTAAAGTCTTACCCGCTCCCAGCTCCTCTTTAGCTTCATCTTTTAAGACAAAGCCGACAAAAATAGCACTACCTAAGGCAGTCAAAATAAAGAGAATATTTCCACTAATATAGTCAAAAGCATCAAAAATGCTTTTACCCATAATTTGTACCTCTTTTAAAACATTATCACTAAGAGCGGAAGGGATATTCCCCAATACGAAGATCGTCGCTAATGTTAAAAAGATAGCCTTTTTGCGGCTAATATTCGCTTTCTCTTGTAATGAGGTAATAATTACTTCATAAATCGTTAATGAAGTAGTTAAAGCAGCGACTACCAATAAGCTAAAGAAAATAATTGCAAAAACCGTTCCGCCCCACATATTCGAAAATACAATAGGTAAACTTTGGAATACTAAAGTCGGACCAGAATTTGGTGCCACACCAAAACTAAACAAGGACGGGAAAATCATAAAACCGGCAAGTACCGCAATCACGGTATTCATTATGCCTGTAATAGCTGCCGTTTTAACTAAATTTTCATTTTTATCCAAATAGCTTGAAAGTGTAATCAATACCCCAAATCCTAAACTTAATGCAAAGAATACCTGACCTAGTACAAACACAAATAATTTAGGTGTAATTTTAGAAAAATCAGGCATTAAATAAAATGAAATCCCCTCAGCTGCACCCGGCAAAGTTACATTTCGGATCACCATAATAATCAGAAAAACGAATAAAATCGGCATCAGATATTGGACCGAGCGCTCAATACCATCCACAATCCCTTTCACTAAAATAAAGTAATTTACCAGCACAAATAAGGCTGTATATCCAATAATGGTTGCAGGGTTGTTAAAAATACTTTGCTGGAAAAATTGGTAAGTTGTCTCTACTGTAATTGGGGTAGAAAGATCTAAGCTCCCTGTTACCAGACTGCCGATATAATTCAGTACCCAACCACCAAGTACCATGTAGTAAGCCAAAATACCAAAGGAACCGAGTAACCCCATATAGCCTAAAATCTTCCAAGCTGAGGCAATTTTTTTACCATTGGCTTCTCCACCGAAAGCATCCACCGCATTAACACGCATGCGACGGCCAATAACATTTTCAACCAAAATCATCGGAATACCGATAACAATCATGGCGATACAAAATAAGAAAACATAAGCACCACCGCCATTTTCACCAACTAAATAGGGAAAACGCCAAGTTGCACCAAAACCAACAGTTGCCCCTGCAACCGTCATAATATACGCCAATCGATTTGACCAGGATTGACGCTCTTCCTTTTGATTTGCCATTTCATACTCCAGAGGCTAAATAAAAATAAAGCTTGTTGCCAATACAGCAAGCGGTGATTTTTTTAGAAAAATTTGCTAATAGTTAAATAAAAAGTGCGAATAACTCGCCCACTTTGATTCTTGAATCTGCATTCTGCCCGATAGAACGCTGTACCTGAATAGACTGCATTTGTGCTGACTGATAAATCTGACGAGTAAATTCCGTATCATGATTAGAGATTAAAACAGGAATGCCCTGCTCTTTCATTTCAAAAGCTAACTGGGCCAAACGCATTTGTTGCGCCAGACTAAATCCTCCTCCGGCATATTGGGTAAAATTAGTTTCCTGTTTTAAAGGTGCATAGGGAGGATCGCAATAGATAACACAATCACTTGGGGATTGTTTAATCTGCTCAAACACTTGCTCAAAATCCGCACAAACAAACTCCGCTTTCTGAGCTTTTTCTGCAAAAAAACGCAGCTCTTTTTCCGGAAAATAATGCGTTTTATAACGCCCAAACGGCACGTTATAACCCTGTTTTTTGTTATAACGACACAATCCGTTATAGCCGAAACGATTTAAATAGAGAAAAATTACTGAGCGACGAAAACTATCCTTTGAACGATTAAATTCCGTACGACGTGCTTTATAAAAGGCTTCTGTATTTGCTTTAGGGTGTAAAAAAAGTAATTTCGTATGAGCAATATATTGCTCTACGTCACCTTTTACTACATTGAAAAGATTGATTAAATCAGGATTAACATCAGCTAAAATATAGCGCTCAAAGTCAGTATTTAGAAAAACCGAACCCGCACCGACAAAAGGCTCAACTAAACAAGCCTTTTTCGGCAAATGGGTTTGGATATCTGATATTAAGCGATATTTACCGCCTGCCCATTTTAAAAAGGCTCTATGTTTAGGATGATTCATGAACAGATAAAATTAACGCTGGGTAAAACGCTCTATAGATGCCAACACTTGTGCTTCAGTTGCTTTTGCCGAAACATAAGCTTGACCAAGCGATTTCAATAAAATTAAACGTAATTGACCACTCAACACTTTTTTATCACGCCACATATAAGGCAAATATTCCACAGGCTCCATACCATCGGGAGAAACGGTCGGCAAATTGGCTCGCGCCAGGAGCTTTTCCAAACGACCTACATCCTCTTCACTTAAATCACCTAAAATATGAGATAAGGCAGCAGCTTCAAGCATTCCAACAGAAACCGCTTCTCCATGCAGCCATACACCATAGCCCATTCTCGCTTCAATAGCATGGCCAAAAGTATGACCTAGGTTTAATAACGCACGATCGCCTTTTTCTGTTTCATCGCGGGCAACTACATCTGCCTTTAACTGACAGCAACGCTGAATGCAATATTCCAAAGCATCTTGTTGCAAATTAACTAAATCATCAATATGCTTTTCCAACCATTCAAAAAACGGCAGGTCAAAAATAGCACCATATTTAATTACCTCTGCTAATCCTGCACTCACTTCACGCTTTGCTAAAGTGTGCAAAGTATCAGTATCTACAATAACTGAAACCGGCTGGTAAAATGCACCAATCATATTTTTGCCAAGGGAATGATTCACAGCTGTTTTTCCACCCACAGATGAATCCACTTGTGCCAATAAGGTTGTAGGAATCTGGATAAAGCGGATACCTCGCTGGTAAGACGCAGCTGTAAAACCCGCTACATCGCCAATTACACCACCACCTAATGCAATAAGAGTGGTATCTCGATTGTGATTTTTTTCTAAAAGCGCGGTAAAAATTAAGTTTAATGAGTCTAAGGTTTTATGCTGTTCACCATCAGGAATTAAAACCGAATCAACCTGACAACCTAGCTCTGTCAAGGCTTGTGTAACAGTAGCAAGATAGTGTGTTGCAATAGTTGGATTTGAAACCACCATGACTTTATCACCTGCTTTTAACGGGCGATAACTGGCAGGATCATTTAATAGACCCGCACCAATTATAATCGGGTAACTGCGTTCTTTTAATTCAACATTTACTTGCAACATATCTTAGCTCCTTTCCTACTGTGTCGCTCTACACTATTGTAAATTATCTATTAAATCAATAATTTGTGTCGCAACTACTTTCGCACTTTGTTCATCCGTATGAATAGTAATGTCGGCAATTTCTTCATAAAGCGGATTACGGATTTTCGCTATCTCTTCTAGCGTTTTACGTGGATCTTCCGTTTTTAATAGAGGGCGTTTTTTATCACGTTGAGTTCGTTCAAATTGTTTATCAACCGTCGTTTCTAAATAAACCACAATACCACGGGCAGACAATACATTACGATTATCTTTGGATAATACGGAACCACCACCGGTTGAAAGTACAATACCATGATTTTGCGTTAATTCGTTCAGAATTCGCTCTTCACGTTTACGAAATCCGGCTTCACCTTCAACATCAAAAATCCAATCAATTTCCGCACCGGCTCTTTCCTCAATAACACTATCGGAATCAATAAACTCCATACCTAAAATTTGAGCGAGCTGGCGACCAATAGTGCTTTTACCTGCCCCCATAGGCCCAACTAAAAAAATGTTACGTTTTTCAGCCATTATTCTTTCTTCTTTTTAAATTTAATAAACATTTGATTTGTGAAATTAAAAGAAAAAACGACCGCTTGTGACTTACAAGCGGTCTGATTTCTTATAAAAATTGCAATAAAATCTATTTATTGACTAAGGAATATACAAATAACTCACAAATCGCCCAAAATAAAATTGGTGGTTATTATCGCAAGAAATGCCCCTATTTTTCAACTTTTAAGAGTAAATCCCACCATAAATTTATTGTAAATTAAAATAATTCACCACCTTTCAATACACCCGGAGGCGGCAAACCTAAACGCAATGGTTGCGTTTCCGTAGTAGGTGCTTTTTCCGTATAAGCCCTTTCGATAATATATCTTTTCGTTGGCTCGGTTCCTTTAATAAAAAACTCTTTACGTCCATTGCCTAAAAAGCCACTATTAGGATCAATATTTACTTCAATAATATTTTTCGGTAAAGGATCTTTTTTAACCGGTTTATCAGCCAAAGCCACTTTCATGTAACTTGTCCAAGCCGGTAAAGCAGTATTAGAACCCGAGGCATTCTTACCTAAATTTCTTTTATTATCATCAAAACCGACATATACCACAGTTGAAATATCTGCACCAAAACCGGCATACCAAGTAGCTTTAGCATTATTGGTTGTTCCTGTTTTCCCCCCCACATCAGCACGCTTAATTGAATTTAGCATACGATAGCTTGTGCCTCGCCAGCCATTCTCCGGTTCACCGGTAATTGCACTTGCCAAAGCACTACGCATTAAAAAGGCCAGTTCACTGCTAATAACATGTGGCGCATAACGAAGTCCTTTAACATGGTGAGATGATTCAGCCATTAAACTTGGAGCACTTTTTTCACCATTATTCGTTTGCTGTAATTCCGGATCAATCTCAGCATTCTCCTCAGCTAAATCTTCTTCTTTTGTTAAGGTTACCGGTGCGGTATTTACCTGTGTTTCATCATGAATTTTAACTGACTCAAAATACTCCGGCTCAGGATAAATAACAGGGTTATCACAGGCAGAGCATGCCACTACAGGATTTGCTTGATATAGCTCATAACCTTGAGCATCAATAATTCTGTCAATAATATATGGTTCAATTAAATAACCGCCATTCTCAAAAACAGCATAGGCACGAGCCATTTCAAGCGGAGTAAAAGAAGCAGCCCCTAGCGCTAAAGACTCCGTTGCCAGATATTGACTATGATTAAAGCCAAAACGTTGTAAATAGCCGGCAACATAATCAATACCCGCCATTTGCAATACACGAATCGCTACCATATTTTTTGATTTTCCTAATGCCACCCTTGCCCGTAATGGTCCACCATAAACACCATCAGCATTTTTAGGTCGCCACTCTTTCTGGCCTTTCTTTTTAATAACAATAGGAGAATCACTAATTGTGGTGGATAAACTTAAACCTTTATTCATTGCAGCTACATAAATAAATGGTTTAATTGCTGAACCAACCTGCACTAAAGATTGAGTTGCACGGTTAAAACGGCTTTGCTCAAAACTAAATCCACCAACAATCGCTTCAATTGCACCATTTTCGCTATTAATTGAAACTAATGCAGAATTAACTTCCGGAATCTGTCCCAGTACCCACTCTTTATTTTTATTTTGGCGTACCCAAATTTGCTCACCTGCTTTCAATCCTTTACTTGCAAATGAAGCATTTACACGCTTCAAACTATCGCTTTCACCATTAGCCAGCAAAATTGTATATTTTGATTTATCAACTTCAATCACTGCAGCCGGAGTAAAAGGTTCTGATTTTGGCAATTTACTTAAGTGATCGATAATCTTCTCTTCGTCCCAAGCTGAGTTACCTGTCCATAATTTTTCAGCCCCTCTCCAACCATGACGACGATCATAATCAATTAAATTCTCACGCAAAGCATCTTGTGCAGCTTTCTGGTCTGCCGAAATGACGGTCGCATACACTTTCAAGCCTTTGTTATATGCGATATTCTCGCCATAGCGTTTAACAATCTCTTGGCGTACCATTTCCGTTACATAGTCAGCTCTAAACTCTAAAGCCGCTCCGTAATAGCTTGCTACCACAGGTTCGGCTTTTGCTTTTTCATATTCTTCTTTAGAGATATCCCCTGTTTCTAACATTCGCCCCAATACTACATTGCGACGATCTTCTGCTCGTTTAACCGAATAAAGCGGATTCATTGTAGAAGGCGCTTTCGGTAAACCGGCGATAATTGCAATTTCAGATAGCGTAAGCTCACTTAGCGTTTTATTAAAATAAGTTTTAGCTGCCGCTGCTACACCGTGAGAACGATAGCCTAAATAAATTTTATTAAGGTAAAGTTCTAAAATTTCATCCTTGGTTAAAACCTGTTCAATTTCAAGGGCTAAAATCGCCTCTTTAGCCTTACGTTCTAAGCTTCGTTCAGGAGTAAGAAAAAAGTTTTTTGCTAATTGCTGAGTAATAGTACTTGCACCTTGGGTATCCCCTTGGCTGGTACGCCATAATGCACGCATAATGCCTCTAGGATCGATCCCTTTATGTTCATAAAAACGAGCATCCTCTGTTGCAAGAATGGCTTTACGCAACATTGGCGGAACATCCTCCAATTTCACAGGAATACGGCGCTCTTCACCTACCTCACCAATCAATTTACCATCTAAAGTAAAAATCTGCATAGGCTGTTGTAGCTCAACATTCTTTAACGTTGCCACATCTGGCAAATCTGATTTGATGTGCATATACAGCAAACCGGCGATTACCCCACCTAAAATGAAGAGCGAAAGTAAAGTACTAAATATTATTTTTGCGATCCGCATCGAAAAAATCTCTTTTGGTTAATGACTAAAAGGAAATATAAAGCCAATATTAAAGCCCTAAGTATAAGCGAAAAACGCTAACTTTGCCCTAATTAATTACAAATATTTACTTATTAATCAATTATGAAATTACTACAGAAAGTTTCAAAAGCTTGTTTGCAGCCCTATGTTTTAGGGCTAAGTGAAGATGAACATTACTACTGCTTAGTCAAAAAAGAAACCGAAAAATTCACTGTTTTCTGGCAAAAAAAGCCCTTTGACTTAGCTTGCTTTATTCAAATGAATACAAGCGAAAAACTCAATCAACACAGAGAAAAATTGAACCTAATTCGCCCTGTTTCGCACAGCTATATTTGGCGAAAAACTGTTTTTTTGCCAAAAACTTTAAACACAATTCAATTACACCAACACATTATTCAAATTTTGAAAAATGAGCAGCCACTTTCTATTGAAACATTAAATTTTGATTATCAACAATTCCCACTCAGTAATAACAATCTTAATAAAATTGTTATCTATGCATTACGTAAAAGCTATGCAGATAATCTCACTCAAATACCTTGCGTATTAGATTGTGAACTACATTGCTATATTAGAGCAATTTCTTACTTACTTTAAAAATCTAACAGACAAAACTGAATTTCCACCGTTTTCTTTCCAACAAAAAACTGTGCAATTCACTGAAGCCAATATCCGTTTTCTCCCAATAGCACCGGAGAACTGTATCAAAATCGAAGATATTGAAATTTCAGAATCGGAAATAAATAGCATACACAACAAGCATCTCTATCTGCTGGCTGTAGGAGCAAGTTTATGGAATGGCAAGGTATTGATTTAGCCAGCAATGCACAAAGTAAATGGGTATTTACAACATACTATCTGATTAAAAAGATGGCATTGGTGTCATTTTCTCTTATTGGAATAGCTCTATTTCTCATTTTTTATCATTTGCAAAAAAAGCAAGAAATTTACCCGCTTGTAGAGAAATTAAACCAATTACAAACAGAAAGTCGCGCTCTAGAAAATAAGATTGCAAATTTACAGAGCCATAATCAAGTCTCACTACCTGTTAGTACAAAAAAAGAGATAGAAAAATTCATACCATTGATTATGCAATTTCCGCTAAAAAAAGGCGGAATCAATACTATTCAACTTTATCATGACAACCGACTTTATTTAAAAATCAGTGGAAAGATCAGCTCACAAGAAGATTTTCAGGCACTTGATAAATACCTCAAAGAACAACAATTTTTTGAGTTAAAAACAGATCATATTAGTGTTAACAATAAAAATGAAACTGAATTTATTTTCACCCTTAAATATCAAGGATAAAAAATGGAATTCATCAAGAAAAAACTAATGCATTTATATCTAAACCCACATAAAAACGGGTTTATTTTTCTCTCTACCATTATTTATAAAAAGCAGATTATATTGATAATATTAACACTTATTTTTCTTATTTACCCAATAATTAACGTAGTTAAAATACACTTTTGGGAAATAGAAACAAAGCAAGAGATAATTAATCAAACCAAAGTTATTGAACATCAACAAGCAATATATAACACTTTGCTAGAAAAGGAGAAAGCACTAAACAATAAAAACTTTAATTTAACAAATATTAACGAAAACATACAGCAAATTGCTCAGAAAAATCGTCTTCAGATTCATAATCTGCAATGGAATTTAGAAAAAGGAAAAAGTATTGAACTGCAAGTAGTTCATCATAGTTCATCCATTTTTAATTTTATTCAAGAACTCAATCAGATTCCTTATTTAAAATTCAATATGATTTCTCTAACTAAATCTACTCAGGAAAGAAAACTGGAGCTCAATACTATTCTAGTACCTAGTACTAATAAGGAAGAATATGAATAAATATTTCTTATCTATTTTATTACTTTGCTGCAATGCAGTGGCAGATCCTTTTTTTGGCACGACTAACACTACAGAAAATGAACAATTAACAGAGGTAGAAAATGATATTGCAAAAAATAATGAAAATTTAACCGCTTGCAAACCTTCTACAAATCTATTTTCTATTAATCTACCTACTGAATTTGAAAAACTAAAACTAGTTGGTTTAATAAAAATAGATAATAGTTTTAGAGCATTATTTATTGATGAAAAAGATCAGCTTTTTGACTTCAGGGAAAATGAATTAGTCAACAATCATCAAATTGAGATAAAAACTATTACGCTTAAATCTATTACTTATATTGATTGGAAATTGACTCAACACTGTAATACGCCTTATGAAGTCACCTTAAAATTATAGAGGTTTATATGTCCAAAATTCTCTCATTATTATTGCTTACTCCTTCTCTTGTCTTAGCAAATACATTATCTATTTCATTAAAAAATGCCCCAACACCTGCAATATTGACCTATTTAGCAGAAGAAACCGATAAAAATATTGTATTGGAAGATAATATAGACACTAAAACCACCTTACGTTTAGACAATAAATCTATTGATGAAATATTAAAAACAATAAGTAAAATCAATAAATTATCGTTAAAGCAAGAGAATGATATTGCTTATATCAATAAACAAGAAAATAAGTTAGAAAGTATGCCACCAATCGCTCATTTGCAAAATAATGGGAAAATTCAACCGCTTGCTCCACCAAAACTTATCACGAAAACGATCAAACTTTATTATGCTAAAGCTTCTGAAATAATAGACTCTTTAACTAAAGGTAGTGGTACATTTCTATCGGAAAACGGCTATATTCATTTTGATGAAAGAAGTAATAGTTTGATTATTAAAGACAGCGAAAAGTCGTTACGAAATATAGAAAAATTAGTAAAAACACTCGATCATCCAACTGAGCAAATTGCTATAGAGGCCAGAATTGTAACTATTAGCAGCGAACACCTACAAGAGCTTGGTGTACGCTGGGGTATGTTTTCCTCAAGTCCGGATCATTATAAATTTGGCGGCAAGCTGGAAGGCAATGGTTTGAACAATGTGGCTAACAATTTAAATGTTAATTTCCCGGTAGCAAATGGAGCTTCTGCGGTATTACAAGTTGCCTCAATTAATAGTCGCCTACTAGATTTGGAGCTTTCTGCACTTGAGCAAGAAAACAGTGTAGAAATTATTGCAAGCCCCCGCCTACTCACTACCAATAAAAAAGCCGCCAGTATCAAACAAGGTACGGAAATTCCTTATGTGATGTATAACACAAAATCAGAAGCAACTGATGTTGAGTTTAAAGAAGCCGTATTAGGGCTGGAAGTTACCCCTCACCTTTCCACGCACAATCAGATCTTACTGGATCTGATTGTGACTCAAAATTCTCCTAATTCGCAATCCGGTAGCAGTGGTTTAATTACCATAGATAAACAAGAATTGAATACACAAGTCTTTGCCAAACACGGAGAAACCATTGTTTTAGGTGGTATTTTCCAACATTTAACCCAAAAAGGAGAAGATAAAGTACCAATTTTAGGCTCAATTCCCTTTATTAAACGGCTGTTTAGCCAAACCCGAGATAAAATCAGCAAGCGGGAATTAGTCATTTTCGTTACCCCTTATATTTTGCAATCTAGTGAGAAAACCATCACCACCTCAAAATTAAAATAGCATAAATTTAAGCAAAAAGAGGGGAATTGTGATAGAATCAGCCGTCATTTTTTGCTGTTAGAAATTAAGAGGTATTATGAAAGTTTCTCCCCGTCGCCGTGCAAGAGAATGTGCAGTGCAAGCAATTTATTCTTGGTACATTTCTCACAATACAGTTGAAGAGGTCGAATTAGCCTTTGTTACCGATCAAGATATGAATGGCGTTGATATGCCTTACTTCCGTAAACTTTTCCGTGGTGTTGTCAATAATGTTGAAGCCATTGATGAAGCATTACGTCCTTATTTAGATCGTAATGAAGCCGATATCGACCCAATTGAACGTTCTATTTTGCGTTTATCCGGCTATGAATTAAAATTTGAGCATGATGTACCTTTCCGTGTAGTTATTAATGAAGGTATTGAGGTTGCAAAAGTATTTGGTTCCGATGATAGCCACAAATACATTAACGGTATTTTAGACAAATTAGCCCCAGCATTAGGAAAGAAATAGCCACTTCCCCAATTTTGTAACAAAATTGGGGATTTTGATAATAAATAATCTCAAGGAAATTTTATGGGTGAATTTGATATTATTGAACGCTACTTTAATGCCTCTCAACGTCCACCTCGCAAAGATGTATTACTTTCTATCGGTGATGACTGTGCAGTAACCTCCCTTAAGCCTAACCAACAGCTTGCGATTACAACAGATACGCTTGTCTGTGGCACACACTTTTTGCCGACTATTTCACCGGCTGATCTCGCTTACAAGAGTGTTGCAAGCAATTTAAGTGACCTCGCTGCAATGGGGGCTGAACCGGCGTGGTTCTCTTTAGCACTCACATTACCGGAAATTAATCACGAATGGCTGGCGGAATTTAGCACACATTTCTTTGAGATTCTGGACCATTATAACGTCGATTTAATTGGAGGAGATACCACACAGGGGCATCTCTCACTAACTATTACAGCCCAAGGGATTGTGCCACAAGATAGAGGCCTATTTCGCCATAATGCAAAAGTAGGTGATTGGATCTATGTCTCAGGCACGCTTGGAGATAGCGCAGGCGGCTTAAAATTACTCCTTAACCAGACCGAAGAAACACCAACTTGGAATGCAGAAGAAAGCTACTTAATCCAACGCCATTTACGCCCAATACCTCGCGTGTTACTTGGCTTAACTATTGCCCCTATCGCAAATGCCGCCATTGATATTTCAGATGGGCTTTTATCTGATTTAAGCCATATTCTCAAACGCAGCGAATGTGGTGCGGTAGTAAATCTGGAAGATCTCCCGCTTTCAGAAGAATTACTCAAGCGTTACTCTCGTTCAGAGGCGGAGCATTTTGCATTAACCGGTGGGGAAGATTACGAACTCTGCTTTACCGTACCCAATGACAATAAACAAAAATTAGAAAAAGAATTAACGAATATCGGGGTAAATTATACTTGTATAGGGCAAATTCGTTCTGCAAAAGAAGGACTAACTTTATTACGTCATAATGAGCCTTACTCGCTGCCTAGCTATATCGGCTATGATCACTTCAAAAAATAAACTGTATGAAATCTATCGATCTTAAAAATCCAATCCATTTTTTTGCATTCGGATTTGGCTCAGGCTTATTAAAACCGGCCCCCGGCACCTGGGGAACAGTTGCAGGCTTAATTGTAGCAATTATATTATGGCATCTAACCAAATCTCCGTTATTTTTTGTTCTACTGACGCTCATCTCATTTATTTTTGGGTGCTATATTTGCACTCAAACCAGCCGAGATCTAGGTATCCACGATGACGGTAGAATTGTTTGGGACGAAATTGTCGCCATTTTTCTGATGTTTAGCTGCCTACCGGAATATAACTTGCTCGGTTACTTTTTTACCTTCATTAGTTTTCGATTTTTCGATATTGTAAAGCCTTACCCTATCCGATATTTTGACGAAAAACTCGAAAACGGATTAGGTATTATGTTTGACGATATTCTCGCGGCTATTTACTCCCTCATTTCACTGCATATTTTGTACTGTTTTATTTAAAGATTTTATGCTTACTATTTTATTTATCCATCTCGCAGGGCTTGCCAGTCCCGGCCCCGATTTTTTCTATGTAGTCAGACAATCTGCCAGCCATTCAACTAAAAGCGGTATTTTAGCTGCAATCGGTATTTCTCTTGGGATTGTTTTCTGGGCAGGATTTGCTATTTTTGGCTTAGCGTGGCTGAGCAATAACATTGGTTCTCTGTTTCAATACTGCATTATGTTATTGGGTGGCTGCTATCTTGCCTATATCGGCTTAAAAATGGTACGAGTGCGGGAAAATATCACCTTCGTTGAAGATAAATCTAACCTCATACCGTTAAACAGTTGCACAGAAATTAAAAAAGGTTTACTAATCAATATTTTTAATGCCAAAGCCGGTGTTTATTTCACCAGTGTAGTATCTGCTTATTTAGGTAAATTTAGCCAAACCTCACAAATGTTTGAGTTGCTGTTTTTATTTGTTTTCACTACTTTTCTCTATTTTGCACTTATCGCCTTACTGTTTTCACGCAAGCCGATAAGACAATTTTACGCCAAATACAGCCACTATATTGATAATGTGTCAGGTATCATCTTTATTTTATTTGGTTTAATGCTGATTTATGAAGGTATTACCCACCTAATACATTAGATCAAGCGGTTAAATTTTTACGAAAATTTGCGACAGCAAACTAGAATAAAATAGTGTTATTTTATACAGTTTCTGCTATGCTATCGCAAATTTCACTTTTGGACAAAAACATGATCGGACGATTACACGGCAACATTATTGAAAAACAACCACCGGAAATCTTACTTGATGTACAAGGGGTTGGCTATGAACTATTACTCCCCATGACAAGCTTTTACAGCTTGCCACCAGTTGGTGAAGAAACCAGCCTTTTCACTCATTTGGTGGTGCGTGAAGATGCCCACTTATTGTTTGGCTTTGCCCAAAAACAAGACCGAACCTTATTCCGTGAGCTGCTCAAAACTAACGGTGTTGGTCCTAAACTCGCTCTTGCGATTCTCTCTGCAATGTCTGTTTCCCAATTTGCCACCGCCATTGAAAATGAAGAATTGGCGAAACTCACTAAAATTCCGGGTATTGGACGAAAAACCGCCGAACGTTTATTAGTTGAATTAAAAGGCAAATTCAAAGGCATGGCACAAACAGATTTCTTTGTGGAAACATCTCATGATCAAATTGTTGCAACGCATGTACCGGATCCGGCAAATGAAGCCCTTGATGCCTTAATTGCTTTAGGTTACAAACCGGCTGACGCAGAAAAAATGATTAAGAAAGTAAACAAAGCCGGCGCGAGTAGCGAACAGCTCATTCGTGAAGCGTTAAAAAATTCATTATAAGTAAAGATTTATGATTGAAGCAGATAGAATCATTAGTGCCTCACCGAAGCGTGAGGAAGAAGTGATAGACAGAGCCATCCGTCCGAAATTACTCACTGACTATGTTGGTCAACCTTCGGTACGTGATCAAATGGAAATCTTTATTAAAGCCGCAAAACTGCGAGAAGAAGCCCTCGATCACCTCTTGATTTTCGGTCCACCGGGTTTAGGTAAAACCACTCTTGCTAATATCGTTGCCAATGAAATGGGGGTAAATATCCGTACCACTTCTGGGCCCGTGTTGGAAAAAGCGGGTGATCTGGCAGCAATGCTGACAAATCTGGAACCCTATGATGTGCTGTTTATTGATGAGATCCACCGTCTTTCGCCGGCAATTGAAGAAGTACTTTATCCGGCAATGGAAGATTATCAGCTTGATATTATGATTGGCGAAGGCCCGGCTGCACGTTCTATCAAGCTAGATTTACCGCCTTTTACTCTCATTGGCGCAACTACTCGCGCCGGTTCGCTTACCTCGCCTCTAAGGGATCGTTTTGGCATTGTACAAAGATTAGAATTCTACTCGGTGGACGATCTGACTTCTATCGTTAAACGCAGTGCCGATTGCTTAAATTTAAATTTATCACCGGACGGGGCTTATGAAGTCGCTCGTCGCTCTCGTGGCACCCCCCGCATTGCCAATCGCCTGCTTCGCCGAGTGCGAGACTATGCCGATGTTCGCAATAACGGTATCATTACCTCAGGGATTGCCAAACAAGCGCTTACCATGCTAGATGTTGATTCCGAAGGATTTGACTTTATGGATATCAAACTGCTACAAGCCATTGTAGAACGTTTTGACGGTGGCCCTGTAGGGGTGGATAACCTTGCCGCCGCCATTGGTGAAGAACGGGATACCATTGAAGATGTGCTGGAACCTTATCTGATTCAACAAGGCTTTCTGCAACGCACTCCAAGAGGGCGAATTGCCACCAACCGCACCTATGCTCACTTAGGCATTACCAAAATTGACTAATGCATAAGCGGTCATTTTCTCTTGAAAATTTGCCAATATCTGCAAAAAATCTTGTGAAAATGACCGATTGTTTTGCTTCATCTCAGCTTTTATTTTACCGCTTCCCACCACTTTTCTTTTGGTAACGGCTCGAAAATATTAAACACTTCACCGATTTTCGGGGTAGCAACATCAATATTGTGCTGACTAACTGCTGCTAGAAAACGCTCAATAGGATCCGTCCAATGGTGTTCGGACAAATTAAATTTCGCCCAATGAATTGGCATGGCTTTGGTACTTTTCACATCAAGCAAGGCTTGAACAGCTTGTTCGGGAAATTCGTGAATCTGATCCCATTTCGAATTATAAGCCCCATTTTCAATCATTACAAAATCAAAGGGTCCATATCTTGCAATGCGTTCACGATAGTGCTTACCATAGCCGCTGTCTGCACTGAAATAAAGAGAAATATCGGGCGACTTCACCACAAATCCGCCCCATAAAGTTGAATTTTGATCCGTAATAGAACGACCGCTGAAATGGCGAGCCGGTACTAAGGTTACCTTCACATTCTCCACATTAGCCGATTCATCCCAATCCAGCTCAGTAATTTTATCGCTTGCGATACCCCAACGTTGTAAATGCCCTTTTACCCCAAGCGGCACAATAAATTTCTTGGTTTTGCTATCCAATTGTTGAATGGCATAATAATCCAAATGATCGTAGTGATCATGTGAAATCAATACTGCATCAAGGTCGGGAAGTTCCTCAATCGTTGGCGTATGTTCCATAGCAAATGGCTTCACCATAAAAGACACAGGGGAAGCAGAATAAAACAGCGGATCGGTCAGGAAAAACTTACCGTCGGTTTGGAATAACATGCTCGAATGCCCCAACCACGCCATACTGCCGTTTTTAAACTGTCCAAGGGCTAGCGGCATAGTTGGTAGAGGTTTAGCGGGGTATCGCTCTTTAGGCGGAGTAATTTTATGCCACAGCCAATCTTTCCAAGAAATAGGTTCATTTCCTGTCTGGATGAAGGTTTCCTCTAAATTGACAAAACCCCTATCACGATAATTGGGCGAAGCCTTTATTTTTGCTAAGCTTTCCGCATCAGGCTTACCACCGAAAACGGGGTTAAAAGTTAGCACAGAAAAACCTAAAATAGCTAATGTGATAGCAATATAAACCAGCCATTTAAATAATGAAAAAATCATACCTCTATTGCTTTCTAAGTAAATTTGCAAAACTTTGTTAAAATATGACCGCTTGTAAAGCCATTTTACACTCAGGTGATTTGATTCTAGCAGAAATGTACTCGCTACGCTCACACTACCTGCAAATAGCTGTTTTGATGCTCAATGCAGGCAACTGTGCAAAGATTTAGTAAAAAATAACCGCTTGCAACCTAGCATCTTGAACTTAAACAATCTCCCGCTCTTACCCTATTTACAAAACTTTTAATTTACGCTATTAATTAAATATTCTATAACTACAAAGAGTAACGCTATGTTGAAATTTATTTTTAAACGTCTTCTTGAGGCAATTCCAACCCTGTTTATTCTGATTACTTTTTCATTTTTCCTAATGCGGCTTGCCCCCGGTAGCCCGTTCACAACCGAAAAAGCTTACCCACCGGAAGTTATGGCAAATATTGAAGCCAAATATCATCTTAACGAACCGCTTTATAAACAATATTTCATTTATATGGAAAATCTGTCTAAAGGTGATTTCGGCCCTTCATTTAAATATAAAGATCAATCGGTGAACAATCTAATTGCTTCTGCTTTTCCGGTATCTTTAAAACTTGGCATTATCTCTTTTATTTTTGCGGTAACTATCGGCTTAACTGCCGGCACTATTGCTGCACTTAAACAAAATAGTAGGTGGGATTATTTGGTCATGGGCTTTTCAATGACGGGTATTATTATGCCGAGTTTCGTATTTGCCCCTCTGCTTGTACTGTTTTTTGCGATTTATCTCAAATGGCTGCCTGCCGGTGGTTGGAACGGTGGGCAGCTTTATTATATGGTGCTGCCGGTGCTTTCTTTAACCATCAGCTATGTTGCAGGCATTGCCCGTATTACCCGAGGTTCAATGATTGAGGTGCTGCACTCGAATTTTATCCGCACGGCTAAAGCTAAAGGATTACCTATGGGTAAAATTATTTTCAAACACGCCTTACGCCCTGCCCTGCTGCCTGTGATTACCTATTTAGGTCCTGCATTTGTCGGCATTATTACCGGCTCAATGGTGATTGAAAGCGTGTTCGGCTTACCGGGCATCGGGCAGCTTTTTGTAAACGGTGCGTTAAACCGTGATTATTCACTGGTGCTGAGCTTGACGATTTTAGTCGGTACCTTAACTATTTTATTTAATGCGATTGTCGATATTTTATACGCGGTAATCGATCCGAAAATTCGTTATTCTTAATTTAAGGAGTGGGAGCGGAATATGCAAAATTCTAATAAAAATCAACCGCTTGTTGATGTTACTGCAACCTTGGAAGGCAGAAGTTTATGGCAAGATGCACGCCGTCGCTTTTTTCGTAATAAAGCAGCTGTAGCAAGCCTCATTATTTTATGTTGTGTCTTACTTTTTATTACCTTTGCCCCTATGCTAATGCCGTTTAGCTATGAAGATACTGACTGGAATATGATGGGAAATGCCCCTGATTTTGCTTCACAGCACTATTTTGGCACTGATTCCGCAGGGCGTGATTTATTAGTGCGAGTTGCTATTGGTGGACGCATTTCTTTAATGGTTGGCATTGCCGGTGCCTTAATTGCGGTGATTATCGGCACCATTTACGGGGCAATTTCCGGCTATTTAGGTGGCAAAGTTGATATGGTAATGATGCGTTTTTTAGAAATATTAGGATCATTCCCATTTATGTTCTTTGTGATTTTGCTGGTGACTTTCTTCGGACAAAATATTTTCTTGATTTTTATCGCAATCGGAATGGTCGCTTGGCTTAACCTTGCCCGAATTGTTCGAGGACAAACCCTTGCATTAAAAAATAAAGAGTTTGTTGAAGCAGCCATTGTTTGCGGCGTCTCCCGCCGTCAAATTATCTGGCGACACATCGTGCCAAATGTATTAGGTTTAGTAGTCGTTTACGCTTCACTTGAGGTGCCTGCTTTAATTCTGTTTGAATCCTTTTTAAGCTTCTTAGGCTTAGGTACACAAGAACCAATGAGTAGCTGGGGCGCATTGCTAAGTGATGGTGCAGCACAAATGGAAACCTACCCGTGGTTGCTTGCCTTCCCGGCCTTTTTCTTATGCTTAACGTTATTTTGCTTTAACTTTATTGGTGATGGTTTGCGTGATGCACTCGATCCAAAAGATAAATAGAGGTTTAGAATGAAATTATTAGAAGTAAACAACCTTGATGTCTATTTAAAAACGGACGAAGAATTAGTTCACGCAGTACGTAATGTCTCTTTTTCAATTGAAAAAGGGCAAACTTTGGCAATTGTAGGTGAATCTGGCTCGGGCAAATCAGTCACTTCAATGGCAATTATGCAGCTTTTACCGAAAAACATCGTGAAGTTTGGCGACAAATCAAGCATTGTGTTTGAAGAACAAAACCTACTCACTCTTTCGGAAAAAGCAATGCAAGCAATCCGTGGCGACCGTATCGGAATGATTTTCCAAGAACCGATGACCTCGCTCAACCCTTATATGCCAATCGGGGAACAAGTTGCCGAGGCAATTTTAACCCATAATGAAAAGTTAACCAAAACTGAAGCTCAAAAATTAGTGTTAGAAACCTTGCAAAAGGTGAAAATTCCCGATGCCGAAAAGAAAATGGCATGCTACCCGCACGAATTTTCGGGTGGCCAACTCCAGCGTATTATGATTGCCATGGCAATTATCAATAAGCCCGATTTACTCATTGCCGATGAGCCAACTACCGCCTTAGACGTAACCACCCAAGCGGAAATTTTGGACTTAATGCACGACTTACAAAGTGAAATGGGCATGGCGATTATCCTCATTTCCCACGATTTACGCCTTGTGCATAAATACAGTGACTTTGTTTGCGTGATGCAAAACGGCGAAATTATCGAACGTGGCGAAACCGAGCAAGTCTTTACCAACCCACAGCACCCTTACACTATTGAACTATTAACGCCAATTCCGAGTAACTTAAAGGGTGAGTTGCCGGCAGATACGCCAACGCTAATCAAGGCTGAAAACATTGAGGTGGACTATATTTTAAAACGCTCACTTTTCGGCAAACCGAAAAAAGTATTTAATGCGTTAAAAGAGATTTCACTTCACCTCAAAACAGGCGAAACTTTAGGGATTGTAGGTGAATCCGGCTCAGGCAAATCAACCCTTGGGCGTGCAATTATGCAAATTTTGGACTACCGAGGCAATCTCACCTTTGCCGATAAAACCATCAACAAACTTGGCAAAGCTGAGCACCAAGCGTTGAAAAAAGATATGCAAATGGTATTCCAAGATCCGTTCAACTCACTTTCACCACGCTTGACCGTCGGTGAAATTATCACCGAAGGCTTAACCGTGCATTATCCGCAAATGAGTAAAGCAGAACGACGTGAAAAAGCGATGAAGATTTTGGAGGAAGTAAACCTGAATCCTGCTATGATAAACCGCTACCCACACGAATTTTCCGGCGGACAACGTCAACGTATTGCCATTGCCAGAGCCATTATTTTAGAGCCAAAATTTGTGTTGCTGGACGAACCGACCTCAGCCCTTGACCGTTCAACCCAAATTACTGTGATTGAACTACTCAACCGCTTACAGAAAAAATACGGCTTAAGCTATATTTTCATCAGCCACGATCTTGCCGTAATTCATGCCTTAAGCGACCGAGTGATTGTAATGAGCCAAGGCGAAATTGTCGAAAGTGGCGATGTGAAGCAAATCTTCGACAACCCGCAACAAGACTACACCAAGCGGTTAATTGCAGCCTCTAATCTATAAAAACAAAACCTTACCGAAACTCAAAACGGTAAGGTTTTTCTTTATGAAATACTTACAAGCGGTAATATTTTCTAAATTTTTTGCAAATCACTAATTTTCTATACTAAGCCCGCTAAGCTCTCCACCTACAACGCCTTCTTTTTCGATAGAGCTGATAGCATACGCCAAGTTAAGGTAGGTTTCTGCCCAAGTGGTGTGAGAGAGGAATAGAAGGAAGAGAAATAGGCGTTTCATTTTTTAATTTTTTGAGCATAATTATGCTCACGCAAGCGGTTGATTGCATATGAATTTTGCAAAGTCTTGCGTTATTTTATAGCCCAATCAAAATATCTAGCTAAAGTGAGGTAATGATGAATTCATTAAATAATATTAGAGATGAGAAAATTATTTTTAAAGATCTAGAGAAACTATGTAAACAACCTGGTTATGCTCACGTAATCGCATATTTTTGTTATAGAGACAATACTATTCAATCTGCTCAAAATAACGTTACTAGAGAAGAAATGTTAGGACAATATGAGCCAAATCGTTTATTAAGAACGGAGATTTCATTATTAATTGGATTAATGTGTAAGGAAAAAATTTCACTAGAAATTCCTATACCTCCAAAATTTGAAGCGCTTATCAATAAAACCGAGGAATTACTCAAAGAATTACACTTATCTATCACATATGCAGATAGAAATAAATTAAATTCCCTTGAAAAATTAAAGTCATTCTTAAAATCAGGTAAGATGTTAAGAGAGGTTATCTTTTATGGTGGTGAGTCTGCATATAGCTTTCAATATAGAGACTTTTCTAAAATTAAATATAGCTATGATAATAATTGGTTTTTAGAAAATAAAAGATATTCAGTAGATCAGTTACATCAAGTAATTATAGCTCTAGAGAAAATTGCTCCAGAAAAACTTAGTAATACTATACAATCGTTACAATTTAAACATCCTTATTTATGGACTATATTGGATGGTTATACATTCTCTATAAAAGAAATTTCAATTAACACTGGAATAGATAAGGAAATAGTTGAGGATATCATTAAATCTTTTAGTCTATCAAATTATGAAGACATGTCATTATTTAATAGCTTTGGAGCGTTTAACTCTACTAATGCCTACCCTATTCTATTATTAGAAAATGGAAAATTTATATTATTTCAACACTATAGTTTGACTGAAGCTGTTTATGAAACACCATTCTTTTGGTTTAACAAGGATAAAAATTATCAAAATATAGCAATGGAACATAGGGGGCAATTCACTGAAGATTTTTCTTATGAGCGTCTAAAATCTGTTTTTGGAAATAATAATGTATTCAAAAATGTAGAAATACAAGATACAAATAGTAATAAATTAGGTGAAATTGATGTACTTGTTACTTTTGGTAATAGAGCAATTATTTTACAAGCTAAGGCTAAAAAACTTACTATACTCGCTCGTCAGGGAAATGATGATGCACTGCAAGATGATTTTCAGAAGGCTATACAATTATCATACGATCAAGCAGTAGAATGTGGAATTTTCCTATTAGACTCTAAAACAAGATTAATTCTTCCAACAGGAAATAAATTAAAAATTAATCGAGATTTTGCAGAAATTTATCCATTTTCCGTTGTTTCAGATCACTATCCTGCTTTAGCAACTCAAGCTAGAAATTTTTTAAACCAGACAGTTCATAATATTATTAAACCTGCATTTGTTATTGATATATTTGCTTTAGATGTTATTTGTGAAATGTTATGTACACCTTTATACTTCTTAAGCTATATTCACCGTAGAGCAATGTATACTGATAAATTCCTAGCCAATCATGAACTTACTATACTCTCATATCATTTAAAACAAAATTTATACCTGCAAGATAATTTTACTCTTATGCATTTAGGTGACGATTTAGGAGTAGATCTTGATTTAGCTATGGAATCTAGGAGAAATGGACTCTCTAACCAATATGATGTTGATGGAATACTGACTAAATATAAAGGGACTTTTTTCGAAAAATTAATTAAAGATATTGAGAGAAATTCTGACTCTAATTTAATTGATTTAGGGTTAGAGTTATTGATGGTAAATGAAGATACGGTAAAAACATTAAACGAAAGTTTTGATATTATCCATCGTAAAAGTATAATTGATAGAAAAGAACATAATCTTGTTTTAACATTTGATGAAAATCATTCTATTGGACTTATTATTCATTGTACTAACTCACCAAATGATATTGCAATACAATCTCTAGATAATCATTGTGAAATACGTAAGTATAAATACAAAGCAGATCGTTGGTTTGGGATTGCTGTAGATATTGATAAGGCTGATCTAAGATTCGGAATTAATAAGACATATAAGTGGGAACAGTCTGATGAAATGGATAAAATATGTGGTATTTTTCCATTCTCTAGAAAAGCTATTTCCTCTTCTCATATATCAGGGTATAAAAATAAAATAGGACGTAATGATATGTGCCCATGTGGTAGTGGTAAAAAATATAAAAAATGTTGTATTGGCTTATAATCTATTTATGATTCCTGCTCTAATAACATTTTTTACTAGCGGTCAAATTCCTCCAAAACTTTGCAAATCCCCACCGCACTTTGACCGCTTGCCCCCTCCCCTTGACCCAAATCAAACTTCCCCCTGATATGTGGAAAACCACAATACCCACTTAATCCGCTCGTTTCTACAATACCCTTTTTTGATTTTTTATCACTTCCGCTAGTTAGCCCGAAAGGTTTGCAAAAACAGAAAGTTAAAATGGCGATGGCGTGGCACGGCGAGCAAAATAAGCATTATCTTTGGGATAAAATCCAACTTCGGCATATTTTTCATACAGCAAAATTAGCCGGTTTATCAAAGCAGGCTGTGGAAGAGATATTGCAGGAGATTGTTACGGCTTCATCACAATTACATAGCATCCCAACACAACATTTACCTGAACAGATTGTTGAACCGATTTTGAGTGGGGTGGTGAGGAAGTTGGTTGTAGTGAATGGGTAAAAGGACAAGCGGTCGATTTTGCGGGGAAATTTGCAAAGTTTTTTGGAAAAGGGACCGCTTGTGATTAATCTTTGACGGGTGCTATAAATATAGTAAGATACTCGTCTGAGATGAGTATCTATAGGTTAGTAAAATTAGTCTATTCTGAGTCAGTTTCGAGGCTATTTAAAGATATAGTTTCACCGTCATTTTTAATCAATTTTCTTGAACCGTTTAAGTGATCTTCAAGATAAGCTTTTGTATAATCCATTGCGTTTATTGAGAATTCATTAACAATATTTTGAAAAGAGCGATATTTAATGAAATATCCATCAGCTTTGAAAGTTTTTCCTTTTATCTCTATAAGTCCATTATCAAGAGTAATATATTCTTCAATATCTTTATTTAGCCCACAGGGTAATTTATTTTTTATTTCATATAAAGATGTTCTGTGATTTCCATCAATAATGAATATTTCATCTTCTAATGCATTGAATTCTATTTCATCGTTTGGAGTTTCACTGCATTTCGGTGTAAACTCTAAAATACGACAAGGTATATGGCATATAGAATTGATAACGATTTCTCGAACAAGAGGAGTTCCATCATCTAATGTCCAATCATTATTTTCAGGTTTTCTAATCGTCAATATACTAATGTTATTGAATTCTGCTTTCTTTTTTGCTCCCTTTTGATAAGATCTTTTGGTTGCAAAAATACCTTTTAGTCCTGGTATATCAGAAATTTTAGAAGTGAATGCATCTATTTTTTCGATTGATATAGGAGATTTGTAATCTTTACATTCAATTACATTTTTATATAAATGTCCACCAACTTTGAACTCCCAATAAACATCAAACTGTCTTGGATTACCAGAGCGATCATATAATATTTTGTTTTGTTCTACTTTTATAGTTTCATAACCATCCATATTTAAGAGTATTTGCTGAACATCTCCTACAAAGTTTTCATATTCTTTTCCTGTGTTTTTCATCTTACAAGCACCTTTGTTATTGTTTATATAAATCGATGTAAATTATAGTTTTTTCTTCATTGTCATAAATAGAGTCGTATCCATTCCAATTTCTTGCTCTTTTTCTCTTCTCTATTCCTATAATTTCTGCTCTAGGTGAATCTAAAATTATTATCTCCATTTCACCATATTCGTCTGGCACGGGGAAACAGCGAATACTGTCGTCCTTTATTGTTATAAGCCAATAAATATCATCATCACCATCATGAACATTAGCAATATAAGGGTCTAATGTTGATGAAAATACCTCTTTTAGAGAAAAACTCTCTCCTATTGATAAATCTATTCCATTTGGTAAGCTCCCAGAATGGAATATGGTCTCACCAAGTGGTAAGTATAATTTGGTTTCTGATAGTTCCTCTGATATTAAGGATAATGAGACCGAATTTTCATCTTGAATATATGAGATAAGATTTGGATATTGCTCTATACTAGGATAATGTTTTAACCACTTTTTTCTCTCTACAGAATTATACAATTTATCATCAATGAAACTTGTGTTTTTTTCAAAGATAAAATATTCAAAATAATCTTTGATGTTATCGAAATCCCCTAAGGGAAATAATTTATCATATACATTAGGTAATATTGTCATATTCACTCCTTAAAGTACAATTTGAAACTGGAGAGTTAAAACCCGCCACTACATTATATGTTTTCCACCTGCGACTTCACATCCTGTTTCATCGCCACACTCAACCATTTCTTCGCAGTCAGTTCGTCCCAACCTTTGCGTTTGGCATAATCCAACACCTGATCTTCATCAATTTTGCCGAGTGTGAAGTAGTTGCTCGCTGGGTGGGTGAAGTACCAGCCGCAGACGGAGGCGGCGGGCCACATGGCGTAGCTTTCGGTGAGTTTCATACCGATGCGTTGTTCCACCTCTAACAAGTCCCAAATAATCTGTTTCTCCGTGTGTTCCGGGCAGCTTGGGTAGCCGGGAGCGGGGCGGATGCCTTGATATTCTTCACGGATTAAGCGTCCGTTGTCTTCATCTTCCACGGTGTAGCCCCACACTTTGGTACGCAGTTCATAGTGCAAGTATTCCGCCATTGCTTCGGCTAAACGGTCGCCGACCGCTTGGAGCAGAATGGCGTTGTAGTCATCGCCCGCCGCTTTGTAGCCTTCCACCAAGTCGTGTTCTTCAATGCCGGCACAGACGGCGAACATACCGAACCAGTCTTGTTTGCCGCTTTCACGGTCGGAGATAAAGTCGCTCAGGCAGAGGTTGTACGGGCTTTTGCTGTTTTTGCCACGCTCCGATTGTTGGCGGAGGTGGTAAGATTTGCCGATACAAGCGGTGCGATTTTCGTTAAAAATAGCAATATCATCGCCCTCACGCACGGCAGGGAAAATCCCCATAATGCCGCTTGGGTTGAGCTTACCGTTTTGCTCAAATTCGTCCAGTACCCGTTGGGCATCGTTATAGACTCGGCGAGCCTCTTCGCCGCCCTCAGGGTAGTCAAAGGCATCGGGATAGCCACCCATCAATCCCCAGAGCATAAAGAACGGTGACCAGTCGATAAACTGGCGGAGAGTGGCAATTGGCACGTTTTTGTATTCGATAATACCGGTCTGCTTTGGCGTTGGCGGCGTGTAGTTTGCCCATTCGCCGCTGAAACCGTCAAAGCGGTTAGCTCGGGCATCGATAATCGATAAGCCGTTTCGTTGCGGTTTTCGCACCGCAAATTTGCGTTGAATTTCTTCGTATTCCGCTTTGGTTTTTTCCCAAAATTCGGCTTTGAGTTCAGGGTTCATCAGCGTGGCACAGACCGTTACCGCACGAGAAGCGTTGGCGGTATAGACCACAGGGTAGTTGTATTTCGGGTAGAGCTTGATCGCCGTGTGTTCTTTGGAGGTGGTTGCCCCGCCGATCAGCACCGGAATATTGAGCTGCAAGCGGTTCATTTCGCTTAAAAAATACTCCATTTCGTCCAAAGATGGCGTGATTAAGCCGCTTAACCCGATCAGATCGGCTTTTTCACGGATCGCCGTTTCGATAATCACATCCGCCGGCACCATGACACCTAAGTCGATCACTTCAAAGTTATTACATTGCAGCACCACGCTCACGATGTTTTTGCCGATGTCATGCACGTCACCTTTCACGGTCGCAATCACCAGTTTGCCGTTGGACGAGCCTTTCTGTTTGGTCGCATTGATATACGGCTCTAAATAGGCAACGGATTGTTTCATCACACGGGCGGATTTCACCACCTGCGGTAGGAACATTTTACCGTCGCCGAACAGGTCGCCGACCACGTCCATTCCCGCCATAAGAGGGCCTTCGATCACCTCTAATGGCGAGGCAAATTTTTGGCGAGCCTCTTCGGTATCTTCCACGATGTAGTTGGT
Organism: Mannheimia granulomatis; assembly: GCF_013377255.1. NCBI lineage: Bacteria > Pseudomonadati > Pseudomonadota > Gammaproteobacteria > Pasteurellales > Pasteurellaceae > Mannheimia > Mannheimia granulomatis. Next base: position 1,775,417 of record NZ_CP016614.1, read on the forward strand.
AATGCCTTTGACGAGGGCGTGTTTCAGCCGTTCTTCCACCGGTAAGTTACGCCATTCTTGGCTACTTCCGTCCGCACTTTCGACTTTCACACCACGGTATTTTTCTGAGATTTCCAGCAAGCGGTCGGTGGAATCCGCTCGGCGGTTTAGCACTGCATCTTCAATCGCCTCACGCAGTTCAGGGTCGAGATCGTCATAAATCGCCAGTTGCCCTGCATTGACGATCCCCATATCCATACCGGCTTTGATCGCATAATAGAGGAAGACGGCGTGAATGGCCTCCCGCACCACATTGTTGCCACGGAACGAGAACGAGACGTTCGACACCCCGCCCGAAATTTTGGCGTGGGGCAGGTCTCGCTTAATCCGCTCACAGGCTTGGATAAAATCGACACCGTAGTTGTTGTGTTCTTCAATCCCCGTGGCAATCGCAAAAATGTTCGGGTCGAAAATAATGTCTTCCGGCGGGAAGTCGAGCTGATCGACTAAAATGCGGTAGGCTCGGGTACAGATTTCCACCTTGCGATCTTCTGTGTCTGCTTGCCCCACCTCGTCAAATGCCATCACGACCACCGCTGCCCCATAACGGCGGCAGAGTTTGGCTTGCTGAATAAATTTCTCCTCGCCCTCTTTAAGCGAAATGGAGTTCACAATCGGTTTGCCTTGCACGGTCTGCAAGCCTGCCTCGATCACCTCCCATTTGGAGGAGTCGATCATAATCGGCACTTTTGCCGCTTCCGGCTCGGTGGCAAGAATGTTGAGGAAGCGGGTCATACATTTTTTGGCATCGAGCAACGCCTCGTCCATATTCACGTCAATCACTTGCGCGCCGTTTTCGACCTGATTGATCGCAATTTCAATCGCTTCCGCAAATTTTTCTTCTTTAATCAGCTTTTTAAATTTCGCCGAGCCGGTCACGTTATTGCGTTCGCCCACATTCACAAACAGCGAATTTTCATCAATCGTCAGCGGTTCTAAGCCCGATAAACGCATTGCGGTTTTGATTTCCGGCAAGGCACGAGGCTTCACGCCTTTTGTGACTTCGGCAAACGCCTTGATATGTTCAGGAGTTGTGCCGCAACAGCCGCCCACGATGTTGAGCCAGCCGAGTTCCGCCCACTCTTTAATGTAGCCTGCCATCTCTTCTGCACCGAGATCGTAGCCACCAAAGGCATTCGGCAAGCCGGCGTTCGGGTGAACGGAGACAAAGGTTTCGCTGATTTTCGACATCTGCTCCACATACGGACGCAGCTCTTTCGGGCCCAATGCACAGTTCAAACCGAAAGAGAGCGGTTTGGCGTGGCGGAGCGAGTTGTAAAACGCCTCGGTAGTTTGCCCCGAAAGGGTACGCCCGGAAGCATCGGTAATCGTGCCGGAGATCATAATTGGCAATTTCACGTCCAGCTCGTCAAACACCTGTTCAATCGCAAACACAGCGGCTTTGGCGTTGAGGGTGTCGAAAATGGTTTCGATCATAATCAGATCCGCCCCGCCCTCAATCAAGCCTCGGGTCGCCTCCGCATAGGCTTCCACCAACTGCATAAAGGTAATGTTACGGAAGCCGGGGTCGTTTACGTCAGGCGAAATCGAACAAGTGCGGTTGGTCGGGCCTAAAATCCCGGCAACAAAACGAGGCTTGTCAGGCGTGGAGAATTTATCTGCCGCCGTGCGTGCCAGCTTCGCCCCCGCAAAATTTAGCTCATAAGCGACCGCTTGTAGGTCGTAATCCGCCTGTGCAATGGTGGTGGCACTGAACGTATTGGTTTCGATAATATCCGCACCGGCGGCAAGATATTTTTCGTGAATGGCTAAAATCAGCAGCGGCTGGGTTAGGGTGAGTAAGTCATTATTGCCTTTGAGATCAATTAGGCTGTCTTTAAATCGCTCACCTCTAAAATCTGCCTCAGTTAATTTATATTGTTGGATCATCGTCCCCATTGCACCATCAAGAATTAAGATTCTCTCAGCAAGGGACTTTTGTAGTAAATCACTGTTATGTTGCATATTCATTTTTTTTATTTCCAAAGCTAAAGATTAACGAAATAATAGGAAGATGTTCATAAGCTGTCAAACCCTATCTATATCTCAATGAAAAGGGTTGGGGAAGCATTTTAAATTGTGTTATATTTTGCTCACTGTCCAATTTGCAAAATATAGGAAAAATATGACCGCTAGTACTCTGCCCCAGCCCTCTATTTGGAAGCAAATTTTCACCAAAAATATGCTGCTTTGTGTCTATACCGGCTTTTGTTCAGGCTTACCGCTGTTTGTATTAATTCAATTAATGCCCGCTTGGCTAACCAGTGCTAATCTTGATATTAAAACGATTGCAGCTTTCACCCTTACCTCTTTGCCCTACACGTGGAAGTTTCTTTGGGCGGCCTTATTAGATCGCTATTTTCCGCCATTTTTAGGCAGACGTCGTAGTTGGATTTTCATTTCACAAATAGGCTTGTTGGTAATTTTAGCCAGCTTTGGATTGTTTGATCCGGTACAAGATATTTCGATTGTTGTTACGCTTTCTGTTGCATTGGCATTTTTATCTGCTTCACAAGATATTGTAGTGGATGCTTTTCGGCGTGAAATTCTAAGTGATAACGAGCTAGGATTAGGAAATTCTATCCATGTTAATGCTTATCGCATCGCAGGCTTGATTCCCGGTGGATTATCACTCTTTTTAGCGGATCATTTTGATTGGGATATGGTATTTTTCATCACCGCCAGTTTTATGCTGCCTTGCTTGCTGATTACGCTGATTGCCAAAGAGCCTCAGCACAATCCGATTGATCGTTCTAAGCCGTTTTATATGGCGTTTGTCGATCCATTTAAAGAGTTTTTCACCCGTAAAGGTGTCATGGGTGCAATTGGCTTAATCTTGTTTATTTTTCTCTATAAATTGGGCGATTCTTTAGCGACTACCCTGCAAACTAAATTTATTTTGGATATGGGCTTTACTAAGTCGCACATTGCCGGCATTGTCAAAATGACCTCCCTTTGGTGTAGCATTGGCGGGGGTATTATCGGCGGTATTGCTATGCTGAAATTAGGCGTAAACCGCGCCTTGTGGTTGTTTGGCTTTGTGCAATTAATCACCATTTTAGGATTTGCTTACCTTTCCAGCTTCGGCCATTTCCCGACCGAGAGTATTGGTGCTGCTGAGCTGTGGCGATTAGGCTTGGTAATGGCAGGTGAATATTTAGGTGTAGGACTTGGCACCGCAGCCTTTGTTGCCTATATGGCTCGTGAAACCAACCCGGCCTATACTGCAATGCAGTTAGCAATTTTTACAAGCCTTGCAGCCCTACCTAGCAAAATGTTAGGCGCCTACACAGGGCATTTGGTGGAAATGATGGGCTACTATCAATTCTTCTGGTTCTGCTTTTTTATCGGTATTCCGGGGATGTTAATGCTGTTTAAAATCGCGCCGTGGAATCAAGAAAAGTTGCAAGCAAATTAATGCAACAAGCGATCAGATTTACTCACAAAATTGCAAATAATTTTGTTCGCTCCTTGGAGCCATCGGCAAAGCTGATGTTCAAAATGCCTTGTATTTTGTTGAAAAAAATTTGCAATTTTAGACAGTAATCGGTAAGGTTACTGCCTAAAACAATTTACTATTTTTTATTTTTAGCGAGGTTCTCAAATGAAAGTGATTTTATTAGGTGCACCAGGTGCGGGCAAAGGTACACAAGCTCAGTTTATTATGAATAAATTCGGGATTCCGCAAATCTCAACAGGCGATATGTTCCGTGCAGCAATCAAAGAAGGAACCGAATTAGGAAAACAAGCAAAGGCATTAATGGACGAAGGTAAATTAGTACCGGATGAATTAACTGTAGCATTAGTAAAAGATCGTATCGCGCAGCCGGATTGTGCTAACGGTTTCTTATTAGACGGTTTCCCTCGCACCATTCCACAAGCCGATGCGTTAAAAGAGTCAGGCGTAAAAATTGATTTAGTGTTAGAGTTTGATGTAGCTGATGAAGTGATTGTTGAACGTATGAGCGGTCGCCGTGTTCACCAACCGTCTGGTCGTACTTACCATGTGGTTTACAACCCACCAAAAGTGGAAGGTAAAGATGATGTGACAGGTGAAGATTTAATTATCCGCCAAGATGATAAACCAGAAACCGTATTAGAGCGTTTGGCGATTTATCATAAACAAACTAAACCATTAATCGCTTATTACACCGCTGAAGCAGAAGCAGGCAACACGCGTTATGAACGTTTAGACGGTACAAAACCGGTGGAAGAAGTAAGTGCGGAATTAGCGAAAATTTTAGGTTAATCCTTTCTTTTAACCAACAAGCGGTAAAATTTCTTGAAAATTTTACCGCTTGTTTTTTTGCTTTAATTCGCTTAAATATAATTTTTCGATAGCATTAAGAAATCATCATAAATCGGTGAAATAAAAATTTCCGGATTTTCCAATTCTGCCTGTTTCGGCTTTTCTTCGCTTTTTATCTCAGTCTGTTTTACTTCCCCAGCCTTTTCTACTGTACCCTCGCTATGACTCTCTGATGTAATATTGCTTAAAGCCGGGACAGCGTCCACTTTTTCACTCATGGAAGGTGTTTTTGCTGATAATTCCTGTTCAGCCGGTACAGTTGTTTTTTCTGAATTCACTTTAACTTTCTCTTCACCTTCTGTTTCTTTAGCCTTTTTTTCTGTATTGGCTACGGCATCCTCTTGCGGTTTTACTTCAACCGGCTTAGGTTGAGCTTTGTAAGAAGGATCGAGCAATTGACGGCTAATATCCATTTTCGGGTCAAGCCAAATCGCGACAATAGCATCACTAAACTCTTTATTAAAAATATCAGATACTACTTTGTCGTTTAAAATAAAATAGCCTCTATCTTCTAAGGCAATGTAATGTAAGTTATCTTCCGGTTTGATATCAGGAAAAGTTTTCCTAAGATGAGTAATCACTTCATCAACTTCTTTTTCCGGTAATTTAATGCCTAAATTATTCCAAGTTCTTGCTAGCGAGACAGCAAAATCACGCCCTTCCCACGGTTTTTTATACTGTAAGGTTAACATTAACGGACGAGTGCCCTCAGTGTAAATGCCCTTTTCTGTAAAAAGCGTGATATTGTAAATATTAAACGGTCCCCACGTATAATCTACTTCATTAATTTTTGTCCAATTTGCATTTGCCGTTCCTACAAATAAAGAAAGCAACATTGAAAAGACCACTTTGTAACGCATTATTTTTGTGTCCTTAAAAATAAAATTCCTACTTGCTATTATAGCGTTAAATACTGCTATCACAATTATAATTTTCGATATAAATTTTGTGATCAAGTTCAAAAAAATAGAAAGATTTAACAGTAAATAAGCAAAAAAGTGCTAGTATTTCAACATAAGAAAATTTCCAAACAACCCTATAGGAGCCAAATATGTTTCCAGAATTTCGTGATTTAATCACACAATTAAAACAAAACGATTTACATTTTGCTCGCTTGTTTGATAAGCATAACGAACTTGATCAACGTATTAAAAATATGGAGGCCAATATAGAACTTGCCACCCACGAAGAAGTTGAGATGCTAAAAAAAGAGAAATTGCATCTAAAAGATCAGCTTTATGCCATTCTAAAACAGAGATCCACTTAACACCTCAATCAAATAGTAGAGTAAAAGCCCAGAGATTCTGGGCTTTTCTATTTTGGAAATGAAAAACGGTCAAATAAAGATTGTTCTTTGCTAAATATTGAACAATTCACTAGAATAACTTTACTAATTCACTATGAACAGGAAAAACAGATTATGCCTACTCCGGAAGAATATCAATTCAGCTCCGATTGGTTCAGCCATAATATTCCCAGCTTAAACTCTATTTTTGATTACCTAAAACCACAACGTATTTTAGAAATCGGCTCTTTTGAAGGGCGTTCAACCGTCTTTTTTATTGAAAAAGCACTTGAATATCAACCGAATGTAGAAATTACCTGTATCGACAGTTGGGAAGGTGGTGCAGAACATGCAGGAGTTTGGAATATGGGGCAAGTTGAACAAAATTTTGTGCATAATATTAAGCTTGCTATAGAGCATTACCCAACTGCCACCGTACATAAAAAACGCGGCTATTCACATTCAAGAATGATAGATCTGCTGGCAAATGGCTATGAAGGCTACTTTGACTATGTTTATATTGACGGCTCGCATGAAGCGCCTGATGTATTATTCGATGCTCTACTTGCTCATCGACTTGTTCGACAAGGAGGAATAATTAGCTTTGATGATTATCTTTGGTCGCCGGATAATGAAGGAGAACAAAGGCATTATATGTTAGTTAAACCGGCAGTAGATCACTATGTGAATACTTATCAACAGAAACTCCATGTGGTCCAAAATTTACCGCCATATCAACTGCATGTGATTAAGAGAAAAGATTAAAATCAGTTTCTCTATTTTGATACGGCTTATTAAAATAGAGAAACGATATTTATCTGCTAAATTTTCTGCAAATTTGCCATTTTAGCAATTAACCACTTTATGCCATTGCCGACAAACGCTACTTGCAAGCGGGTTGCCTCGCCTGAACCTTCCACGTTAATAATCGTGCCTTGCCCAAATTTAGCGTGGCTGACTTTCTGGCCCATTTTCCAAGTATCGTCATCTAAGATGGAAGCGGTCGTTTTTTGCGGATTTTTTGCAAATGCCGTCGGTTGAGCAAAACTCGCTGCTCGGTTAATCGAACCTCTTAAGCGGACTTCACGAATGTTTTCTTCCGGCAATTCGGCAATAAAACGCGACGGAATATGGCGCTCTTCCTTACCATATAAACGGCGTAATTCTGCATAGCTGATAGTTAGTTTTTTCTTGGCACGAGTAATGCCCACATAGGCTAAACGTCGTTCTTCTTGCAACCTACCTTCATCAAAGCTCATCCCGCTTGGAAAAATACCCTCTTCTACCCCCACCATAAAGACCCGTGGAAATTCCAAACCTTTTGCTGAATGCAGGGTCATTAATTCCACATAATCTTCATGTTGTGAAGCCTGGGATTCTCCGGCCTCAAGGGAGGCATGAGTTAAAAAGGCAGTAAGGTCAGTTAAATCTTCTGCTTCATCCGGCTTTACAAATTGCTTGGTTGCAGTCACTAACTCTTCCAAGTTCTCAATCCGCACCTCACCTTTTTCGCCTTTTTCTTGCTTGTACATTTCATATAAGCCAGATTTTTTAATCACAAAATCGGTTTGCTCGGCAAGCGACATCTGCTCGGTTTCCTGATCTAAGGCATTAATCAGCTCAACAAAACGTAACAATGCGGAAGCGGCACGCCCTGAAAGTTGTTCTTCTTGAATCGCCACTTGCACCGCTTGCCACAAAGTAATTTGGCGGTTACGGGTAATTTGACGAAGCAGATCTAAGGTGCGCTCGCCAATCCCTCGAGTTGGAGTATTAATTACCCGCTCAAACGCAGCATCATCTTGGCGATTGGCAATCAAACGTAAATATGCCAACGCATCTTTGATTTCTTGGCGTTCAAAGAATCGCATTCCACCATAAATCCGGTAAGGAATATTGGCTTGAATTAAGGCTTCTTCAATCACACGAGATTGGCTGTTGCTACGGTAAAGTACCGCACATTCGCTCAAATCGCCCTCATCTTCTTTCCATTGTTTGATTTGTGAAGCAATAAAGCGAGCCTCATCTAACTCGTTAAACGCACAGTAAATATCCACCGGTTCGCCATCACCACTGTCTGTCCATAAATTTTTACCTAACCGGTTGTCGTTGTTGGCAATCAACTCATTCGCACAATTTAGAATATGGCCTGTCGAGCGGTAATTTTGTTCCAAACGAATAGTTTGAGCATTGTCATAATCGTCCAGAAAACGTTGGATATTTTCCACTTGAGCCCCACGCCAGCCGTAAATGGATTGGTCGTCATCGCCCACAATCATCACTTTGCCGGAATCGCCTGCCAGCAAGCGGATCAAATCATACTGAATATTGTTAGTATCTTGGAACTCATCAATCAAAATATGCTGAAAACGTTGCTGATAACGCTGTAAAATTGCAGGCTTGTGTTTGAATAATTCATAAGCACGAATCAGCAACTCGGCAAAATCCAAAAGACCGGCACGATCGCAAGCATCTTGATAAATTTGATAGATCTCAACCAATTTTTTCTCATTGGGATCGTTGTGGTGTTCGATCTCTTTTGCCCGTTTTCCTTTATCTTTTTGTGCATTGATATACCAAGCGACGTGTTTTGGTGGGAAATGTTTTTCATCAATATTATGCAGTTTGAGCAAGCGTTTAAGCAAACGTTGCTGATCTTCGGTGTCCATAATTTGGAAATCTTGTGGCAAGCCGGCATCCAAATAATGCGAACGCAGTAAGCGGTTGGCAATGCTATGAAAAGTACCGACCCACATACCAAACAGCCGGTTATTACTTGATTGAGAAAGCGTATACTCAATTCTGTGTCGCATTTCTGCCGCAGCTTTATTGGTAAAGGTTACCGCCAAAATATTCGATTCCGGCACATTTTCTACGCCAATCAACCAAGCAATACGATGAGTTAGCACCCGTGTTTTGCCCGAACCTGCACCGGCCAATACTAAATAATTGCCAATAGGAGCAGCAACCGCTTCTCGCTGCCTGTCATTTAAACCGTCTAACAATAATGAAAAATCCATAAAACACCTTTTAATATGTTCTTTTATACAGCATTATAGCTTATTTTGGTGCTTTAAGAAAAACTTTCTCGCTTAAAATCGGATCTTGGAATTGAAACCCTGCCTTCACTAATTTTTCAGGAATGATTTGCTGATTGTCTAATAGTAAGTTTGCCCGCTCGCCCAATATTAATTTCAACATAAATGCCGGAACATGAAAAATGGCAGGTTTTTGCACCGCTCTAGCAAGCGCTTCATTAAATTCGGCATTGGTGACCGGATTCGGTGCAACAAAATTAAATGCCCCAGAACAATTTGCATTTTTCAGTAAAAAAATAACCGCTTGTACGTGGTCTTGCAGGCTTATCCACCCCCAATATTGCTTGCCTGAACCGAGTTTTCCGCCTAAGCCACATTTATAGAGAGGCAACATCTTTTTTAAAGCGCCACCATTAGGTGAAAGCACCATGCCTGTACGAATAACGCAAACTCGGGTTTTCTCACTCGCTGCTTTTAAAGCTTCATTTTCCCACGCTTGGCAGAGTGTGGCAGCAAAATCGCCGGCAATACAAGCGGTCGATTCTGTATAAAAATTTGAAGACTGTGGCAAATCGCCATAAATTCCAATCGCCGAACCGGAAAGAAAAGTATGCGGTGGCTGCTGGCTTTGCTGAATTAATTTGCTCAACTTAGCGGTAACCTCTATACGACTTTTAAACAGTTTTTCTTTCTGCTTTTCTGTCCAATGCTTATCAAAAATAGGCTCACCGGCAAAATTAATCACAGCATCAAAATCATTTAGATCGGAAAATTCGTCTAACGAGTAACAATATTGAATCTGTTTATCATCACTTTTCAGTTCTCTATTTCTCGTTAAAAGAGTAAAGTGATGGTTTTCAGATTTCAAGCATCTAACCAATTCAGTACCAATAAAGCCTGTACCGCCTGTTACTAAAATTTTCATAAATACTCCTTAACATAAAGGAGGGCATAAGCCCTCCTTCAAAATTAACTATAATGATGTTTCAAATAATTCCGTAATCTTCTTAGTTAAATCTTCAGTTAGCACATGACGAACCGGTGTAATAAAAATAGTATCGTCACCTGCAATCGTACCTAAGATCCCCTCTGATTTGCCGATAGAATCCAATAAACGAGCAATAAGCTGTGCCGCGCCCGGGCTGGTTTTCACAACAATCAACGCTTCGTTATAATCAACATCTACTACCAAATTTTTTAATGGGCTGGATGTAGTCGGCACGCTGAGCTCTGCCGGAAGCTGATAAACCATCTCCATTTTAGTGTTACGTGTTCTCACCGCACCAAATTTAGAGAGCATTCGAGATACTTTCGATTGGTTTATGTTATCAAACCCCATTTCTTGCAATGCAGCTACAATTTCACCTTGTGAACCGAATTTTTCTTCTTTTAATAGTAATTTAAAAGCTTCTGAAAGCTTATCTAATTTATCCACAGTTGTCTCTTATTCATTTAAATATCAAAATATTCACAATTTTTGCTTATCTATGCAGAAAAAGCAATTGACTTACAAAAAAATCCTACAAAAATTTGCTGTATGTCTCAAAAATGAAAATTCATGTTTGAATCAGAATATAAATTCTCATACACTATCTTTCATTAAATTTCTATCACTTTTTAGGAGAATATTTATGTCTAAAAAAGTCGCACTTTTAGGTTCAGCGGGTGGAATTGGTCAATCTCTAGCCCTATTATTAAAACTCAATTTACCGGCACAAACCGAATTAGCTCTTTATGATATTGCCCCTGTTACACCGGGTGTTGCAGTGGATTTAAGCCATATTCCAACCGGTGTAAAAGTTAGCGGTTATGCGGGTGATGATTTGGCTCCCGCTCTTGAAAATGCTGATTTGGTCGTTATTTCTGCCGGTGTTGCCCGTAAACCGGGAATGACACGCGCAGATTTATTTAATACCAATGCAAGCATTGTCTATAAATTGGTAGAAAAAGCAGCTCAGGTTTGCCCTAATGCTTGTATCGCTATTATTACCAACCCTGTAAATACCCTAATTCCAATTGCAGCAGATGTATTGAAAAAAGCCGGTGTTTACGACAAACGTAAATTATTTGGTGTAACCACATTAGACGTTATCCGTGCAGAAACTTTTGTGGCCGAAACAAAAGGCGAAAACGTGAAATATGTAAAAGTGCCTGTTGTGGGCGGTCACTCGGCACCAACTATCCTACCATTATTATCTCAAGCAACCGCAAATGGTCTAAAACTTGAATTTACTCAAGAAGAAGTTGAGCGTTTAACTCATCGTATTCAAAATGCAGGAACAGAAGTCGTTGAAGCAAAAGCAGGTGGTGGTTCTGCAACCTTATCCATGGCAGAAGCTGCAGCACGCTTTACTTGTGGTGTATTACGCGGCTTGATGGGTGAAAACGTGATTCGTTATGCCTATATTGACAGTGATGACTCTCGTTACTCACCATTCTTCGCTTATCCGATTCGCTTTGGTGTGAACGGTGTTGAAGAAGTGCTATCACTCGGCCCATTAAGTGAATATGAGCAAAAACAGTTAGAACAATTAATTCCAACCTTAAATGATGAAATTGCACAAGGTGCGAATTTCAGCGTTAACGGTTAAAAAACAAGATAAGGGTTGAGTAATCAGCCCTTTTTTTATACATTATAAGAAAAACCAGCAAAAGGAAGTGATTATGAAAGCATATAAACTAGGCATAATCGCCTGTATTACATTAGGTCTTGCCGCTTGCTCATCAAAGCAGACTGTTAATGTAGTAAAAGGGGATAAAAATATCGACTATTCCCAACCTAAAAATATTCATATTAGTGAATCTAATACTGTATCTGGGTTTCAAAAAATAGAACAGGTAAAACCTAGAAATGCCACAGCACTTTGCGTTAATGGAAGCTATTCTATTGACATACAAAACCCTTGTGCTAATGAAGGGGGCGTTAAATTAAGGTTCTCACACTATTACGCCGATTAATTCAATTTTCTCAAAGAAAAATGCACAATGATAACAACCATTGTGCATTTTTTAGGCTTTTTCTTGATTTGGCTTTTTAGACTCTTTTTCCAGTTCCGGGTCAAACTTTACTACCGGTACACAACCACGACAAGCCCCTTGATTTACGCCCAGCTCATCACAAAAACGATCATATTTTTCTAAAGCTTTTTTAAACCAGCTTTTCTTTTCTGCTTGTTCGCTCATTTTCTACTTCCCAAATCTATTTTAGGATTACAAGCGGTCAAATTTCGCAATTTTTTTACCAAAAATCACCGCTTGTATCGTATTAATCACGGAAATTATTGAATTGGAACGGTTGTCCTAAATCGGCACCTTTTACTAACTGAATCGCTGCTTGTAAATCATCACGAGATTTGCCGGTAACGCGCACTTGATCTCCTTGAATCTGAGCCTGCACTTTGATTTTTGAATCTTTAATCAGCTTAGTAATTTTCTTCGCCGTATCGGACTCAATCCCTTGTTTGAGCTTGATCTCTTTTGAATAGAGCTTACCATGATGCTCGCTCTCAGAAGGAATATCTAGTGAATTATGCTCAATCCCACGTTTTACGCAAGAGCCAATTAAAATTTCCAGTAGCTGCTCTAATTGGAAATCCGATTCGGTTGTAAGCTTAATACTTTCATTTTTCTCGTTTAATTCAATAATCGCTTCAACGCCACGGAAGTCATAACGAGTGCTTAATACACGGTTTGCATTTTCTACCGCATTACGTACTTCATGCAGGGTGATTTCAGATACAATATCAAATGATGGCATTTTTTGTTCCTCTAAAATTAACTTTTAAATAAATTATTCGCATTGAGTAAGACACATAATGCGGTTAAATCACCAAAGTTTACCACAAAATTCGCTTGTTCTTGCACTTTTGGTTTTGCGTGCAAGGCAACGCCTAAACTTGCCGTTTTTAACATTGGCAAATCATTCGCCCCATCGCCTACCGCAACCCATTGATTTTGTGGAATATCAAAGGTGTTCGCTAAATTTTGCAAAGTTTCCGCCTTAAATTGAGAATCCACCACTTTGCCTAATACTTTGCCGGTGAGCTTTTGCTCCACAATTTCAAGTTGGTTCGATACCGCAAAATCAAGCTCATATTTTTCTTTCAGATAATCAGCAAAATAGTCAAAGCCACCGGAGGCAATAGCCAATTTCCAGCCATTTGCTTTAAGAGTGGAAACCATAAGCTCAAAACCGTCCATAAGCGGTAGATTTTCTCGTACTTTTTGCAAAATGCTTTCAGAGGCATTTTCCAATGTGCTGACACGTTTACGCAAACTTTGCTCAAAATCAAGTTCACCACGCATAGCACTTGCGGTAATCGCTGATACCACCTCGCCGGTGCCTGCAAGCTTGGCAATTTCATCAATACATTCAATTTTAATAGCGGTCGAATCCATATCCATCAGTAATAAACCCGCTTGATTAAGGTTTGGAACGATGTTCAGATCACTGATGTCCGCATTCACATTTTTTGCGGCTTCACGCAGCTGGCAAGCGGTCAAATTTATGTCAAAAAATGCAATTTTATAGCCTAAATAAACCGCTTGTTTCACAAGCTTTGCCTCAGCTTGTTGCGAAAACTGCTCAATTTCACCCGCAGTTAAAGTTTTTGAATAGATAAAAATTGTGTTTGTCATAGTCTGTTTTTATGAAGTTTAAAATTTACTGCGTTAATCTAACAGAAAACCGTGCTACAATCACGTATCATTTTAAGGGGATTTTAATGTATATCACTCGTGAAAAAATCGCAAAAACGCTTTTACTCGCAGGCATTACATTGATCTGTGCCGGAATTATTGCGGTTATTCTAATGGGCGTAAATCAATTTAAATTTGGCTCGCAACTTGCCAGCATCAACCAAGTATCCAATCTGTCACATTTATTGGTACGCCAACAAGCAAATCTTTTCTCCTTTTTGCTGGTGAAAAATGCTAAAACAGAAGAGTTAGCTGATGCGTTAGATAGCTTTGCTAAAGAAAATTTTATTATTGATGCTAATATCTACTCGCCCGCAGGCATGTTACTTGCCAGCAGCCAAAATGCAAAAAATTTAAAAACCTTACTACATTCTGATCAGGTAGAAAAAACACAGCAGATTGTAGAACCGATTTTCTCTCAACAAATGCTGGTAGGTTTTTTGCGAGTCACATTTGATGCACAATATGGACAAACAACCAAAGCCAGAGTTGAACAGCAATTCCACCAACTTTATGGTGAGATGATTATTTTGGTGTTAACCGGTATTTTATTGGCAGGTAGTTTTTATTACTACTTCCGCCGTAAAATTCACCACACTCATGCGGTTTCAAGACCGATACTGAATAAAACAAAAACACAAACACAGCGATTCCATTCTCGTCGCCGTTTGCTGCAACGGAAATAGTTAGCACTGAGAGAGATAAACGATTGTAATTTGAGCGAATAAGCGTATAATATCCGCCGTTTTTCGCCAAAAGGCAATAGCATAAAAAATAAAACTTAAAAGAGGAATAAATGGCTAAAGAAGATTGCATTGAGATGCAAGGTACAATTTTAGAAACCTTACCAAACACGATGTTTCGTGTGGAATTAGAAAATGGTCATGTAGTGACTGCACACATTTCAGGTAAAATGCGTAAAAACTATATCCGTATTTTAACCGGCGATAAAGTTACCGTTGAAATGACCCCATACGATTTAAGCAAAGCACGTATTATTTTCCGTGCAAGATAATTGGTTCGTATAAAAATAAAGGCAAACTACTAAGGTTTGCCTTTATTTTTTGCTTTTCTATTTTTCAGCTTTTTCAATAATCCCTTCCGCACAGGCAAAAGCCGATGACCAAGCCCATTGAAAGTTATAGCCACCGAGCCAGCCGGTAACATCTAGTACTTCGCCGATAAAATAAAGCCCTTCAACGTTTTTTGCTTCCATCGTTTTAGATGAGATAAAATCGGTATCAACGCCACCTTTTGTCACTTCAGCGGTACGATAACCTTCAGTGCCATTAGGCAAGAAATGCCAGTGGTGGATAAATTGGTCTAAAAACGCTAAATCAGCCTTGCTTAGCTGAGCGATAACTTTATCCGTAACTAAGTTTTGCACTAACCAAAGATCCACTAATTTTTTCGGAAAATAGCGACCTAATACGGTTTTTAGCTGTAATTTCGGCGAAGATTGGCGAAGTTCGCTTAAAATATCAATTATGGATTCTGATGGGAGCAAATCAATTTCTACCGTTTCGCCCAACTCCCAATAATTTGAGATCTGCAAAATCGCCGGCCCCGATAAACCACGGTGAGTAAACAGCATTTGATTGCTGAAACTTTTGCCGTTAGCTGAAACCATGATAGGAATCGAAATACCTGAAAGTTCAGCAAAATATTTATCACTCTCTTTCCACGTAAAAGGTACAAGGCTGGCACGAGATGAGATAACAGGAATTCCAAACTGTTCGGCGACTTGATAGCCAAAAGGGCTCGCCCCTAATGCCGGCATAGACAAACCACCTGTGGCAATCACTAAATTATCAGTTTGGAATTGTTCACTAGCGGTCGAAATTTGGAAAAAATTTGCAAATTTTTCCACAGAAATAACCGCTTGTCGGAGGAAAATCTCGACATTCCCTTTATCACACTCCGCCTTAAGTAAATCAACAATCTGCTCTGAGCTTTCGTCACAAAACAGCTGCCCCAGTTCTTTTTCGTGATAGCTGATTCCATAGGCTGCCACCAAGGAGATAAAATCCCATTGGGTATAACGAGAAAGCGCTGATTTTACAAAATGGCGGTTTTGGCTAAGGTAGTTCGCTGCACTCACCTCCATATTGGTGAAATTACAAAAGCCGCCACCGGACATTAAAATTTTCCGGCCAATTTTCTTGCCACTATCTAAAATCGCAACTTTCTTGCCGGCCTGCCCGAGTTGTGCCCCACAGAACAAGCCCGCAGCCCCTGCACCAATAATGACGACATCAAATTTTTGCATTAGAAATTAAGTACCTTATCCGCTTCAAACGTCCAATCTGCCAATTCAATTAAAGTGCCGATTTCTACCCCATCTGCAAGCGGTAAATCAGTTATGCCACGAGCATTGGTGCAAGTTTTACAGAGCTTCACCAGAGCGCCTTGAGCCGTTAGAATTTCAAGCATCTGCTGTAAATGATAACCTTCAGCCGGATTTTGTTTGGCAAGCCCGGCAGTGACTGCATCAGACATTAAAAACAGTTTGATTTCGGTACTGGTTTTATGTTGCTCTTGAATTTGTAACGCCAAGCGTAATGCACTGAAAAAAGATTCATTACCATAAGGAGCAGAATTAATGATGAAAAGCAGCTTTTGAATTGAATTTGACATGTTTTACCTCGGAATACACGAAACACACAGATAATTAAAAATTCCCTCCTCTACAGGAGGGATAACATGAAGAGTCTACCAAATTAATGAGCATCAGCCCAAATAAATTTCGTAATAAACAGTAAAGAAACCACTACAACAGAGAGATTAATTTCTTTCCAACGCCCTGTACAAGCTTTCATTATACAGTAGCTAATAAAGCCAAATGCAATTCCTTCCGTAATTGAGTAAGTAAATGGCATCATTGCTGTAGTAATAAAAGCCGGGGTTGCTTCAGTTAAATCATCCCATTTTACTTCAATGAGGCTAGATGCCATTAAAATCCCCACGAAAACTAATGCTCCAGCAGTCGCATAAGCCGGTACTAATCCTGCCAATGGAGAGAAGAAAATGGTTAATAGGAATAACACACCTACGACCACTGCAGTTAAGCCAGTGCGGCCGCCAACCGACACGCCTGAGCCACTTTCAATATAGGTAGAAATCGCCGAAGTGCCCATATAAGAACCCACCATAGCCGCCGTACTATCGACTAATAACGCCTGTTTCATTCTTGGGAAACGACCTTGCTCATCTGCAAAACCAGCTTTGGTTGTAACCGCAATTAACGTGCCTGATGAATCAAATAAATTCACTAACATAAATGAAAACATAATACCCAACAATGCCACATCAAAAGCACCGGCAATATCTACTTGACCTACAACAGCGCCTAAGCTTGGAGGCATAGAAACAATACCATTAAAGCTAACCGCAGGGTCAAATATCAATGCTAAGGCAGTTACCACTACAATAGAGACCAACACCCCTGAATGAATACCTTTAGCCGCAAGCACTACAATAATGAAGAAGCCTAAAATCCCCATCAGTACCTTTGGATCATGCAGATTTCCTAAAGTCACTAATGTATCTGGGTTTGCAACCACGATCCCCATATTTTTAAAGCCGATTAACGCTATAAACAAACCAATCCCAGCACCTATGCCAACTCGCAAACCTAGCGGAATTGATGACATAAACCAATAGCGAACCTGCAAGACAGTTAATAGGAATAAAGCAACAGAACCTAAGAAAATTGCTCCCATCCCCACCTGCCAAGAGTAGCCTAATTTTTGTACTACTACAAAGGCAAAGAAAGCATTTAATCCCATTGCCGGTGCCAGTGCAATCGGCAAGTTACTGAATAACCCCATCGCGATAGTACCAAATGCCGCAATTAAGCAAGTGGTGACGAACACTACCTGAGTATCCATTCCTGCTACACCAAGAATAGAAGGGTTTACAAATACAATATAAACCATGGTGAAAAAAGTGGTAATGCCCGCAACAATCTCGGTTTTCGCATTACTGCCCTTTGCTTTAAGCTGAAATAATTTTTCTAACATAAGACCTTCGGAACTTAATTAAATGAAATAACAACGCCCAAGCAATCGTTTGCTCGGGCGTTGATGATTTTTATCATGTAATCTGTTTTTTGGCAAGTAATTAATACTCTAAAACTGATTTTAGTAACTCAACTGCGAGGAAAGCTAAACTGAAACGCTGCTCATCCGTCACACTCCAAAACTGGATTTGATTTTCAGCTTTCACCAACAACTGGCTGGTTTCTAAAGCGTTTTCTTCCTCGTTTTCTCCGTTTTTAACCGCGGTAATCACTGAATCTTCGTTGAAGTTTATCCAATTTGACGCTTTCCACGTTTCACTTAAATTTTCCGCCTCTAATGAATATTCAGATTGCACCGACACCATTTGCGACACGCCGTAAAACACCGGTACTTGCACTGCGTGGAAAGTAGTACAAGCGGTCAAATTCGGCAAAACTTTTGCAAGTTGCAGTTCAAAGGCTTTTGAGAATGGGAGATTTTTCTCTTCCCCTTGTACATTTGCCGGCACCACATCGAAAGCGATTCGCTCGGCATTTTCATCAAATGGAATCCCATTTAACAAACGAGCGGTCTGCCCTGCCAGTTCTTTGACTTTATCATCGCCAAAATAGGCCGATGGTAAAAGCGAGGTTACAAAAATTTGCTTTAACGGCTGGTCTAACAGTGGCTTTAATGCCAAAGCCAGTTGTGACACTTGTGGATTGGCAAGGGCTACAATATTTCGCTCACGCAAATTTGCCACATCTTCATCATTCACACTAGGCACAACTACTGGCACATCACCGATTAACGCAGTAATGCCGTATAAATCCAAAATCACACAGCCTGCTTTTACCGCTTCAGCCAACACTTCCGCCTGAGCCATTTTGCCGGCAAAAAACACATGGGTAAATTCTGCCCAATTCACTTCATCTAGAGCATATTGAGCCACCGCTTTTGCCCCAAAACGTAAATTCTGATCCTCACCAAAAGGTTCTAGCTCGACAGCTGAAATGCTTTCAATAGATAAATCACTATTTTCTAATGCTTCAAGTAATTTTTCCGCTAACGTAAAATCACTGGCAATTGCTAAATGAATATTTGACACAGATGCTCCTTTTTCATTATCTGATAATTGAGGGAATTATATGCTAAAAAGCAGTAAGTTACATAAGCAATCGCACAAGCGGTCAAATTTTGCTGATTTTTTGCAAAGTTTAAATAAAAAAACACCGCTTGTTTTCACTGTGATTTACTTTTCAAATGAATGGATATTTGATATAGTTCATACCTTAAAAGTAGCTTCTCATTCTCATTAATGAGAAATAAAAAGAGGCAAAAGCCCAATATTAAAAAGAAATGGCAAAACAAGATTCAGATTGTATTACATTAGATCTGTTTGCGACGGTACCAAAAGTTGGGCGTCCTCGTACAAACCCTCTTGATAGAGAACAGCAAATTCGTATCAATAAACGTAACCAACTAAAGCGGGATAAGTCTTTTGGCTTAAAACGCGTGGAATTGAAATTACATTCGGATCTAGTACGGTTATTAGAGGAACAGGCGTCTGAACGTGGGGTTTCACGCGGACAGTTGATTGAAATAATTCTAAATAATTATATCAAAAATAGGTAGTTAAAATGGCAGTTGTAGGTTTATTTTACGGTAGCGATACAGGTAATACCGAAAATATTTCGAAGATGATTCAGAAGAAGTTAGGGGCTGAATTGATTGATATTCGAGATATTGCAAAAAGCACAAAAGAAGATATTGAAGCATACGATTTTCTGATGTTTGGTATCCCAACTTGGTATTATGGCGAATCTCAAGCAGATTGGGATGACTTTATGCCAACCCTTAAAGAGATCGATTTTAACGGTAAAGTTGTGGCTATCTTTGGCTGTGGTGACCAAGAAGATTACGCAGAATACTTCTGCGATGCGATGGGAACCATTCGTGATATTGTAGAACCAAACGGTGGAGTGATTGTTGGTCATTGGCCAACGGAAGGCTATACTTTCGAAGTTTCACAAGCATTAGTGGATGAAAATACTTTTGTCGGCTTATGTATTGATGAAGATCGCCAACCGGAATTAACTACAGAGCGTGTTAATAAATGGTGCGAACAATTAAGCGAAGAAATGTGTTTAGATCAATTAGCATAATTACTTTCAAGATAAATAGGTGACAGGTATGTCTGAAGCAAATATTAAACGTTTAAAAGATGTCGGCTTAAAAGTAACCGAACCTCGTTTAACTATCCTTGCGTTAATGCAGGATATTCGTGATGAGATGCAACATTTCTCAGCAGAAGATATTTATAAAATTCTGTTAGAAAAAGGCTCAGATATTGGTTTGGCAACCGTTTATCGTGTATTAAATCAATTTGAAGAAGCTAGTATATTAACGCGTCATAATTTTGATGCGAATAAAGCGGTATTTGAATTGAATATGAACCACGAGCACGATCATATTATTTGTATGGACTGTGGTAAAGTATTTGAATTTAAAGATCCGGATATGGAACGCCGCCAACGAGAGATTAGTGAAAAACACGGTATGGAATTAACTAATCACAGTTTATATCTCTATGGTAAATGCAGTAATTTATCAAACTGTGATGAGAAAAAATAATCTTTTCCTGCTATATTGATTAATCAGTTACCGAAGGTTCTTTGAGTCTTCGGTATTATTGTATATAGGTAACCCTAATTTTAAATGATTATGGAAGAAAATAAACAAGATGTCGTAGATGCCCAAATCAGGCCGCCTCGAAAAATATCCCCTTTTTGGATCTTACCTATTGTTGCCTTTATTATTGGGGTATTACTCTTTTTCCAAATTTTAAAAGAACAAGGCGAAACAATTACTATTCGATTTGCAAAAGGTGATGGTATTACAGCAGGTAAAACGGCTATTCGTTATCAAGGTTTGCAAATCGGACAGGTAAAGCGTGTTTATTTTGTTGATAATTTAAAAGAAGTTGAAGTCCAAGCTGAAATCAATCCTGAAGCCAGAAGCGTTTTACGAAAAGACACCAAATTTTGGCTAGTACATCCAAGTGCCTCTTTAGCCGGAGTCTCCGGTTTAGATGCTATTGTGTCTGGAAACTATATCACTCTTCTACCGGGTGAAGGCGAATCTGCTGACGAATTTATTGCGGAAGAAGATCCCCCAGCGATCACCGTAAGCGATGGTGATTTATTGATTCGCTTAATTTCCGATGATCTTGGCTCAATTACTGTCGGTGCAGGTGTTTATTTTCGCAAAGTGCCTGTCGGAAATATTGCCGATTATCGATTTACTAAAGACCAGAAGAAACTTGAAATTGATCTTGTCATCAATAAAAAATATGCTCATTTAGTCAAAAAAGATAGCCACTTTTGGAATATTAGCGGTATCTCAGCAGACATTAATTTACAGGGCATAAAAGTCAATATGGATAGCATTGCCTCTGTTGTGCAAGGTGCAGTAGCATTCGACTCTCCTGAAAATATGGAAGTTGCTGAGCAAGGGCAGAAATTTACGCTCTATTCAGATTTCAAAGCAGCGAAACGTGGAATTGAAGTCAAAGTCAAAATTCCTCATTCTGCCAACTTGAAAGTGAATGAAACAGGTGTTTTTTACCAAAACCTGCAAATTGGTACGCTCACTAAACTCATTTTGCCGAAAGCAATTGATAATATCACACAGCCAAATACGGAATTACAAAATACCCCGGTTGAGGGAATTTTATTAATCGACCCGAACCACGCTGATTTGTTACGTGCCGAAACGAAAATTTTACTCAAAGAGCCGCGGCTATCTTTAAATACCGAGCAACTCACTAAAGTAGGGGAGCTTTTACGGGGAAGCTACTTCGATATTCAAGCAGGAGAAGGAGAAGCTCAATATAATTTTACCGTACAAAATGAGGCAGATTATCTCCTTAGCTTACCGAATTTACTGGATATTAGCCTAACCTCCCCTCAAGCTTATGGTGTGGATATAGGACAAGGAATTTACTATAACGATATACAAATTGGTGAAATACTAAAGCGAAAATTAGATCTCGAAAATGTGCATTTTAGTGCCATTATCTATCCGAATTATCGCAATTTAATCGGCAGTAACAGTAAATTTGTTGCTATTTCCAATATGGATTTTTCCGTCGGCTTAGATGGATTAAGAGTTAATGCAGCCTCTCCTGCTGATTGGCTAAAAGGCGGTGTGCGCTTACTGGCAGATAAACCGGATGGAAAGCCTAAAAAACAGTACGCTCTTTATAAAGATCTTGAAAGTGCCGAATTAGGTATGACCAGTATTGATAAAACAGCCACAGTAAAACTTGCTGCTCAATCGTTGTCGGGAATCAGCGAAGGATCGGTAGTGTTATACCGGGATTTTCAAGTTGGTGAGGTCATAAAAATTACACCAAAACAGCAAAAATTTGATGTTGAATTATTTATACAGCCTAGCTACCGCCACTTATTGACAGATAAAAGCCGGTTCTGGATAGAACCAGCAATGGCAGTTGATGTTTCGATGAAAGGTGTCAATATTGCAGCCTCCCCTTTAATGAGAACATTAAAAGGAGCAATCAGCTTCGATAATGGCGGAAGCAAAGGAAATAAAACCCTTTATCAGAGCCAAGAAAAGGCTACTTCAGGCAATACTTATATTACGTTAATTGCCAAAGATGCGGCAAAACTGACTGAGGGAATGAACATCAAATATATGGGCTTAACTATCGGTCAGCTTGAAAAGCTTGAATTGCAAAATGCAAAAAAACAGATAAAAGCAACCGCTTACATCAACGGTCAATACTATCCGTTAATCGCCAAAGCCGGAACAAAGTTCAGCGTGATCGCCCCAGAAATCAGCACATCCGGTGTTAAAAATTTAGATGCTGCATTGCAAAATTATATTACTGTAGATATAGGCTCGGGCAAAGTACAAACTCAATTTGATCTCGCTGAGACCGATACGGTAAAAACGACCTATGCCAATGGTTTCCCAATTATTGTTGAAACAACCAATGCTAACGGTATCCAGCCAGAAGCCCCTGTGCTTTATCGCGGAATGGAAGTGGGTGTGGTCAGTCACCTAAGCTTAAGTGACTTAAACGATCGCGTTCTCATTCATCTTAAAATCAACAACAAATACAAGCACTTAGTCAGAACCAATACTCAATTCTGGCAAGCCAGTGGTTATACAATGGACATTAGCCTACAGGGTATGAGTATGAACTCAGGCACGATGTCGCAATTATTAAAAGGAGGGATTGAATTCTCAACCCCTTACACAACCGTGGTAAAGCCTCAAGCTCAGGCAAACCGCAGATTTTTCTTACAACGCAAAATTCCTGATGATGCTCCTGCTTGGGAGCAAGGCATTGCAGAGTAAGGCAATTATTATAGATGGAGTAAAAAATGCCTTTATTAGATAGTTTTAAAGTTGATCATACCAAAATGAATGCACCGGCGGTACGTGTAGCAAAAACCATGACTACCCCAAAAGGGGATACCATTACCGTCTTCGATTTACGTTTTTGTCGCCCGAATATTGAGATCCTACCGGTACGTGGTATTCACACCATG
Source organism: Mannheimia granulomatis (assembly GCF_013377255.1). Lineage (NCBI taxonomy): Bacteria > Pseudomonadati > Pseudomonadota > Gammaproteobacteria > Pasteurellales > Pasteurellaceae > Mannheimia > Mannheimia granulomatis. Next base: position 1,798,366 of record NZ_CP016614.1, read on the forward strand.
GAACATTTATTCGCCGGTTTTATGCGAGATCACCTAAACAGTGAGAATGTTGAAATTATTGATATTTCGCCAATGGGGTGCCGCACGGGGTTTTATATGTCTTTAATCGGATCACCTTCTGCAGAAGATGTCGTGAAAGCTTGGACAGCCTCAATGGAAGATGCGTTAAATAAAATCCCAACTGTGGATGCGATTCCAGAATTAAACGAATATCAATGTGGCTCTTATAAAGAACATTCATTAGAAGAAGCTCACCAAATTGCCCGTAATGTATTAAGTGCAGGCATAGGTGTCAATTTGAACGAAGATTTAGCGTTAGACGAGAAATTGTTAAATCCGTGATTTTGTAGAGGGAAATCATTATTTGCCCTATAAACACAAGCGGTCAATTTTTAGAGAAATTTTGCATTTTGGGGCAAATTGCTATTTGCCCCTACTTTTTTATACTCGGGAATCATTAGTTTATGTTTGAAAAACTCTTTAGATGGTTTGAGGCAAGGGTGGAAACCTACCCAAATGAAATGCCAAAAACACCAAAATCTGGACTCATTCCGTTTATTTTTGATGCCACAAAAGGAATACGGCTATACATTTTACTGCTCACTATCTTGGTTGCGGCAGTCGGTATTATTGAAGCAGTTCTCTTTCAATTTATGGGCGATTTGGTCGATTGGGTCAATAAATACTCTGCAGCCGAACTCTGGGCAGAAAAAGGCAGCACCATTATCACGATGTTCTTTACTGCCTTGCTCGCAGTGCTGTTCGTTTACCTTGCATCTAGCATTCGTTTTCAATCGCTGCAAGGCGTTTTCCCGATGCGTTTGCGTTGGAATTTCCATCGCTTAATGCTAGGGCAAAGTTTAGGTTTTTACCAAGACGAATTTGCAGGCAGAGTTTCTGCCAAAGTGATGCAAACTGCATTATCGGTGCGTGATGCGATTATGACCTGTGCCGATATGCTGGTTTATGTAATGGTTTATTTCGCTACCTCTAGCATTATCTTATTGCAATTAGACGGTTGGTTATTTATTCCGTTTATTTTATGGGTAATTGCTTTAGGCTGTACCATTCGTTATTTTGTGCCAAAATTGGCACAGGCAGCACAAGAGCAATCTGATGCCCGCAGCTTGATGACAGGACGCATTACCGATGCTTACTCTAATATCGCCACTGTAAAATTATTCTCTCATGGCAATCGTGAATCCGCTTATGCCAAAGAATCGATGGAAGAATTTATGGTTACCGTGCATAAACAAATGCGTTTGGTTACTGTAATTGAAACAGTAACTAATCTCATGTCTATGGTACTCATTATTTCAACGGCCGGTATCGGTTTATGGCTATGGGGAAATAACGTGGTCAGTGCAGGAGCAATTGCAACCTCAACAGCTCTTGCTCTACGTATTAAAGGTTTATCACAATGGATTATGTGGGAATTTGCTAGCCTATTTGAAAATTTAGGCACAGTGCAAGATGGTATGCTGACGCTTTCTAAGCCACATAATGTGGTCGATAAAGAAAATGCGCAAATACTAAGCGTAACCGAGGGAGAAATTAAATTTGAAAAGGTGGATTTTGCCTATGACCCAAGCAAGCCTCTCCTAAAGGATTTCAATCTCACTATTAAGCCAGGGGAGAAAGTGGGATTAGTAGGAAGAAGCGGAGCGGGTAAATCTACACTTACTAACCTACTCTTGCGTTTTTACGATATTCAAAGCGGTGTTGTCTCCATCGATGGACAAAATATTGCTAACATTACCCAAGAGAGCTTACGCTCACAAATTGGTTTGGTGACTCAAGACACTTCACTTTTACACCGCTCTGTAAGAGAAAATTTAATGTATGGTCGCCCAACTGCGACAGAAGAAGAGATGCTAAAAGCTGTAGAGCAAGCTGCTGCCGGCGAATTTATCCCACATCTTCAAGATGCCAAAGGTAGAACCGGCTTTGATGCCCATGTTGGCGAACGTGGTGTTAAACTTTCCGGTGGACAACGCCAACGGATTGCAATTGCTCGTGTTATGTTAAAAGATGCCCCAATTCTATTATTAGATGAGGCAACCAGTGCGTTAGATTCCGAAGTAGAAGTGGCTATTCAAGAAAACCTCACCAAACTAATGGAAGGTAAAACCGTGGTAGCAATCGCCCACCGCTTATCCACCATTATGGCGATGGATAGGCTTATCGTGTTAGACAAAGGCGAAATTGTCGAACAAGGCACACACGAAGAACTACTCGCCTACAACGGCGTTTATGCCCGTCTCTGGGCGCACCAAAGCGGTGGATTCCTGCCGGAAAACATGGATATCTAAACATAAATCTCATGTGATGCTTTAGTTCAAGCGGTCATTTTTTCAATAAAATTTACAAATTTTCGGCAAAAAATGACCGCTTGATCACCAATTAAAACCTGCTAAAAACAGACTTGAAACCTATCAAAATATTGACAAAAAATTTCAAGATTTATCCTGCTTTTTCAGGTATCATTATGGCTTTTAATAACAATAATTTTGGAGCAAATTGTGTCTGCCCTTTGGTCTGATTGCCTTAATCACTTACAAACTAAAGTCTCACCAACCGATTACAGTACTTGGTTGCGCCCTCTTCAAGCAAGTTCTGATAATGGGGAACTAACACTTTATGCTCAAAATCAATTTGTCGAAAATTGGGTTAAAGATAAATTCTTATCGGAAATTACCGAGCTGGCACGTTTTTTAGCTAAAAATGATAACTTAGTTGTGACACTCAAAGTAGGAATTAAGCCTAGCGAGCAGTCAAAACCGCTAAGCAATGTAAAAGAGGAAAATTCAGATTCCGTACATTCTGGTTTTAAAACAGGCTTAAACCCAAATCAAACCTTTGAAAACTTTGTTCAAGGTCGTTCAAACCAACTGGCAAAATTAGTAGCGCAACAAGTAGTAGATAACCTAGGCGAAAGCCACTGCAATCCACTCTCTTTTTATGCCGGCACCGGTTTAGGTAAAACACATTTACTTCATGCTATCGGTAATGAATTGATCAAACAAACACCTACTACACGTGTTTTATATATTCATCTTGAACGTTTTTATCGCGATATTATTAAAGCGATTAACAGCTCGAATAACGATGCGGAAAAAATCAAAAAATTCTATCGTTCGCTTGATGTGCTTATGATTGATGATATTCAATTTTTAGCAAACAAACCTAAGGTTCAAGAAGAGTTTTTACATTTATTAAATGCTTTGTTTGAGCAAAAAAAACAGATCATTCTAACTTCAGACGTATTGCCTAAAAATATTGATAAAATTGATACTGCGATTAAATCACGTCTAAGTGGTGGGATTAGTGCAACCATTGAGCCACCTGAGTTAGAAACCCGTGTTGCAATTCTCCGTCAAAAAGCAGCGGAACGGGGAGCAGATTTGCAAGAAGATGCCGCTTATTTAATGGGGCAAAAACTGCGTACTAATGTACGTGAGTTAGAAGGTGCATTAAACCGTGTAATTGCATGGCAAAAATTAACACTTCGCCCAATTACAGTTGATGCTGTACGGGAAACCTTACAAGATCTTTTTGCCTCTTTTGATTATCTCATTACCATTGAGAATATTCAGCGTATTGTGGCAGAATATTACAATATCAAAGTAGCAGATATTAAATCAAAAAGCCGAGCAAGAAGCATTGCCCGCCCTCGTCAAATGGCAATGGCATTAGCTAAAGAGTTAACAAACCATAGTTTGCCGGAAATTGGCCGAGAATTTGGCGGACGCGATCATACGACTGTACTGCACGCTTGCAAAACGATTAATGAACTGCGTGATGGCGAAAGCAATATCCAAGAAGATTATATAAATTTAACCCGCAAATTATCATCTTAATCTGTTAAGTATGAAGGAATAATTATGCAAATTACTATTACAAGAGAACAGCTACTCAAACCTTTACAACAAGCTTGTAGCGTATTAAGTAGCCGCCCAACCTTGCCTGTAATTAACAATCTTTTACTTGAAGTAGATGGCGATCGTCTATCTTTAACAGGCACTGATTTAGAAGTTGAATTAACTACCCAAGCTCAACTACTACAAGCGGTCGATTTTTCAGGAAAATTTACTATTCCTGCCAAAAAATTCTTAGACATCAGCAAAAGTTTACCGGATGATAGCGTACTTTCCGTACTTTTTGAGGAAGATAAAGCCATTATCAAAGCAGGACGTAGCAAGTTTAGTCTGGCGACATTACCTGCAAGCGACTACCCTAATTTAATGGACTGGAAACCGGAAGTCGATTTTTCTATTGAGCAATCAACCCTTGCCCGTTTAATTGAAGCAACACAATTTTCAATGGCAAACCAAGATGCCCGCTATTTCTTAAACGGCATGAAGTTTGAAACTGAAGGTAACTTATTACGCACAGTCGCAACAGACGGCCACCGCTTAGCAGTTTGCACGATGGCATTAAACCAAGAACTGCTCACCCATTCGGTGATAGTGCCTCGTAAAGCCGTACTTGAACTCTCTCGCCTGGTTTCTACAAGCGGAGAAACCGTACGCTTAGAAATCGGCTCCAGCAATATCCGCATTACGATGAATGGGATTGTCTTTACCTCGAAATTAATTGATGGTCGCTTCCCTGATTATCGTCGCGTATTGCCACGTAATGCAGATCGTATTTTAGAAGCCGATACAGAAACCTTAAAACGTGCTTTAATGCGTGCAGCCATCCTTTCAAATGAAAAATTTAGAGGTGTGCGTTTAACCTTAAGCAATAACTTGCTCAAAATTACCGCCAATAATCCTGAGCAGGAAGAAGCAGAAGAAACGATTGATGTGGCCTACGATAGCCCGGAAATGGAAGTCGGTTTTAACGTTAGCTACGTTTTAGACGTATTAAATACACTAAAATGCCAACGAGTACGTTTTAGCTTGGTGGACTCTAGCTCAAGCTGCTTAATTGAAGATTGCGATAACAGCTCTGCAGAATATGTGATTATGCCGATGAGGTTGTAATCCACTCTAAAAGTGAGTTAAATCAAGGGCTGCTTTTGATTACTTAATCAGAATCAGCCCTTTTTACTGTAACTGTATATCTATGCGAATACCTATAACTATTTTTGCCAATTTTAGTCATAAAAAAATCTGCCCCTAGTCGTTAGTTATTGAATCTAACTTTAGAAGCAGATCATTTAATTTCTGTTTTCCGTTTTATTATTCTATTTTAGCTTTTGCACCGACTACGCCAATCCAATTGCTATCTTTAGAATTATCATCTGTATACTTGACGTTTCCAGAAAGGATTTCACCATTTTTTCCATAAATGCCACCATCAAATTCACCAAACGCATTTCTACCTTCCCAAACTCGACCAAAGATTGTTCCGCTACCTTGCACATCAACAGTATGACTATTTAAGCTATCTTTTACTTCCCAGAACTCTCCATTTTGTCCAGTTAGATTAATTCCAATTTTTTTATCGCTGTGATTATAACGTGCAGATACATCTCCTTCTAAACTTTCAACTGGTTTTTGAGTATAGTGATAGTAGAATTTTCCGAAATATTCCATATCTTGACTAGGTAAAGTTTTCTGGCTCTCATCCATTTTGAGTAATGGCAAATTAACATATTCTGCCTCCTTTTCATCAGGATGATTTAAGCTTTGTTTCTCTTTAGAAAGCATCGCATGACCAAAGTAACCTAATAGGCGTCCGTCATTATCTGTTAAAGTTTCAATAGTATCTTTTTTATTATTTAACGTAATTGTTGATGCTACTGGCAACACTTTAACTTCCTCACCATCTAATTTAAGTGAGATCCAATTTCTCCAAGCATCATTAGGATCTAAACTATCAAAAATTTTTTGATTATCTAATTTATGCTCTGGTACTTGATTAGGTTGCTCTTGAACCTTTGGCTGTTCTTCAACTTTTGGTTGTTCCCGAACCTTTGGTTGCTCTTGAACTTTTGGTTGTTCCTGAACCTTTGGTTGCTCTTGAACTTTTGGCTGCTCTTGAACCTTTGGCTGTTCTTCAACCTTTGGCTGTTCTTCAACTTTTGGCTGTTCTTGAACCTTTGGTTGTTCCTGAACTTTTGGTTGTTCCTGAACTTGTGGTTGCTCTTGAACCTTTGGTTGTTCTTGAACCTTTGGTTGTTCTTGAACCTTTGGTTGTTCTTGAACCTTTGGTTGTTCCTGAACTTTTGGTTGCTTTTGGATATTAGCAGTACCAGGTTTTACTAGCTGCTCTGGTGATTGCACAGATTTTGCGGAACTACCGCTACCTCCACTACTACATCCCATTAGGATAAAAGTAGTAATTAAGCTAATACTTAATTTGGTTGAAAGTTTCATAGAATGCCTCTTGATTAAACACACAACATAAAAAAATAGGTATATTACCCATAAAAAATCTAGATATTTTAATATAGGGATATAACAGCAACATATCCGACCAATTCAAAACTTATATTTGTCCAAAAATCACAGCCTAAAATGACTAAATCTTATCCCTCCATGAAATAAGTAATAATAAAATACCAATCGATTTTATTTGATACAACTCTGTATTACTCTATTCATTTGCTAAGAAACTTTTAATAAGGATCAGAAAATAGACACATAAAGGATTATGTAACAGTTGAAGTAACTCACCTAGGTTATTTTGACTCATAAGAAATGTTATATATCGCTAATATTAATCTCTGGTACATAACAATAAAAAATCTGCACCTTAATTCATTGATTCTTTAGTTCAACTTTAGGGTGCAGATCATCGTCTATTGCTTCTATAAATTATTCAAACGTACATCAATTAAAATTTGCTCTTGAGGAGAAGCCACTGCTTTGGCTTGCTCATAAGCTGCTTTTGCTGCCTGAATATCTCCCTTAGCGACAAGAATATCACCGGTTAAGATCTGCTTACGTAACTCCCAAACTTTGTCTTGAACCTGTGTTAGCGTTGCAAGTGCGTCATCATAAGATTTTAACTGATAATCAAGTTGTGCTAAACGAAAGCGTGCAATAGTCTGTAAAGTCGGATCTTGGTTAGTCAATGCCGCTTGCAGAAGCGTTTTAGCCGCAGAAAAATCGCCTTTTTCCACTGCTTGTTTCGCGGCTTCTAACTGAGCAAAAGTCCCGTAACTTGAGTCTTTATTATCCGCAATAAACTTTTCAACAAGCGGTTGATTTTTGCTTGGATTTTGCAAATAGCTTTCCATTACATTTTGATATGTTGCGGAAGTTTGTTGCGCAGTTTGCAATTGATGATTTTTCCAGAAATTCCAACCAAAGCTGGCTGCACAAATTAAAATGATCGCAAGCAAAATCGGGGTGCCATTTTCTTTAAACCAGTTCTTTGCATCTTCAAATTGCTGCTCTTCAGTTTTATTTAAATATTCATTACTCATTTAATCTCTCCTTATCCGTTAGGGATAAATTCCCTCTTTAAAAACGCTTTGCTAACTCAGCAATTAAATCTGCCTGTAAAATGGTAATTTGCTCTGCGCCTGAACGTAAGTCTTTGATCACAACTTGTTTTTCAGCTACTTCGCTTTCCCCAATCACTAATGCAATTTTTGCTTCAACTTTATCAGCGCGTTTGAATTGTTTTTGGAATTTACCGCCCGAGCAGTGAGTCATCACGCGTAATTGAGGTAATTCACTGCGAATTTTCTCAGCAATTTGGAACGCATTAACCGTTGCGCCTTCGCCTGAGAATACCAGATAAACATCAACTGCTTTCGGTAAATCAATCTCTTTATTCACTTCTTGAACTAGCAACACCAGACGCTCTAAGCCCATTGCGAAACCAACACCTTGGGTTGCATGTCCGCCGAGCTGCTCGACTAAACCATCATAGCGACCACCGCCACACACTGTACCCTGTGAACCTAATGCTGATGTAACCCATTCAAATACCGTTTTGTTGTAATAATCTAATCCACGAACTAATTTTGGATTAATTTCATATGCAATGCCCATTGCATCTAATAATGCACACAATTGTGCAAAATGCTCACGGCTGTCATCATCTAAATAATCTAATAATTTAGGGGCATCATTTAATACCTCTTGCAAGGCTTCATTTTTAGTATCAAGAATACGTAACGGATTTTTTACTAAACGCTCTTTTTCTTCCTCACTCATTAAAGCGGTGTGATTTTCTAAAAATTTTACCAATGCCGAGCGATAATTCGCACGAGCCTCAAGCGAGCCGATTGAGTTAAGCTGAAGTGAAACATGCTTCTCTATCCCCAATTCTTTCCACAAACGTGCAGTTAAAATAATTAATTCTGCATCAATTTCCGGATTCGGAATACCAAATACTTCTACACCGGCTTGGTGAAACTGGCGGTAGCGGCCTTTTTGCGGACGTTCGTGTCTAAACATCGGCCCCATATACCATAAACGTTGCTCATTATTATAGATCCAACCGCGCTCAATTGCCGCACGCACGCAGCCTGCAGTACCTTCCGGACGTAGCGTTAATTGCTCATCGTTATCCCAGAAAGTGTACATCTCTTTAGAAACAACATCAGTAACCTCACCGATAGCACGGGCAAATAGAGGCGTGCTTTCTACAATCGGCATACGCACTTCCGCATACCCATAATTAGCTAATACATTACGTACCTTGCCCTCAACCCATTGCCATAAAGGGGACTCCGTTGGGGAACAGTCATTCATTCCACGAATTGCTTGAATTGTTTTTGCCACGTTATTTATCCTACTTGTTCAATATCTATACGATTATGTTGTTGTGCGACTCTCGCACGAATTTTTGCTTCCAGTTGGTCGATTAATTTATCGTTATCAAAGCGCTCTTTTTGGCGAATACCGTCTAAATAGAAACCACTCATTTTATTACTGCCGGTTACACCCAAATCGGAAATCAATGCTTCGCCCGGACCATTTACGACACAGCCGATGATCGACACATCCATTGGCGTAATAATATCCTCTAAACGCTGCTCTAAAGCATTAACCGTTGCAATCACATCTATTTCCTGACGGGAGCAGGTTGGACATGCGATAAAGTTAATACCACGAGAACGAATCCGCAGCGATTTTAAAATATCAAAACCCACTTTAATTTCTTCTACCGGATCAGCTGCAAGCGAAATACGTAATGTATCACCAATACCTTCTGCTAAAAGCAAGCCTAATCCAACTGCTGATTTAACCGAGCCAGCTCTTGCCCCCCCTGCTTCAGTAATACCTAAATGCAGAGGCTGCTCGATCTGCTTTGCAAGAAGTCGATAAGATTCGACCGCTAGAAATACATCTGAGGCTTTTACACTAACCTTAAATTGATCGAAGTTTAAACGATCTAAGTGATCAACATGACGTAAGGCAGATTCTAATAAAGCTTGCGGTGTCGGCTCACCATATTTTTCTTGTAGATCACGCTCAAGAGATCCTGCATTTACCCCGATACGAATTGGGATATTCTTATCTCTGGCACAATCAACCACTGCACGAATACGCTCTTCATTCCCGATATTACCCGGATTGATACGCAAACAATCCACTCCATATTCTGCCACTTTTAAAGCAATACGGTAATCAAAGTGAATATCAGCAACAAGCGGTACATTCACCTGCTGTTTAATAATTTTAAAAGCCTCTGCGGCATCCATGGTCGGTACAGAAACTCGCACAATATCTGCCCCAACACGCTCTAAAGCTTTGATTTGAGCAACCGTTGCTTCTACATCTGTTGTGCGAGTGTTCGTCATGGATTGAACCGTAATCGGTGCATCACCGCCAACAGGTACATTGCCGACATAGATTTTTTTCGATACACGGCGTTTAATAGGTGATTGATGTATCATATTCTCAAATAATAGTTAAAAATATATAAAGCAGAAAACGCTCGCCAAGAGAGCAATCTTCTTGCTAACTTGCCGTGCGTTTTTCATCTGATGAAATTATTGTAGTGGTAAACGAATACGTGCGACACGACCATCAATTTTTAATGGCACTTCCTGTCCCTTATAGTAAAGCTTCACATTCGCAGGAGCCCCGATAGTTAGGCGATATTGCTCATTATCATTAAAAGTTAAGGTTTCACCATTACTATAAAGCTTCTCAGCTAGTCGCTTATTTTTAGTACCGCGAACGGTAATCCAACTTTGTGAGCCGGTAATCTCAATACGTAGCTCATCATTACCAATTGCAGTTTGCTGTTGTTCTGTGGCTTGCGTTTGTGTACCTTCAGTTTGTGTATTCTGTAAAATATTTACCGTCTCACTTTGAGTAGCTTCCGTTGCTGCAGACACTTCATCTAATGAAGGTTTTACCTCTGTTGGAGCAACTACCTCAACTTTTTCCGTCAATGCAGGCTCTGTTGTAGCCGGAGCAATTTCAGATGTTGTCGCAGGCACAATCGGCTGTTGCACAGGAATAGATTGAGTTGTAGCTGCTGTTTCATTCAAAGCACCGACTGCTTCTACATTAATAGGAGCAGAATTTACTAGCTGTTCACGGTTTTCCTGATCTTTTTGATAACCCTGCCACCACCATAATAAAGTCATCCCTAATGCAGCCAACAACACTAAAATAGTTAAATATTTTAATGAGCGACCTTGCGAATTCGGAGACGGCTTAACCGGAGAAACCTTAGTAACTTCTTTTGGAATCGTTACTTCACCATAGTTTACACTCGAAATCAGCACCTCTGGCAGACGTAAAAATTTAACATAATTACGCACATAACCACGCACAAAGGTCGGGGCTACATTTTTTAAAATGAAAATATCATTCTCAAGCGATTCAATATGTGATTTTTTTAAGTTAGTTTTTAGTGCAACATCTGCAATTGAAAGATTTAACGCCTCACGAGCAGCCCTTAATTGTTGTCCTAAGGTTAATCCATCCCCATTTACATGAAGCTGTTCTTGCTGAGAATTAACTGATTTCATCATACAAAACTCTTTAAAATAAAATGTTAGAAATAAAAATTCAAAAATTATTCGGAAGTTTAAAGAGGTAATGCCTATTTTGCAATCTTCACAAGCAAAATTATTGAAATTTTCATTTTCAAGCGGTCATATTTAGCAAAAATTTTACACAAACGCGTGCCTTTAAAGCACATCTTTACTAGTGATATAAAGTGCGAGCATGATACGTAAATTTTACGTAAAATCTGACCGCTTGTAGAAAGCTAGTAAGAGGATAAAGCCACTTTTGCTGCTGCAATCGCTTCTGTCACCCGCTGTGGGTTAACACCGCCTTTAGCACAACGTTTTTCCAAGCAAGATTCTAATGATAGAATCGGGTAAACATCATCACCAATGCTTGGGTGAAATTGTTGGAATTCAGCAATGCTTAACACCTCAAGCGGCTCTTTCTTACTGATTGCATAAACAACAGCTTCACCCACAATATGGTGCGCTTCACGGAACGGCACACCTTTTGCAACCAGATAATCAGCCAATTCAGTTGCATTTGCATACCCTTGTTGAGCCGCTTCACGGGTACGTTCTGTATTAACCTGAATATCAACTAGAACAAGCTCTGCAATTTCCAAACACGCTTGCCAGGTTTCAAGAGCATCAAAAATACCTTCTTTGTCTTCTTGCATATCTTTGTTATAAGCGAGTGGCAAACCTTTTAAGATGGTTAATAAGCCGGTTAACGCACCGAATACCCGTCCTGATTTACCACGAATTAACTCACAAGCATCAGGGTTTTTCTTTTGTGGCATGAGAGAGGAACCTGAAGTGACACGATCGGACATTTCAAGGAAACCAGACTCACCGCTATTGAAAATTATCAAATCCTCAGCAAAACGAGATAAATGCACCATACTGATTGAGGCTGTCGAAAGCAATTCCAAAATATGATCACGGTCTGAAACACTGTCTAAACTGTTGCGAGTTGCCTCTTCAAAACCTAAATTACGAGCCAATAAATCACGGTCAATGCCGTAAGCCGTACCCGCTAAGGCGCCAGAACCAAGTGGGCAAGTACTCATACGTTTATTAGCATCACTTAAACGGCTGAAATCACGCTCAAGCATTTCGTAATATGCCATACACCAATGGGCAAAAGTGACCGGCTGGGCACGTTGTAAATGGGTGTAACCCGGCATAACAGAAGCTTGATTTTCCTCTGCCACCAACACCAAACGTTCTTGTAAAGCACGAATTCGCTCTTGTAACGCAACCGCTTGCACTTTACACCACATTTTAATGTCAACTGCAACTTGGTCATTACGGCTGCGACCGGTGTGTAATTTTTTCCCTAAATCACCCACTTTTTCAATTAGCTTTGACTCTACCCAGCTGTGAATATCTTCCGCATCATCTTTTAAAATAATTGCCAGATTAGATTCCACCTCTGCTCGTACTTCATTGAGTGCTGCAATTAATTTTTCTAATTCGTCTTCAGTTAAAATACCAACTGTAGTAATCGCTTTCGCCCAACCGATAGAACCTTCGATATCTTGGATTGCTAAACGATAGTCAAAGCGTAGCGAGTCATTAAAATATTTAAATTTTGCATCCGCTTGTTGTGTGAAACGTCCACCCCAAAGAGCCATATTTTTATTCCTTGTATATTGTGAAAATGAAAAAGGCGTTTTACCGCCTTAAACTGATGTTTATTCTGCATAAATATGCAAAATATTTCAATATTTATTTATGATAATTTTAATTGTGTCTCAATAATACCACCACCCAAGCAAACTTCACCTTGATAAAATACCGCAGACTGCCCCGGTGTAACTGCAATTTGTGGCTCATCAAATACCACTCGGATGCTTTCATCATCAATCACTTGAATTTCACACGGAATATCAGCTTGGCGATAGCGTGTTTTTACTGTACAACGTAAATTCTCACGCAACGGCTGCATATCCACCCAAGTGAGCTGTTTAGCGATTAAGCCGCTTGAAAGCAAAGCGGAATTATCGTGACCTTGAGCGACAATTAACACATTGTTAATCAGATCCTTTTCTACTACATAAAACGGATCTTCGCTTAAACCTTTTACCCCGCCAATACCTAGACCTTTACGCTGACCAAGAGTATGGTACATCAATCCATCGTGACGACCTACTACTTTGCCTTCAACGGTGCGAATTTCCCCCGGTTGAGCAGGTAAGTAACGAGCCAAAAAATCTTTAAATTTACGTTCGCCAATAAAACAAATACCGGTAGAATCTTTTTTCTTCGCAGTTGCTAACCCCAAATCTTCCGCAATAGCACGCACAATCGGTTTTTCAATTTCGCCCACCGGAAATAAACTCTGCCCGATCTGCTTTTTGTTTAATGCATAGAGAAAATAGCTTTGATCTTTATTCTCATCCAAACCACGCAATAATTTTGCATTTTCATCAAAGCTACGACGAACATAATGCCCTGTCGCAATATAATCTGCTCCTAAATCTTCTGCTGCATATTCCAAAAAAGCTTTAAATTTAATCTCTTTATTGCACAAAATGTCGGGGTTTGGCGTACGCCCTGCTTTGTATTCCGCTAGAAAATATTCAAATACATTGTCCCAATATTCCGCCGCAAAATTAATTTTATGTAGCTTCATTCCTAATTTATCGGCAACCGCTTGAGCATCAGCCAGATCTGCCGCGGCAGTACAATAATCGGTATCGTCATCTTCTTCCCAGTTTTTCATAAAGAGACCTTCCACTTGGTAACCTTGTTGTTGAAGAATAAAAGCAGACACCGAGGAATCCACTCCGCCGGACATGCCAATAATCACTTTTTTCTGACCGTTTTCGGCAAGCTGTTCAGCTGTCAATTTGGGGAAATGAGTTTGGTAAGTTTTTGAAGTTAATTGATTTGACATAATTCTCCCGTAACTTCGGTTAAGGCGAAGCACTTGGTTAATAATAAAAGTAACAAGCGGTCTGATTTGCAAAATTTTTTGCCAATTTTACCGCTTGCATATAAAAATTAATTTTCTCGATGATAGAAAATTTTCCCTACTCTATCAATATGTTCAATAAAGTTAGGGTTGGTTAATTGATCGTAAATTGAGAGATCAAATAAATAAGGTGAACTTGAATCATCAAGATCGCCCCAAATTTTTTTGACAATATCGTAAGTGAGATCTTGTCCTTTAAACGTAAGATCAATATCAGACCCTTCCCGATAATTGCCTTTAGCACGAGATCCGTAAATAATTGCTGTTTCAACTTGCGGATATTTGGCTAAAATATCGCAGATAATTTTAGTCTGATGCTCATTCAATCCAAAGTTTGACATAACTCTGTAACTCTTTGCTCAAATGCAATGAATTGCGGTAGATAATTTCTGATAATTTTATCAAATTCTTCCGTTAAAACCGCTTTATCATAAGTATGTACAGTGATATTACGGCTATTAACCATTTCTAACCAAATATCACCTTGAGTAATTAACCCTCGATTAAAAGCAAGACGAGAAGCCGATTTAGAACCCAATACACCACTTTCACCTTCAGACTTTAAAATATCCTGCATTAATTTCCAAGCCAGTTCGTGTGTAATTTCAAAACTTTGGATAATCCCTTTTTTGATGACATCAATCTCTGTATCTGAGTATTTTTCAGCTTCGTCTTTCAAATAATTAACAGCTCTTTGGTAATTATCAAACCGCTGTTTCCAACGAATATCTTGGTTCATCTTATTTCACTTCGTAAAATTGTGGTTCTTTGTTAAAACGTGCAACTTCTTCCGGATCAGCACTACCATCTGCAATTTTTGATTTCAAATTATCGCAAGGCTCCTCGCAGTCACACATTTTTTTCATGCCTAATGCAGTAATGCCGCCGCAGCTACCTTTGATAGTTTTACCTTTAACAATAAATCCAATCGACATTGCAAAAATCACGGCAACAAAAAATCCGAAAGTTAATAATAATGTTTCCATTGAGAGCTCCCACTCTATTGAATAAGTTTTTTAAATTCGCTCGACATTTGCGTTTCAAATGTCTCACCGTTTTTAATAATTAAAAAAATTGCCAGTTTTTCACGCTCTGCTACTTGCAGGGCTTTTTCCGGTCCTAAAACAAATAAACCTGTGGATAAGCCGTCTGCAGTCATTGTTGTAGGAGCAAATACAGTAATTGATGCCAAATTATGGCTGACCGGGCGTAATTGTTTCGGGTTAATAATATGTGAAAGACGATTACCTTTTTCATCTTCAAAATAATTGCGGTAGTTACCCGAAGTTGCCATCGCTAAATTATGTAACGGTACGGTAATTTGAGCCGTTTGTGCTTGAGCCATTATAGGCTGTTCAATCGCGATTCGCCAATCTAGCCCTTGGAGATTTTTACCTTTACCACGTAATTCACCACCAATTTCCACTAAGTAGTTGCTCACTCCAATCTGCTCAAGATATTCAGCTAACTTATCTACTCCGAAACCTTTGGCAATCGCCGATAAATCCAAATAAAGCTCAGGTACAACTTTTGTGAGCGTTGGCTTAGGATCTATTTGGACTGCAATTTTATCAATACCGACATAGGTGGAACGCTCTGCAATCTGTTCATCTGAAGGCACTTTGTTTAAACGTTTATCCGGTCCGAATCCCCAAAGGTTTACCAAAGGTCCAACCGTTACATCTAATGCCCCTTCGGTAACGCTATTTAAACGAATCGCCTCTTGCACCACCTTTGCGAAATCTTTTGAAATTTCGACCACTTGATTAGCTTGTTTTAGCTGATTAAAACGGCTTATTTCTGAATCATTTTGATAGGTAGACATTTGATTGTTCACCTCAATCAATAGTTTATCCAACTCATTTTTCACTGTATCTGCCGAAGCTAGATTCTTCACCTCACCATTATCAATATATTTTACTGTGTAAGTTGTCCCCATTGTTTTACCTTGTAAAGTAATTTGTTCCGGGGCTTTCTCACAAGCGGTTAAAAACAGCGAGAAAATTGCAAAAGAAAGTACTCTTTTTAATTTCATAGTATTCCTGTAAGGTGGAGCTTACCCCACCATTATAATGTAAATTAGTTAAATGGTGAGGCAAGCCCCATCCTACAATTCATAATGGAAAATTATCTTTTAAGAATTTTCCATTATGAACTAAATCAAGCGGTGCATTTTGCAAAAAATTCTGCAAAACGCACCGCTTGTGATTGTATGAAGTTAAGGATTAGCCACCAAAATCATCTAATAAGATGTTTTCGTCTTCAACACCTAAACTCTTCAGCATACCGATTACGGCAGCATTCATCACCGGTGGACCACACATATAGTATTCACAATCTTCCGGTGCTTCATGATTTTTCAGGTAGTTTTCATAAAGCACATTGTGAATGAAGCCACGGTAGTATTCTTCATTGTCACCCGGTAGAGGATCTGAAAGTGCAACATACCACTTGAAGTTATCATTCTCTTCTTGAAGCATATTGAAATCTTCCACATAGAACATCTCACGCTCAGAACGTGCACCATACCAGAAAGTCATTTTACGTTTTGACTTCAAACGTTTGAGCTGGTCGAAGATATGTGAACGCATTGGAGCCATACCTGCACCACCACCGATAAATACCATTTCATTATCGGTATCTTTCGCAAAGAACTCACCGAATGGGCCAGAGATGGTCACTTTATCGCCTGCTTTGAGAGACCAAATGTAAGAAGACATTTGACCCGGTGGTACATCAGGGTTGCGCGGTGGAGGTGTCGCAATACGTACATTCAGCATAATAATGCCTTTCTCTTCCGGATATGAAGCCATTGAGTAAGCACGAATGATATGCTCGTCCACTTTTGATACATAACGCCATAAGTCAAATTTATCCCAGTCTTCATGATACTCTTTCGGAATATCGAAGTCTTTATAATGAACTGTATGAGGCTCTGCTTCAATTTGGATATAACCACCGGCACGGAATGGTACTTCTTCACCTTCCGGAATCGCCAATTTAAGCTCTTTAATAAAGGTCGCTTTGTTGTCGTTAGAAATAACAGTACATTGCCATTTTTTCACGCCGAAGATTTCTTCCGGTAATTCAACATCCATAGAAGATTTCACGTTTACTTGGCAAGCCAAACGCCAGCCTTCTTTCGCTTCTTTCTTTGAAATATGTGATAACTCAGTCGGCAGAATTTCACCGCCACCGGATTTCACCTGTACTTTACATTGACCACATGAGCCACCGCCACCACAAGCTGACGATACGAAAATTCCTTTGCTCGCTAAAGCTCCGAGTAATTTTCCGCCCGCAGGCAACGTAATGCCTTTTTCAGGGTCATTGTTGATTGAGATTGTAATATCGCCAGAATCCACTAATTTAGATTTAGCAAACAGGATAATCACCGCAAGCACTAATACCAGAGCCGTAAATGCGATAATACCGAAAATAAAATTACTATCCACGATATGCTCCTTATAATTGAATGCCTGAGAATGACATAAAGCCTAACGCCATTAAACCAACTGTGATGAAAGTAATACCTAAACCACGCAAGCCGGCAGGTACATCAGAATATTTCATTTTCTCGGTTAAACCCGCAAGCGCTACGATTGCTAACATCCAGCCTGTACCAGCACCGATACCATATACTACAGATTCTGCAAAGTTATATTCGCGCTGTACCATAAAGGATACGCCACCAAAGATAGCACAGTTTACTGTGATAAGCGGTAAGAAAATACCTAATGCACTATAAAGTGCCGGGAAGTATTTATCTAATACCATTTCAAGGATCTGTACAATACCTGCAATTACACCGATAAAGGTAATGAAGTTTAAGAAGCTTAAATCTACCCCTTCAACTAATGCACCATCTTTTAAAACGTGTTCATAAACTAATTGGTTAGCCGGTACAGAAATACCAAGTACTACAATTACCGCAATACCTAAACCAAATGCTGTTGAAACTTTCTTAGACACCGCGAGGAATGTACACATACCAAGGAAGAAAGAAAGTGCCATATTTTCAATAAATACGGACTTAACAAAGATACTAAGAAGTTGTTCCATCTTATTTCTCCACTTGTTCCGGTTTCCACGTTCTAATTCCCCAGATTACAAATCCGATAATGAAGAACGCACTTGGTGCTAATAAGAATAGACCGTTTGCTTGATACCAACCGCCATTTTGCACAGTTTCAAGAATAGTGATACCGAAGATTTTTCCTGAACCGATTAATTCACGTAAAAATGCAACAATAATTAACATTGCACCGTAGCCTAAGCCATTGCCAATACCATCTACAAAACTTTCAACCGGACCTGATTTCATTGCAAATGCTTCTGCTCGACCCATTACGATACAGTTAGTAATAATCAAACCAACAAATACCGATAACTGCTTTGAAAGATCGTAAGCATACGCACGTAAAATTTGGTCAACCAAAATTACAAGAGATGCAATAATCGCCATCTGTACAATGATACGGATACTATTTGGGATATAGTTGCGAATCATTGAAATGAACATACTTGAGAATGCAGTAACTAAACTTACCGCAATCGCCATTACTACTGCTGTTTGTAATTGAGTAGTTACCGCAAGTGCAGAACAGATACCTAAAATCTGTAGTGCAATTGGGTTGTTATCTGCGATAGGCGATAACAATAATTTTTTAAGATTGTTATTGTCTGCCATTAGTTAACTCCCATTGCTGCTTTAAATTTTGCTAAATATGGACCAAAGCCGTTTTGACCAAACCAGTATTTGAATGAACCATCAACCCCATTTGAAGTTAATGTTGCACCGGATAGACCATCAACACCATGATCTTTATCGGCTGATGCTCCTTTACCTACTCTTAAAGCGACTTCATTTTGCTCATTAAATAATTTCTTGCCTACAAAGTTTTTTTGCCAGTTAGGGTTTGCAATTTCCCCGCCTAAGCCTGCTGTTTCTCCCTGCTCATAGTAAGTAATACCATTGATAGTATTAGCATCAGGTTGAACCGCGACAAAGCCATACATAATTGACCATAGACCATTGCCGTGCATTGGCAATACTACTTGGGTCGTTTTACCAGCTTCGTCCTTTACTAAATAGACTTCCGCATATTTCGCACGAACTTTGATGTTTGCCTTATCATCAGCAGGACTGATTGCAACGCTTTTTGCAGGGTCTTTTGCTGCTGCACGAGCATCAAAATCTTTCATGCCTTCAACATAATCACCTGTTGCCAAATCAACAACTTTCGGCTCAATAAATTTTGCATAGGTTTCTTGCACATTAGTATCTTTTTGCAATAAACCGGCCGCTTGTAAGATGTTTTTCTGTTTATCAAGTTGTTTCTGAATATCTTGTGTTGGTTTTAATAACACCGCAGCACCAGCTACGATAAGAGAACAAATTAAACTTAATAAAACCACAACGGTTAGTGTACCGCCAACGCTATCTTTATTAAATTTAGCCATTGTTTGCTACCCTCGCTAATCTGCGTTTGATATTGCCTTGAACTACTAAGTAGTCGAAGATTGGAGCAAATAAGTTAGCAAATAAGATCGCTAACATCATACCTTCCGGATATGCCGGGTTGGCTACACGGATTAAAACGCACATAAAGCCGATTAAAATACCGTATGCCCATTTACCTTTATTCGTAAAGGCTGCAGATACCGGGTCGGTTGCCATAAAGAACATACCTAATGCAAAACCACCTAAAACTAAGTGCCAGTGCCACGGCATTGAGAATAATGGGTTTGTATCTGAACCGATAACATTAAATAATGTTGCCGTTGCAGCCATACCAATCATAACACCTGCAATAATTCTCCATGATGCAATACGAGCAAAGACAATAATTGCCGCACCGATGATCAACATTAAAGTTGATGTTTCACCAATAGAGCCCGGAATATTGCCTAAAAACGCATCCATCCAAGTGATAGTTTCACCTGTTGCAACGTGTTTTAGTGCAGCTTGTCCACCGACAGCCCATTGAGAAAGTGCTGTTGCACCTGAAAAACCATCTGCTGCAACCCATACTGCATCACCGGAAATCTGCCCCGGATATGCAAAGAATAGGAATGCACGACCAGCTAATGCAGGGTTCATAAAGTTTTTCCCTACACCACCAAATACCTCTTTTGCAACCACAACACCAAAGGTTGTTGCAAGAGCTGCTTGCCATAATGGCAATGTTGGCGGAACAATAAGTGCAAGTAAAATAGAGGTAACAAAGAAACCTTCATTAATTTCATGCTTGCGCACCATTGCAAATACCACTTCCCAGAAGCCACCTACTGCAAATACAGTTAAGTAGATAGGAAGGAAATAAGTCGCACCTAACACCATTTTAGTTCCCCAACCTGCTTCGGTTACAGAACCTAAGCTATTAGCGAAACTATAGTGCCAGTCGCTTGCAATTAAATCGGTTAATGTTCCCATTTTAAGAGCTGCCAAAATACCTTGTGCACCAACATTGTACATTCCATAGAACATCGCAGGGAATAATGCTAACCAAACAATTAACATCATACGCTTAGAGTCAATTGCATCACGCACGTGAGCATC
The DNA here is from genome assembly GCF_013377255.1 of Mannheimia granulomatis. Taxonomy (NCBI): domain Bacteria; kingdom Pseudomonadati; phylum Pseudomonadota; class Gammaproteobacteria; order Pasteurellales; family Pasteurellaceae; genus Mannheimia; species Mannheimia granulomatis. The sequence continues at coordinate 1,818,790 of NZ_CP016614.1, forward strand.
TTTACGAGTTACTGTACCTGGTGTATAGAAAATAGTATAAGCAGCTTCAAATAGCGTGTACCATTTTTCATACTTTCCACCTTTATGGAAAGCGGGTTCCATTTTTTCAAAAAGATTTTTTAAACCCATTTTTAACCATCCTTCTCGATCTTATCTAACGCTTGACGTAATAATGGTCCCCAGTTGTTTTTACCTGAACACACAAAAGTACATAACGCTAAATCTTCTTCATCTAACTCTAAACAGCCTAATGCTTGAGCAGAGTCAGTATCGCCTGCAGCCAAATCACGTAACAATAACGTAGGCAGAATATCTAAAGGCATTACACGCTCATAAGCACCTGTTGGCACCATTGCACGCTCACTACCATGAACTGCTGTTGTGAAATTAAATAATTTCTTCGCAAAATGGCCCAAGGTTGTACGAGTAATAGAGTATTTATCTGAGTAAGGTGCGATCATACCGAAGAATGCTTTTTCACGACCTTCTAATAATACCGAAACTTGTAACGCATAGCGACCTAAGTAATCTACTGGGCCTGCTGCGGTAGCACCGCTTAATACAGAACCGGAAATTACACGGTTTTCACCTTCATTTAATTCGCCTGCCGTTAATTGTGAAAGGTTAGCACCTAAACGCGTACGCACTAAACGAGGATTTTTCACTTGCGGACCGGCTAAAGACACAACGCGATCTGTAAATAATTCACCGGTTGTAAATAATTTACCGATTGCAATCACATCTTGATAGTTCAAATACCAAACTTGCTTGGTTGCGCCGACAGGATCGATAAAGTGGATATGTGTGCCGGCAAGACCTGCAGGGTGCGGCCCCTTGAAACGGTTGGTTTCCACATTTTGAATTTGACGACTCTGTGCCGCATTTAAGATATTAGAATCAGCACCACCGCAAAGATGAATGGTCTTACTGCCATCAAATAAACGACTTAACACTGTTAAGCCATCGAAGAAAGCTTGTTGATGTTCTGCAATAATCACTTCAGGATTAGCTGCAAGCGGATTAGTATCCATCGCATTAACAAAGATAGACGAAGGAATTGCATCTAATGCAGGCACTTTGCTAAATGGACGAGTACGGAATGCAGTCCATAGACCTGATTCTACTAAGTTTTGTTTTACTTGCTCTGAAGTTAGTGAGACAAGCTCACCGGCTTCATAACGAGCAAAGGTAATTTGCTCATCACCCTCAACTTTAATTACTACGGATTGAAGAACGCGTTTTTCGCCACGGTTAATCACCGTAACAGTTCCGCTTGCAGGAGCAGTAAAGAGAACGCCCGGATTCTTTTTATCTTCAAAAAGAACTTGACCTTTCTTAACCACATCACCTTCACGCACCTTCATTGAAGGACGCATTCCCACATATTCTTCACCAAGCATAGCAACTTCAGTAACGGTATTACCGTTATGGATTACTTGCTCAGGTTTTCCCGAAATTGGAAGATCTAAGCCTTTTTTGATTGTAATCATATTGTTTGCACTACTTTTCTTTTGGGTTAAAAATATGATTGCGTATAACGCAATCGCTTCTATTGAGCCGCAGCCTGAACTAAAAATAAACGATGATTCCCCCACTTATTTTTAAAAGCCACATTAAGTTCTCAAATCTGTTTTCCCCTTTTGTTGTCGATTTTTTGTAACAAAAGGTTAACTAAAAAATAATCGCCATATTTTACCTAAAAATCGCCCTCTATGGCTAGAAGAACCCCCACTTTTTTACACTTTCCCTCTCTAAAATTTGAAATAAATCAATTTTCACTTAAGCTCAGCATGAAAGATAACCATAAATAGTTAATCAAATTCTTCTACAAGCGGTTAAATCTTACTCACAAAATTCTAACAATTTTGTTCGCCTCCTAAGAGCTGCTAGATACGCCAGCGTTCAAAATACTTTTTGCATTTTGTGTTAAAAATTTACACCTATTTTTTAGCTAGGCAATTTTAAAATTCAGGCGTAAAATAGTTGATAAATTTAATAGAATATTTTGAAAATAGGATTACTCGAAATGACAGAACAAACGATTCATATTTCAATTTCCGATCCGGCTCAAGCACATTTTGCCCGATTATTAGAACAGCAAGAAGAAGGAACTAATATCCGTATTTTTGTAGTAAATCCAGGAACACCAAATGCTGAATGTGGCGTGTCTTATTGCCCACCAAATGCCGTGGAAGAGACAGATACTGAATTTACTTTTAATAATTTCTCAGCTTTTGTTGATGATGTAAGTTTACCGTTTTTAGACGAGGCAGAAATTGATTATGTTACCGATCCAATGGGCTCTCAACTTACCTTAAAAGCCCCGAACGCCAAAATGCGTAAAGTAGCAGATGATGCTCCTTTTATTGAGCGTTTAGATTATGTGATTCAAACCCAAGTAAACCCTCAATTAGCCAGCCATGGTGGTAAAGTAACATTGCTCGAGGTAACAGAAGACAAATATGCTGTTCTTCAATTTGGTGGTGGTTGCAATGGCTGTTCAATGGTTGATGTAACATTAAAAGAAGGTATAGAAAAACAGCTGCTTATGATGTTCCCGGATGAGTTGGTAGGAGTAAGGGATATTACCGAGCACCAACATGGTGAACACTCTTATTATTAAGATAGCAAAATGAAAAATGGGAAGGTTAAACCTTCCCATTTTTATTACATAGTAAAGAGATAAAATCAGGTGGGCTAAAACTGCCGCTACTCTATTGAGAATCGGATTCTTTTTTCTCATGCGGCAATACTAAGTTCATAATGATGGCAGCAATTGCACAAAGGCTAATGCCTTTTAACGAGAATTCACCCACATTAATAAACATACCACCGATACCAAAAGTCATCACCACAGATACAATACATAAGTTACGAGCTTGTCCCATATCTACCTTAGCACGAATTAAGGTACTCATTCCCACAGCCGCAATTGAACCAAACACTAACATCATAATCCCCCCCATCACAACACCCGGGATGGTTTGTAAGAATGCACCTACTTTACCGCAGAATGAAATCGCAATTGCCCAACAAGCCGCCCAAGTCATCACACGTGGATTAAAGTTTTTGGTAAGCATTACCGCACCTGTTACCTCCGCATAAGTGGTATTTGGTGGACCACCTAAGAATGCAGCAGCAGAAGTTGCCACACCATCACCTAATAAGGTACGATGTAAGCCCGGTTTGTTCATAAAATCTTTTCCGGTCACTGAGCTAATTGCCATAATACCACCAACGTGCTCCACTGCCGGAGCTAAAGCGATTGGCAAAAGGTACAAAATTGCCTCGAGTTCAAATTCGGGTGCTGAGATATTCGGTAAGCTAAACCAAGCAGCTTCAGTTACTTTAGTAAAATCAATAATGCCATATACTAAAGACAGAATATAGCCGACTAAAATCCCAAACATAATCGGTACTAACTTCATCATTCCCTTGGCAAATACCGCCACCACTAACGTAGTAATTAAGGTTGCCATTGAAATAATTAACGCCGTATTCGGTTCAATTTGCGTGCCTTTCGCTAACGCCATATCTACCGCAACAGGTGCAAGCCCCAAACCAATGATGATAATAACGGGGCCAACAACCACAGGCGGAAATAATTTCTCAAGAATTTTCGCCCCTTTTAATTTCACTAAAGCACTCAGCAAGAAATAGACAAGACCACTAAAAACCAAGCCGCCCATAGTAACAGGGATCCCCCATTGCTGAACACCATATTGAATTGGCGCAATAAAAGCAAAAGAAGAGGCGAGGAAAATAGGCACTTGCCCTTTTGTGCAAAGTTGGAAAAGCAAGGTGCCGATACCGGCGGTAAGAAGTGCAGTGTTAGGATCTAAACCTGTAATTAAAGGCATTAAAACCAAAGCGCCAAATGCAACAAATAACATTTGTAAGCCAACAAAAGCCTGTTTAGGTGTACTGATAGTTTGATTAGTCATTTTTGTTTCAACTCTCTGTTTGAATTAACGAATAATGGATAGTAACAAGCGGTTAAATTTGCAAAAAAACTTGCAAAATTAACCGCTTGCAGTAATGAAATTAGGCCTTACGGCTATCCTGATGTTCTTTCGCTGCTTTTACAAAACCGGCAAATAATGGATGACCATCACGTGGGGTTGAGGTAAATTCAGGGTGGAACTGTGCAGCCACAAACCAAGGATGGTTTGGTACCTCGATAATTTCCACCAATTTACGATCGGCCGATAATCCGGTCACTTTCAAACCGGCTGCTTCAATTTGTGGAAGTAGTTTATTATTCACCTCATAGCGGTGACGATGACGTTCTTCAATAGTTTCCGAACCATATAATTCACGGGCTTTTGAACCTTCGATTAAATGGCATTGTTGAGCCCCTAAACGCATTGTGCCGCCTAAATCGGATTCATCGCTACGGGTTTCAACATTGCCGTCAGCATCTTGCCACTCGGTAATTAAACCGATTACAGGCTGTGAACAATCTTTATCAAATTCAGATGAGTTAGCCACTGTTAAACCTGCAACATTACGAGCATATTCAATTAAAGCGATTTGCATGCCTAAGCAAATGCCTAAATATGGAATTTTGTTTTCACGAGCATATTGTGCAGTACGGATTTTACCCTCAACGCCACGATAGCCAAAGCCGCCCGGTACTAAAATGCCATCTAAGCCTGCAAGTAAATCAGTGCCTTTTGTTTCGATATCTTGCGAATCAATATATTTAATATTGACTGTCAAACGGTTAGTTAAACCTGCGTGTTTTAACGCTTCATTTACCGATTTATAGGCATCAGGTAATTCAACATATTTTCCTACCATACCAATAGTCACTTCGCCTGTCGGGTTTGCTTGACGATATAATACTTGCTCCCACTCTGAAAGATCGGCTTCTTTGCAATCTAAACGGAAACGATCGCAAACAAAGGTATCTAAACCTTGTGATTTCAATAATTCAGGAATACGGTAAATTGAATCCACATCTTTCAGTGAAATCACCGCACGCTCCGGAACGTTACAAAATAAGGCAATTTTTTTCTTCTCATTTTCCGGCACGGCACGATCTGAACGGCAAATTAACACATCCGGCTGAATACCAATAGACAGTAACTCTTTTACTGAATGCTGGGTTGGTTTAGTTTTGACTTCACCCGCCGTTGGAATATATGGCACAAGGGTTAAGTGCATAAATAAGGTTTTTTCACGACCTACATCTACCGCTAATTGACGAAGGGCCTCTAAGAATGGTAGCGACTCAATATCGCCCACTGTACCGCCGACTTCAACAATCGCCACATCACGGCCTTTACCGCCTTCAATCACACGTTCTTTGATTTCGTTGGTGATGTGCGGGATGACCTGAATGGTTGCACCTAAATAGTCGCCACGGCGTTCTTTACGCAGTACCTCAGAGTAAATTTTACCGCTGGTAAAGTTGTTCGCTTTGCTCATTTTTGAACGGATAAAACGCTCATAGTGACCTAAGTCTAAATCGGTTTCCGCACCGTCTTCGGTCACAAACACTTCGCCGTGCTGAGTTGGGCTCATCGTACCTGGGTCAACATTGATATAAGGGTCAAGCTTCATAATGGTGACATTTAAACCACGAGCTTCAAGAATAGATGCAAGAGAGGCTGCCGCAATACCTTTACCTAAAGAAGATACAACACCGCCCGTTACGAAAATATAATTCGTTGCCATTGTTATTGCCTTTGCTGATTAATTGGATTGGAAATAAGATAAACGTTTGCTTTATAAAAAGAAACTATCAGGACGGGAAAACAGTTTACATCAAATCTAAATTTTTTGCTATATAGAAAATAGATGAGAGTCTCAAAAATTTCTTTTCTCCCTCGAACTTTATCTTCTCACTTACCTCTAAGAAGGTACCATTAACTCAATAGAGGTATTTATGCGTATTTTTAATAAATTTTCACTCTCATCAACCACCTTGCTCTTTCTCGTTTCTGCCTATTTTATGTTTGCTTTAAATCTAGGTTTTTATCGGGAAGTTTTAAATGCACAATCGTTTCAGTTCCGTGTTGAAGATTATTTTATTTTAACAATTCCGTTAGTCTATTTCTTTGCACTTAACATTATTCTTAATCTCATCGCCTTGCCGATTATCCATAAAATTATTATTCCAACCTTGCTGATTTTAAGTGCAGCAATTAGTTATAACTCATTATTTTTTAATGTCTATTTTGATGTAGATATGCTAAATAATGTGCTACAAACCAATTTTGCAGAAAGCTCACGAATGCTGACATTTTCTTATATTGCTTGGATTGTTTGCTTAGGAATTATTCCATCTTTCCTCTACTTACTGGTTAAAATTGATTATAAACCTTGGTGGAAAGAGATCGGCTTTCGCTTCGGATCCATTTTAGGTTCTGCTTTTGTAATCTTAGCGGTTGGTAAATTTTATTATCAGGATTATGCTTCTTTTTTTCGTAATCACAAAAATCTACCGAATTTGATTACACCGTCTAATTTTATTGCTTCAACCGTGAAAAAAATCCGCCACGATTATCGTAATAACATCCCGTACCAACAATTAGGCTTAGATGCGGTACAAGCTAAGCCGGATGACCACCGCCACGTTACTATCTTGGTAGTCGGTGAAACAACCCGTGCACAAAACTGGGGATTGAACGGTTATGAACGCCAAACCACACCAAAACTAGCAGCTCGTGGTGAGCAAATTATCAATTTCCCGCACGCTAGTAGTTGTGGCACATCAACTGCGGTCTCAGTTCCTTGTATGTTTTCCAGCTTTTCACAAGCTGACCATAACGGTATAAGAGCATCAAAACAGGATAATTTATTGGATATTCTCCAACGTGCCGGTATTGATATTTTATGGCTAAATAATAATAGCGATTGCAAAGGGGTATGCGAACGCGTGCCAAATAAAGATCTGCTCACATTAAATTTACCGGAATACTGCCGCGATGGAGAGTGTTTAGATAATATTTTATTACCTGAGCTGGATAAAGCCTTAAAAGAAAGTCGAGTTGACAAAGATTTAGTGGTGGTATTACATACCATGGGTAACCATGGACCAACATATTATGAACGTTATACCGACAAAGAAAGAATCTTTACACCAACCTGTGATACTAACGAAATTAATCGCTGCTCTAATCAAGAATTAGTAAATACTTATGATAATGGTATTGTATATTTAGATCAGTTCTTAGATAAAATTATTCAACGTTTAGAACAAGAACCAGCATGGGAAAGCGCGTTATACTATGTCTCTGATCATGGTGAATCGTTAGGTGAAAACGGATTATATTTACACGGTGCGCCATATAATATTGCTCCCGATTACCAAACCAAAGTACCTATGATTATGTGGTTTTCACCAGAATGGATTAAAAACGAGCCATTTGATTTAAATTGCGTTCGAAATAATGCGAAAAATAACGCACATTCCCACGATAATTTCTTCCATACCGTGATTAGCATGATGGATATGAAAACTCCATTCTCCGTTTATAACAAAGAATTAGATATTTTGGCTCAATGCCACAAGTAGTAAAAAAGGCAATATTTCTTAAAGAAATATTGCCTTTATTTTTAAATAGTTAATTTTGCAAAATATAGTCAAAATTAGACCGCTTGTTCCTATATTTACTGAACGAAACTATCAAATGTCAGCTCGTAGTTATCGCCATCACGACTATAGGCAATATAGCGAGGGAATTTTTCACCCTCATATTTTTTGACGGTAATGTCCTTGTTATCACTGGTTCTGAATTTATAAGTAATTTCCTTATAGTTCTTACCACTGGCTTTTACATCTCTTTGCGATTTACGTAACTGCACATTTGGTGTTGGATAAAGCTTTTTACCGTTAGTCGTTTGAAAGCTTGCAGGTAATTTATCGTAATAACTCAGCTGGAAGGCAGTGGTAAACAAATCATAAGTCGGCATTGTTAAAGCTTCCTGTTTTAGCGGTTCTTTTACTTTTCCGTATCTCACTGTTTTTGAATCTATCTCTGCCATCGCATAAGTTTTGCCGTTACGAGTATCTCTATAACTCAACATATTAAACTGCCCGTTTTTTTCCGTTCCTTTCGCAGAAAAGACAATGTTATATAATGGCACATTAATTTTAGCCTGAATATTATATTGCCCGCCTCCATTATTGAAATTAATATAAGCTGGCATTAAATAATTTGAGCTATATTTAATCTTAAAACTGTCTGCATAAGCAGTCGAAATCAATCCAGAAATTGTAACAATAGAGACTGTGAGCTTCTGCCAAATTTTCATCTATTTCTCCTCTAAAGATATACTCTCGAACAACCTTGAGATAGCACTCTTATCTCTTAATTGTTCTGCTTTCTCCACCTGTGCTCTAGTTAAGTGTGGTGAGAAATAATTAATAAAATCATACATATAATTACGAAGGAAGGTTCCTCGTTTAATCGCAATTTGAGTCATACTCGATTGAAATAAATGACTTGCTTTAATTGCAACCAAATCTTTATCTGACTCTGTATATGCCATAGAAGCCATAATACCAACGCCTAATCCTAATCTAACATAGGTTTTAATCACATCTGCATCGGTTGCGGTAAACACAATATTCGGTAAAATACCGTCTTTATTGAAAGCATGATCCAAATCTGACTGACCGGTAAAGCCGAATGTATAAGTAATCAAATCGTATTTACCTAGTTCTTCGACAGTCAAATCTTCACTTTGGTTCACAAAAGTTGCCAGCGGATGGTCCGGTCTTACAATAACTGAGCGATTCCACCAATAACATGGTAATAAAATCGCCTCTTCGAATAAATACTGTGCTTCTGTGGTAATAGCTAAATCAACTTCTCCTGCCATTAAAGCATCATGAATCTGATTAGGTGAACCTTGATGCAAATGCAAACTCACATCAGGATAACGGACCTTAAATTTATTAATCACATCCGGCAACATATAGCGTGCTTGTGTGTTTGTAGTCGCAATACGTAGCACGCCTTTATTCGGTCGAGTGTGTTCTTCAGCAACTGATCTGATACTTTGTGTTTTCACCAATAACTCGCGGGCAATTGCTACAATTTTCTCGCCTGCAGGGGTTAATGATTTCACGTGCTTTCCGTTACGCTCAAAAATATTAACACCGAGCTCACTCTCTAACAAACGTACTTGTTTACTTATTCCCGGCTGTGAAGTGTAAAGCGCTTCCGCCGCTTCTGTAATATTTAAATTTTGGTTTACAATTTCAACGATATAGCGCAGCTGTTGCAATTTCATATTATTTTCCTTCTACAATCTCAATAATCTGTTTAATGTTATGAATCTCATAAGTTGGCTTAATGTGTGTCTCATTTTTTATTTTTGATACATTTAGCCAACAAGTATCAATGCCCGAATTATTCCCACCTAAAATATCGGATGCCAGAGTATCACCTACCATTAAAACTTTGGTTCGGTTAAATTCATCCATCAATGCAAAGGCATAATCAAAAACCTGACGATCTGGCTTTGCAGCGCCAATTTGTTCGGACACTACTAAGATTTCAAAAAAATGCTCGGTTTGGGTATTAAGTAACCGCTTTTGTTGCAACTCGGTAAAACCATTGGTAATAATGCCCATTTTAACTTTGCCGTACAAAGCATTGAGCGTTTCAATAACGCCTTCTAAAGGTTTACTCACCCACGCCATTTCCGCCATTAATTCTTGATTTAATTGGAAAGGCGTTACATCTGTTTGTTCAGATAATTTCGCAAATCGCCGAGTTTGAATATCTTGTGCTGTGATTTCGTTATTTTGGTAAGCAACCCATAAAGGCTTATTTATTGCCTGAAATTCCTGATAGTCTTGCTCGCTAAAATCAATATGATAGCGAGCCAACATCGATTTTAACCCGAAATACGAATTGAACGAAAATAAGGTTTCATCCGCATCAAATAATATCCATTGATATTTCATACTCTTCCTTTTAATAAAACAAGCGGTTAGATTTCAGTATTCTTTAGCACAAACATCTACATTTGAATGTCAGCTTTACAAACGGCTCTGGATGAGCGAGCAATGAGTAAAAAATCACTAAAATTTAACCGCTTGATAACTCAATAAATAGGCAATTAACCACAGCACTCTTTCATTTTCTGCTGAATCCACTCAACAAAACATTGCACTTTCGGCACCTGTGATGATTGAGGAGAATAGACAACATAAAATGACTTTTCATCAAATAATGTGGTAGGAAAAGGCTCAATTAATGTACCTTTCTCAATTTCATGCTGAGCCAGAACTTGATTGGCAATTGCCACACCTTGTTGATGCATCGCTGCTTGTAACACCATAAAGGTATGGCTAAACATAGAACCTGTTTCAGCATCTACTTTGTCTTGAATATTTAAATGCTCCACCATACTTTTCCATTTATTATAAGTTGATGAATGGAGTAAAGTTTTATCCACGAGATCTTCCGCACTAGTTATTCTATTCTGTGCTAAATATTCCGGTGAAGCTAAAATCACAATACGAGATTCCGTTAAACGAATAGACTCTAGATCGCTCCAGTCTCCACTGCCATAATAAATAGCAACATCAATTTCTTTACCTAATAATCCTTCATCATGATCAACGCCTTTAATTCTAACTTCAATTTCAGGGTATTTCTCATGAAAATCTGCCAAACGAGGGACTAGCCAATGCATACCAAACGTTTGGGGAACACTAATAGTTAAGATCTGACGGCAACTTTGCTGGCGAATCTTATCGGTTGCTAACGCAATTTGTTCCAATAGGGGCTGCACTTCATAAAAATACTGAGCACCCAACTCAGTTAGTTCCAACAAACGATTACGACGATGAAATAAAGAAACACCGAGAAAATCTTCCAATAATTTAATTTGATGGCTTACAGCTGCTTGTGTTACAAATAAATCTTCTGCGGCTTTAGTGAAATTCAAATGACGAGCAGCCGATTCGAATGCTTTTAATGCATTTAATGGTGGGAGTTTTATATTCATATAGTTTCAATTGATGATGATTGCCAATAAAGGTACAACCATTATTTTTTCTGATAGTTTAAATTAAAAAATTTCGTTTGATACGTTACATAAGAGGCTATAAAATTACGCCCATACTTAGATGGATAGTCGTAGAAGATATTTCTACTCCTAAATTTTAAGTATGATGTTGTGTTTGCATATTGGTCTAGGAAACTAGACTAGAGTAACTAACGTTACTCGTTTCACTTCCTGTATATTTTGAACCGTATTGGTTTATAACCGCCCACTTTGGGCGGTTTTTTTCTAGCTATCATAGCCTCTCAAACATTTAGGTATAATTCTATCTTATTCATTATTTTTATTCTAGCCCTTATTCCCTTTTATTCTATGAATTTAGACTATTATAGAGGGGTGTTTTATAGTATGCTAATCTATAAACCTTGATATTAAAAGACTGAGAATTCCCTTGAGTAAACGAAGACTAACCCATAACCAACAACGCAGAATTCAATCGAATCATCACAAACGTATCAATAAAAAAGAAGCTGAATGGCAAGATGATATGTTAGGTGAAATCCAGCAAGGTATTGTCGTTACCCGACATGCCAAACATGCTGATGTTGAAACCGAGCAGGGAGAAATCTTCCGCTGCAATCTACGTCGGACCTTAAAAAATGTAGTAGTTGGCGATATTGTCTCTTGGCGTAAGGGTAGCGAGCAATTACAAGGTATAAGTGGTGTGATCGAAGCAGTATTCCCGCGTAAAAATGAGCTCACTCGCCCAGATTATTATGATGGCATTAAAGTAATGGCATCAAATATTGACCAAATTATTATTGTGTCTGCCGTGCTACCTACACTTTCATTGAATATTATCGATCGCTATTTAGTGATTTGCGAAACTGCAAATATTCCAGCCCTCATTGTGCTAAATAAAATTGATTTATTAAATGAGTCAGAGAGAAAAACGGTTCAAGAACAATTAAAAATTTACGAGGAAATTGGCTATAAAACACTGTGTTTATCTGCCGATACCGGTGAAAATATGGATGCCTTACATCAATATTTAGCCAAAGGTACCTCTATTTTTGTCGGACAATCCGGTGTCGGCAAATCAAGCCTGATCAATCAACTAATACCTGAAGTTAATGCGTTAACCGGTTCAGTAAGCGATGTATCTGGCTTAGGGCAACACACTACCACTGCCTCACGTCTCTATCATTTACCGCAAGGCGGTAACTTAATTGACTCACCGGGAATACGTGAGTTTGGCCTATGGCATTTAGAACCCGAGCAAATTACCTTAGGCTATCGCGAATTTCAATCTGTGCTAGGCACCTGCAAATTCCGTGATTGCAAACACAAAGCCGACCCAGGTTGTGCATTAAGACAAGCGGTCGAAAATGGTGAAATTTCTGCAATTCGCTTTGAAAATTACCATCGTCTAATTGAAAGCCGGGCTGAAAGTAAAAGCCAACGTCATTTTAGAACGGAAGATTTATAACATGAATGAATTTTTATATCCTGACGCCAAACTAATTGCCGGTGTTGATGAAGTCGGTCGTGGCCCTTTAGTCGGGGCCGTCGTTACAGCTGCGGTGATTTTAGATCCAAATAATCCGATTGAAGGTTTAGCTGATTCTAAAAAGCTCTCTGAAAAAAAGCGTATTGCCCTAGCTGAAGAAATCAAAGCTAAAGCATTAAGTTGGTCACTTGGACGTGCAGAACCGACTGAAATTGATACACTCAATATTTTACATGCTACAATGTTGGCAATGCAGAGAGCGGTAGCTGGATTGCATATTCAGCCTGATTTTGTGTTGGTGGATGGCAACCGCATCCCCAAACTAGTAATGCCTGCTCAAGCGGTAGTAAAAGGCGATAGTTTGGTAGCAGAAATCAGTGCTGCTTCGATTTTAGCGAAAGTTGCCCGCGATCAAGAAATGGCTCAGCTTGACCAGCTTCACCCCGAATATGGCTTTGCTCAACATAAAGGGTACCCAACCAAGCTGCATTTTGAAAAATTAGTAGAATTTGGTGCAACGCCTTATCACCGTAAAAGCTTTGCGCCGGTTAGAAAAGTGCTTAATTTAGACTAAAAGGAACATACTATGCCTCAAGAATATCAAGAAACCATTTTTACTAAAATTATCAATAAAGAAATTCCGGCAAATATCGTCTATCAAGATGAATTGGTAACTGCATTTCGCGATATTGCTCCACAAGCACCAACACATATTTTAATTATTCCGAATAAATTTATTCCAACAGTAAACCATATAACGGCTGAAGATGAATTAGCGCTTGGTCGGCTATTTACCGTTGCAGCAAAATTGGCTAAAGAAGAAGGTATTGCAAAAGACGGATATCGATTGGTAATGAACTGCAATAAAAACGGCGGACAAGAAGTGTTCCATATCCATATGCACTTACTTGGTGGACAAAAATTAGGCCCTTTAGTGACTAAATAATATGATGAAATCGCTTTCCATTGTTGCAATTTTTTCGCTGTTTTTGACCGCTTGTACCGGTAAACCTGTCAGCTATTTACCCAAAAGCGCAAGCCCTATTGTAAATATCGAAGCGAATATTGCAGACCACATTAAATTAGAAACTGATGATAAACGATTTGCCACGACAAATTTGACCGAATTTCCGCTTAATATCGCTTACAAACTTTTTTGGTATGATAAAGATGGTGTGACACAATCATTTAGCAATACAGATAGCACTCCTTGGCAATATTTATGGTTGCAACCCAAGCAGACACAGTTTGTCACCTTAATCAAGCCCACCCCAGAATCTATCAGTTACCGTCTCTATTTACGCGGGAGTAGATAGCAAAAAAGCAGATCGTCCAACGATCTGCTTTTTATTATTTCAAAAACGGATTACTTTGTTTTTCACGCCCAATGGTGGTATGTGAACCATGTCCCGGCACAATAATAAAGTCATCTTCTAGATCAAACATTTTGGTTCGGATAGTCTCCAATAATTGAGCATGACTGCCCATATAAAGATCTGTTCTCCCAATACTGTTTTGAAATAATACATCACCACTAAAAGCAATTTTATTCTCAAAATCAAAAAAGCCGATATGTCCTGGTGCGTGGCCGGGTAAGTGGCGAATTTGATATTTTAGATTTCCAACTTCAACTATATCGCCTTCTCCCAACCAGTAATCGGGCAAACAGGCTTCAACAGGAGCTAATCCAAACTGCTGGCACATTTCCGGCAAACGCTCAAATAACGGTTTATCTGCAATATTTGAACCAAAAACCTCAACATCAAAGTGATTTTTTACCTTCTCCACCGCCATAATATGATCTAAATGCGCATGGGTAATCAATAATTTTTGCACTTTTAAATTTTGAGATTCTACAAATTGAATGATACGTTCAGCATCATCACCGGCATCAATAATTGCTGCATTGTTGTTTTCGTCCCATACAACAGTACAGTTTTGTTGAAAAGGACTGACTGGAATAATTTGCAAATTAAACATCAAATATAACCGCTTGTTAGCCTCGCCATGTACGTACCGGGCCAGTATCTACGTGAACAAAATTGCTACGTGGATAATAGCCTACTCCACCGTTATTTAAGCTTTCTGCTGCTTGTCTAACCTTATTTAGTGGTACACCTGACACTTGGAAGTCCACTGCCTGCCCGCGAATATGGTAACTATGACTTGCTACACCACGGCTTCTCATACGCATTCTGGCATTAGTTTGTGCCGAACGATAACCGCTTAAGACGAGAATTTCGGCATTATGAAAACCTAAACGGCGTTGGAGCTGATTCAATTTAACAAATAATCTTGGATCAATTGCTTTTACTTGGTTGATATGGCGATCTCGCATTAAGTAATTTAAGTGCCCGAGATCAGTTTTGTTGAGTCCACCCACACCAAATTTGGCTGTATAGGTATCACCTGTATTAATATTGCGAAAACGCAATGCAACAGGGGCTGGTGTAGAAAGCGCTGCCATCACTTGACCCGGCAGAAGGCTAGCCCCTAAAACAAGTCCACCGAGTGATAACCACTTACGGCGTTGAACATCAATTTGTTTCATTTTTACCTCATAGGTTAGCTACTGATTTATAGAAAATAGCTCAATTGTTAACCATTTTCTATAAACCATAAAAAGTAGGAAAATAAAAATTTAAGTCATAAGTTATAGGTAACTTCCAAGTCTAAAAAGTTCCAAGAAGATTAAAATTCTTCTTGGAACCCACAAAATTTAACAATCCTAATTAAATCAAACTTCTCACTTTATTCCAATTAATTGAAGTTTGCGGAATTTTTGCGTCAAAGTTATAAATATCCGGTAAGGTTTGCACCTTTCCACCTTCAACCCAAGCAGTAACATAATATAGATAAACAGGGTTATCTGATTGGATTTGTGCTGAAGTGGTTTTTTTACTCTCTAATACTTTGTTTTTCTTATCTACACTCCAACCTGCTTCTTTTAGTAGAATAGAGGCTAACTCATCTGATTTTGCCACACGTACGCAGCCAGAGCTTAAAGCACGGTCAGTTTTTCCGAATAAGCCATGATTTGGAGTATCATGTAAATAAATCGCATCAGAACTTGGCATATTGAATTTATAACGCCCTAAAGCACTGTCATCACCTGCTTTCTGACGAATGCGGTATGGTGTACTTTTTGCATTGATATATTGAGACCAATTAACGCTACGAGCATTAATTTTATTACCGTTACCATCCAGAATTTCTAGACTGACGCGATCAGCATACCCCGGATCACGGGCCAGCTTCGGCACAATATCTTTAGTCATAATACTGGTTGGTACATTCCAAGGCGGGTTAACGACCACATTACTCAATTTGCTGTACATCACCGGGGTACGACGCTCATTACGTCCAACAATCACCTTAGATTGTAAAGCTAAAGCACCATCACGGAAATAATATAATTGATAGCTTGGAATATTAACGAAAATGCCGTTATTGAAATTCGGGATAATACGTAAACGCTGTGCATTTAACGCCAATTTATAAAATGACGTTCCCTGAGCGGTTTCCCCACTGATTTTTCCTTTTTTCGCAAAACCACCTGCCATGGCAAGCACTCTTTCTGTAGTATCACGATATAGATGGTTTCTCGGCACAAGATTAGACACAAATTGACCCGACTCACCCTCTCTTACCGCATTTACCCATTTATCAATTTGCTCAGATGACGGCGCCTTTGGGCTATAGCTACCTAGGCTATATAACCAATTATTAGCATTTTTAAATACATTTTTACTATAAAATAGATAGTCTAAAAAACCGTCTGTTAAGAGAATATCACGTCCTAATCCTTCCGGCTGACTTAAAATCTGCTGCAATGCTTTGGCTGATTTCGATGATACCCCACTTGCTGCCAGCAAAGCATACTCTTTTAAGAACACTTTTTCCGCAGTTTTATCATTCCACATCTTAGAAAACTGGCTGTCTAAATACACTTTAGTCGTAGCCTGACTAAGCAATAACACATTATTACCAATTTCTTGCTTAATTTTAGCTTCAGCCTCAGCAAATTTTCTTGCTTCTTCTTGACGAATTTGTTCTTGCTGTAATGCATAATCTGCTTGCTTCATTAATTCCGCTGCTCGAGCTTGCTGGGCTGCAAAACTCAACTGCGGTAAGATTGTATCTTGAACAACAGGAGCTGCTTCTGCCGGAGCGGTTGTCTGAGCAACTGCAAAGCTCGAAAATGCAAGCATCATAGGTAATAATTTAAAGGCTTTCACCTTAGTCATCCGTTTATCCTTCATTGCAAATTTTTCCAAAAAATAGACCGCTTAGTTACCTAAGCGGCATGTAATGTTTATATTATAAACACATTTATGACTTTTTAGCAATTTCTGACCAATCTACCATCATCTGCACAGCTTCTTTTAAGAAGAAATCCGGCGCTTCATAATCTTTTGGCAAATCATCAATATCTTTTAATGCTTTCTTCCCTTCACGAGCAAAACGGGCATTGATATCTTTTAAGCGTTTATCATCATCAGCTTTGTTTTCTTTCAAACGCTCCGCTAAGTTTAATGATAAAAACTTACGCTCATCACGATCTTTTCGAATAGCAATATTTTCATTTAACACGATAAATTCAGGATGTTTCGCAATACGCTCTTCGTGCTTCGCTGTCAAAGCAGAGACCGCACTTCTTGCATTACCCGTCTCTTTATAAGTTGCAGCCGGTACTTTATCCCAAGGTAAAGCATTATCTTCAAAGCTTTCGCCTGTTTTCTCTGCATTGATAATTTCAGGGAATTTAATATCCGCATCCACCCCTTTTAATTGGGTACTGCCACCGTTAATACGATAGAATTTTTGGATCGTATATTGAATAAAACCGAGCGGTTCCTGATCTAAGTCATACACAAAGTTCAGTGAGCGGCTCTGTTGCACCGTTCCTTTACCAAAGGTTTGCTGTCCCACGATGATAGCACGGTTGTAATCTTGCATTGCAGCGGCAAAAATTTCAGAGGCTGAAGCACTATGGCGATTAATCATCACCATCACTTTACCGTCATATACTGTTTTAGATTCCGGATCTTCATGGACTTTAATACGATTAAAGGCATCTTGCACTTGAACTACCGGACCGTCTTTAATAAATAAGCCGGTTAACTCAATCACTTCCGTTAGTGAACCACCGCCATTTTCACGTAAGTCAATAATTACCCCTTCAACGTTTTTCTTATCCATTTCGGTTAAGAGCTTACGAACATCTGCAGTTAAGCCGATATAGAACGTTGGGATCTTAATCACTCCTACATTCTTACCTTCTACTTTTTCAACAGTCAATTTAGCCGCACTATCTTCAATACGGACTTTATCACGTACAAGAGTAATAATTTTCGCTTTACCGCCTTTTGCCGGCTCAATTTCTAAGCGAACTTTTGTCCCTTTTTTACCTTTGATTTTATCGACTACATCATCTAAACGCCAACCGATAACATCTTCGATTTCGCCTTTATCACCTTGACCAACCCCGACAATCTTATCGCCAACAGCAAGTTTCTTACTGTTAGAAGCGGGTGCACCGGGAACTAAAGATTTAATCGTTGTAACATCATCCTCTTGTGAAAGAGTCGCTCCAATCCCTTCTAATGAAAGGTTCATACTCTCTTGGAAAGCTTTTGCCGCACGAGGCGATAAATAGCTGGTATGTGGGTCAATTTCACGCGAGAACGAATTTAAATAAGTTTGTAAAATATCGTCCGCTTTCGACTGTGTTAAACGTTTAATGGCGAAGTTATAACGTTTAATCAATGTTTTCTTAATCTCAGGCCATTTTTTATCTTTCAGATATAAATTGATAATGTCATTTTTAACACGCTGTTCCCACAACATATTTGCTTCTTGTTCTGTTGTCGGGAAAGGGGCTTTTTCACGATCGATCTCAATTTGATCGGCACTTTTAAGATCCGGCTCTTTATCCAGTAACGATAATGCATAGCGATAACGCTCATAACGACGTTTAGACATTAATTCATACATAGAAAATGCCGCATCTAATTTACCTGCATATAAATCGTCATCTAAGGTAGATGCATATTTCACACGCATTTCCTCAATATCCGATTTAAGAAAAGTAGTGTGTGTCGGGTCAAGCCAATCAATATAACGGTTAAAAATTTTGCCCGCAAACTCATCATTTAATTGGAATTTATGATAATGAGACTGCGTTAAACGAGCGGTAACACGCTTTGTTGATAAGCTATGTTGTTCATTAGGTTTTGGAATAATAATCGCACTCTCTTTAATATCCGGCTGAACAGCCCAAACAGTACCGA
Organism: Mannheimia granulomatis; assembly: GCF_013377255.1. Classification (NCBI taxonomy): domain Bacteria; kingdom Pseudomonadati; phylum Pseudomonadota; class Gammaproteobacteria; order Pasteurellales; family Pasteurellaceae; genus Mannheimia; species Mannheimia granulomatis. The sequence continues at coordinate 1,837,567 of NZ_CP016614.1, forward strand.
TAAAAAAGCCCAAGCCAAGTGCAACAATTTTATTCAATTCTTTTAATTTCATATTCTTTTCCAAATGTGCAAGCGGTCATAAATTTGCAATTTTTTACAAATAATCAACCGCTTGTGAAACAGTAAAATAGCCCAAAAAACTCAGCAAGAGGATTAGTTACGGCCAAATTTACTTGCCAAAGCCGCTAAACTTTCATCTGATGCTTTTGGTAAATTATCCGATGCTGCTTTTTTCGCTTTTATATCTGTACGTTTTTTCGCATTTTCTTCACGGGCTTTTTGCTTAAAGTACTCTTTACGCTGTGCTTTACGTTCTTGAGCCTTACGTTCAGCCACTGCAGCTTTAGCTGCCGCTAAAGTTTCTGAAGCGTGTGCAGCTTCTTGCTCTGTTACCACTCCGGCTTCTTCGCCTTGTAAACCCACACGCGCGACATTGGGTTGACAAGCCGCTAAATAACGCCAAGAATTGGTGTAATTGCGTAATACTTGACGTAATAAGGTTTTACTTACTGTTTCATCCCCTGCCAAAGCTTCCGCCAACTCTTGGAAAAGCCCGATTTTTAAGGGTTTCACCTCACCTTCAAGGCTAAAACAAAGTGGGAATTTTTCTGATAAATAAGCGATTACTTCTTTTGTAGTTGGGTTGGTTTTATTCTGTGTTTGTTCTACTTTTTGTTGCTCTGACATAGATTGTTCCGACATAAGTTGTTCTGACATAATAGTTCCATTTAATCAATTAAATAAAATTTAAACGTTAGATAAAGTTAAATCTAACTGGATACTATATTTGATTTATAAGGCTTCGTCCATATAAATCGCATATTCGTTTTACAAAAACGATAGACTGTTTTTTTGCCTTAATGTTCATAAATGTATAAAAATTGTTTGCGTAAAAAATGAATAAGTGTTGTAATGGCACAAGCTGTTCGTGCGTTAATTAATAGTTGAATCTTGTTAGTTATTTTCCTCAAGGCAAGTGATTGATAGATACGCCTGTAATATCCCGTTTAGCTATTTTTATCACTTTTTACATTTATATAAGGAAAATGTTATGTCAGCAGTTACCGGTACCGTAAAATGGTTCAACTCAACTAAAGGTTTTGGTTTTATTACCCCTGATCAAGGCGGAAAAGACGTATTCGTTCACTTCTCTGCAATTGAAGCAAACGGTGGTTACCGTACATTAGAAGATGGTGCAAAAGTTCAATTCGAAATCCAAGATTCAGAACGTGGCGCATCAGCAATCAACGTGAAAACAATCTAATTTTCAACGAGTTATTTTGACAAATGCCGACGTAATGTCGGCATTTTTGTATTCTTTATCTTGTAATTTGTACTTCAAATTTCTTCGGCATAATAAAAATTGCCGGCACCACAAAAGCTGCCATTAAGTAGAAAGTCAAACTTGGAGAACTTTGGTATAAGATCCCCGCTACAAAGGTAAACACCGCCATTACCGCACAGCTTGCCAAGCCAAAATAAAGCCCTTGCAACTTAGTCACTCGCTCTGCCGATTGCATAGAAATATAGCGAATTACTGCAATATGTGAAGCCCCAAAAGTTACCGAATGTAAGATTTGTGCCATCATTATCGGCAAAATTGCCGTCGTACTTGCCATCGTTGCCCAACGGATAATGGCAAACACAGCAGATAAAATCATTAAATGGCTAATTTTCCACGATTTAAACAACCGCTTACAGACTAAAAAGAACAAAATTTCTGCCGCAACCGCTAAGCCCCAAAGCAAGCTTGTCATTTGCGTTGAAATACCGGCGTTAGACCAATGGATAGTGCTATAGGTGTAATAAGCCGCATGCGAAGCTGAAATCAGGGAAACGGCTATCATCACTCTTAAAGTTTCCGGCTCTCTTAATAATTGAAGATAGGTAATGCTTGAACCTGTCGCTGTAGCCGTTTTTGCCTCAAAACCGACTGTAGGCGAAGCTAATTGCCCAAGCCCCAACAAAGCCAAAAAGCCAATAATTACCCAAACCACCACATCTTGCCCGAATACTCCAATCAAGTACCCTGCAGATAGCGATCCAACCACAAAAGCAATAGAGCCAAATAATCTTGCCTTGCCATAATCTAGACCGATCTGGCGCTGCCAAATAGAGGCAATACTGTCTGCAATCGGCATAGCGCCCGAATTAAAAATCTGAAACAGCATTAATACAGGGAAAAGTAACCAAAAATTTTCCCCGGAAAAGGCCAATAACAAGGCAGCCAAAAGATTAAACCATGTCAAATAACGAGCAGTGGGAATCAATTGCCCTACCTGCTTCACACGTTGTGAGGCAAGCATGCTGCCACAAAAGCGGAATAAATACCCAATTGCAGCCAATAAGCCGATAGTTTCGGTGGAATAACCGTGATGTTTTAACCACACCGGCAGGAAAGGAATCAGCACACCGTAGGCACAAAAATAGCCAAAATAGTTAAATGCCGTCCACTTAAAAGGTGAAACCATCATAGCGATTGCTCCATTTCTTCCGCTCGGTGAATTGCCGCCCACATCGCTTTATCCACTGTCTCTTGTAAATTAGCCTGCTCAAACACCTCAAGGGCTTTAGCCGTTGTGCCACCTTTTGAGGTCACATTTTCGCGTAAAGTAGCCAGTGGCGTTTCCAGATTTTCCACCACTAATTTTGCCGCCCCGAGAGCTGCAGATTGCACGAGAAGTCTGGCATCTTGCTCACTAAAGCCCATTTGCATTGCACTTTGCTGCATTGCTTCCATAAAGCGGAAAAAATATGCCGGGCTTGAGCCGGTAATCGCAATGATTTGGTTGATTTTATCTTCCGATTCTACCCAATAACATTTACCGACCGCGGACATCAAGCTTTCAGCAAACTCACAAGCGGTCGAATTTACCGATTTTTTCGCAAATAAGCCTGTCATTCCCTCACCGATAAGCGAAGGTGTATTCGGCATAGTACGGATAATATTTTTCGCCGTAGGCAACAATGCTTCCAAACGTTCCACCGAAATTCCGGCAGCAACGGAAATTACCCATTTCTCGGAAAAATCCACCTCGGCAAATTCAGCACAAACTTCCGCCATCATCTGCGGTTTAACTGCCAACACCACCACATCAGCCTGCTTAACCGCCTCAATATTTGCAAAATGTGTGGCAATTCCGACCGCTTGTAATGCCTCACGGCGGGCTAAATTACTTTTATTGCACGCTATCATTTGGGTGGCAGGATAGCCGCTTTTCAATAAGCCTTGAATAATGGCATACGCCATATTGCCGGTGCCGATAAAGGCAAGTTTTTTATCATTCATCAACAAATTCTCTACTGTGTCGGTTTGGGGTCTGCTAGAATAGCGGTATTTTACACCCATTCTACACCTTGGAAAGGATATGCAAAAATGATTTGGTTTAAAAATGTTATGATCTATAAATTAACCAGCGAGCTTTCACTTGAAAATAATGCCTTGGAAGCCTTATTGCAAGAAACGAAATTCACGCCATGCTCCGAACACGATATGAGCAAATTCGGTTGGTCTTGCCCGCTTGTAGGTTCAGATTTATTGCATTTTTCACAAGGTAAACAATTCTTATTGATTTCACATAAAGAAGATAAATTATTGCCAGCCAACATCATCAAAGCAGAAACAGAAAAACGCATTGCCGAGCTGGAAGAAAAAGAAGCCCGTAAATTAAAGAAAACCGAAAAACAAGCAATAAAAGATCAAGCAGTTTCGGTATTATTGCCACGAGCATTCAGCAAGCATCAATTCACTGCCATTTGGTTAGATTTGGAAAGCCAATTGGTGTACGTGGACGCAGCCTCTAGCAAACGGGCGGAAGATACGCTTGCCCTATTGCGTAAAACCTTAGGTTCATTGCCGGTCGTCCCGATTTCTTTTGCCCTACCACCGGCAGAAGTGATGACTAACTGGGTAGCTAAAGGACATACACCAAGCTGGCTGAACTTATTGGAAGAAGCAGAGCTCAAATCCTTTGATACCGACAGTGTCATTCGCTGCAAACGCCAAGATTTAGAGTCAGAAGAAATTGTCCAACATTTACAAGCGGGTAAATTTATCACAAAACTTGCAATTGATTGGGAAGCCCATTTTTCTTGCGTACTCAATGAAGATGCTACCTTATCCCGCTTGAAATTTGCCGATGAAGTGCGTGAAAAAAACGATGATATTTTAAAAGAAGATATCGCCCAACGCTTTGATGCCGATTTCTTGCTGATGACCGAAGAACTCAGCGCCTTTACAAGCAAAATCATCGAGGAATTTGGCGGTATTAAAGCCAGAATTTAGAAAGGAAAGCCATGTTAGAACAACATATTATCGACCAATATCAAGCATTAATTTTCGATATGGACGGAACTTTAATCGACACCATGCCAAGCCACGCTAAAGCATGGGAAAAAGTAGGAGAAACCCTAGGCTATCCGATGAATCCTCAAGCAATGTATGAACTAAGTGGATCAACTACCTTTGTGATCGCGCGTGAAATGATGAAGCAAGCCAATATGCCTGAACATTATTTAGAGCAAGTGGTACAAATGAAACGTGAATTGGGTATGAAAATGATTTTAGAAAATGCTACTCTTTTACCCACATTCGAAATTGTTAAAGCCAATTTAGGCAAAAAACCGATGGCAATCGGCACCGGTTCACACAAAGCGATGGTGGAATTATTAGACGAAAAATTCCAGCTCAGTCGTTATGTGTCCGTGATTGTAAATGCAGATGAGGTAACAAATCACAAGCCTCATCCTGAAACCTTTTTAAAATGTGCGGAAAAATTAAATGTTCTACCGCAATATTGCTTAGTCTTTGAAGATGCAGACTTAGGCATACAAGCAGCCCTTAATGCTGGAATGGACGTATTTGATGTAAGAAGTGGTCAAATTACGAAGGCAAATTGCAAATCATGATAGAGTAATATGAAAACAGAATGGATTAAACACCTTGTTCAAAAGCTGATTCAAATTTCCAAAACAGTTGAGAACTATTTTACAAGCGGTTCATTTGGGGTGAAATTTTACCCGATTTTAATGCACCCTTGCGTACGCAAAAGCTGTGCGTTTTTCATTTTTATTATCGCCATTATTTCCAGCTTTAGCGGGCTGTTTTATTTAGTGGCAGAACACTTTACCATTTTATTTAGCGAAAGATCGCTCACCAGCTATTTCCACCACAGCACCTTAGAATTAATGGTGCCTGTTGGTACGATAATTGATGGCAAAGCCAGCCAATTGTCTCCGCTTTCGATTGTGATGAGCTCAATGTTTATTATACAAGCAGTCGTTTTTTTCTTTATTTATGCAATCGGCATTACGCATATTACACACAATAAATTGCGAGTAATTGGCTTGCTATTATCACTTTGTTTTGCGATTGGCTGCTCTTTGATTGCCGGCATTCAACCGACCATGCGGGGCGAATTTGGCATTTACAACTTAGGCGCAAGCATTACTTTTTTAATCGGCAACCTCACGCTGTTGATTGCAGGTTTGGATATTTACCACCCCTCAATGAAATTTTTCAAACGCTTTAGTATTACCGCAGGCGTTATCGGTTTTGCCTGTATTTTAGTCACATTACTACTACCGACTATTTTCAGCCCATTAATTGAGCGGACCGGCATTTATACTATTATGGTTTGGGAAATTCTTGCCGGATTTGCCATTATTAAACGTTTAAGAAAATTACCCTAAACAGGAAAAACAATGAAACGCAACATTCCCTTTATTCAACGCTACACTCAACTGATTGAGCTACCAACCATCTCAAGTCTGATTGCGGAAGAAGATTTATCCAATCGTTCTCTTATTGAATTGCTTGCCACTTGGCTTGCCGATTTCGGCTTTAAAACTGAGATTCTGGCGGTGGAAGGTAGCCGCAATAAATATAATTTATTGGCAACCTTCGGCGAAGGCGAAGGGGGATTATTGCTTGCCGGACACACCGACACCGTGCCGTTTGATGACGGAAAATGGACGTTTAATCCATTTAGGCTTACCGAAAAAGAGGGCAAATTATACGGCTTAGGCACCGCTGATATGAAAGGCTTTTTTGCCTTTGTGGTAGATGTGATTAGCCAACTGGATTTATCGCAAATTAAAAAGCCGATTCGTATTCTTGCTACCGCTGATGAAGAAACCACCATGCTGGGGGCGAAAACTTTTGCTCAGCACACTCACATTCGTCCGGATTGTGCCATTATCGGTGAGCCGACATCTCTTAAGCCGATTCGTGCTCATAAAGGCCATGTAGGCGAAGCAGTAAGAATTACCGGCAAAAGCGGACATTCGAGCGACCCAAGCAAAGGCATTAATGCGATTGAATTAATGCACGAGTCGATTGGCTATTTGATGAAAATGCGGGATGAACTCCGCCAAAAATACCATAATCCACTGTTCCAAGTGACTCACCCCACAATGAATTTTGGCAATATTCAGGGCGGTGATGCGATCAACCGTATTTGCGCTTGCTGTGAGTTACAATTTGATATGCGGCCGTTGCCAAATATGGCGGTGGAAGATTTATACACTATGGTGCACGAGCATTTAAAACCTATGCTGGAACAATATGGCGATTTGGTGGAAATCCGCCATCTTCACGACGGCATTCCCGGCTATGAGTGTGAACACTCCGCCCAAATTGTGCAAGTGGTAGAAAAATTACTAGGTGAGAAATGCGATGCTGTCAACTACTGCACCGAAGCGCCATTTATTCAGCAGCTCTGCCCCACTTTAGTACTCGGCCCCGGCTCCATTGAACAGGCTCACCAGCCTGATGAATTTTTAGAGCTGAAATATATTGAGCCAACTAAAACGCTACTGACTAAATTAATTCATCATTTTTGCTGCTAACAAGCGGTCAAAAATGGAGAATTTTTTGCAAAAAAAAACGGGTTAAGAAAACTAACCCGTTTTTTGTTACTGAGCGTAGCTAAAAACTTTCACCACTTTAGTAACACCGCTGACATTACGAGCAGCTTCTGCTGCGGCATCAGCTTGAGTTTGGCTAACTTTCCCCATTAAAAAAACTTCGCTGTTTTCAGTCACCACTTTAATTTCTGTCGCCTTTACTTCGCCATTTACCAAGAGTTTAGATTTAACTTGTGTTGTAATCCAACTGTCTTTCGTAACCTGACCAAAACCAATTTTCTCTCCTTGGCGAATCTCATTATAAATTTCAGTTACGCCTTCAGCTCCTGCGGCTAAATTTTTCGCATTCTCTACTACATCAAAACTTGGTGCTTGTCCAATAAGCAACACTTTGCCATTATAAGCCACCACGTTAATTCGGGCTTCTTGTTTAATTTGTTCATCCTTATTGATGTTATACGCTACTTTTTCTTCTAAGATTTCATCATCTACTTGTGTACCGGTTGAACGAGGATCTGTTGCGACTTTAGTTGCCACTGCCGCAGAGGTTACAACTGCTGTGGTAATACAACCTTGTAAAGAAATAAAGCCTAACGTCAACAAGCTGCCTTTTAAAAGATGTTTTACTAATTTATTCATAATATCTCCTTACGAGAAAAGTAAATGGTCAATAAGTTCACCCAATAAATTCACATAAAAATGATGACTTTCAATTACCCTTAATTCATTGGTGGAAGGGGCTGAAATTTCAATATCACTTTCATCTAACAAACCGAGTGTATGGTCATTTCGACTGCCTGTAAAGGCAATAATATCTAAATCTAAGCCGTGATTTTTTGCACTATGAATGGCTTGTAACACACTTTCTTCATTGCCGATAGGTGAAAATGTAATAAACAGATCACCTACTTTTGCCACAGCTTGTAGCTGCTTTTTATAGAGACTATCCAGCTCCTGATCTTGAGCCAGTACACCGGCTAAAATCCCGTTTAGCTGCAATTGCACCGCTGCAAAGCTAGGTCTTTCTAATTCATAGCGATGCAATAAATGGCTTACTAATAACTCTGCATTGCCATAAGAACGACCATGACCACATACAATCACTTTATTCCCACGTAATAAACACTCTACAATGCGAGTTGCAGCATCACTTAATTTTTGCGGTAGTAATTCTGCTGCTGAAATTTGAGTTTGAATACTTTCAGTAAATCTGTCTTGGATCTTATTTAACATTATTTTTATCTAACCTAAAAAGTTAGGAATCCATAAAGGTAGTTGATTCCCTTCAAATGCAATCACATCAAAACGGCAATTTGCTGTGTCTAAGCTTTGATTTTGTTTTAATAACCACATATTGGCGGCATTTTGCCACTTTTGCTGTTTGCGGTAATCAATACTTTCCACCGCAGAGCCAAAACGATTACTTTTACGCTGACGAACCTCGATAAATACCGTTGTTTGTCCGTCTTGCATAATTAAATCCAATTCGCCGCATTTAAAGGATTGATTAGCAGCAACGAAACGAAGCCCTTGAGCTTCTAAAAACTCTCGGGCTTTTTGCTCATAAATTGACCCTTGCTTCCGTCGATTAATCAGCTTGTTGAATAGCTCCATTACGATACTGCATCCAAGACAAGTTACGTTCGATATTGCAATTTTGTCCTGCTTTTAATTCCCCTGTGAGACCTGAAATTTTATAGCCCGGAATATGGCGGAATTCATTAAATTTAGACGCAATTGCCCAAGCATCAGCCCCCATTGCATATAAACGCATCATTGAGAAATCACTGCTTGCCAGATTTTCTGCTTTTTTATACTCTGCTGAAGAGGTATCAGATAATAATGGAACCTCACTAAATTTTACGCCCTCTAAAGAAGTATAAAAATCAATGCCGTTATTCGGTGAATTACTACGTGATGAGGTATAAATAGCCAAACGCTCTTTTAAGGTTGAATTATCTATACCTTGTTTAATCTCCAGTACTTGTTCTGCATTTCCTAACACATATAAACCTGCTTTAGTTACCCCTGCATTTTGAATAGAGGCAACGGAATCAAGCGGTTGATTATAATAGCGTACATCCGCATCGGTTTTAGTTAGCTGACGCCAACGTTTAGAGAATGCCTCAGCAGAGCGGTTACCAAAATCATCCTGCGGTGCTGCAACAATTGCCACAGTATGCCCGTCACGAAACATTTTCTCCGCACCGGATTGCGCTTCTGATTCAGGTGATAAACCATAATAACAAACTTGAGGAATGCTACGGACATTTTCGGTCGCATTTAAAGCAAGTACGTTAATATTTTGAATTTCTGAGCCGCTTAACATTTCATCTACACGAGATTTGAGCAAAGGCCCGACAATAATATTTGCCCCTTGCTGTTTTGCTTGTGCAATTAACGAATTAACATCTGAGGCATCAGTATCAAAAGTTTGCACCGCTGTTGGGTCTTCTGCTTTGGCATCATTAAAACCACGTTTGATAATATCCCCTAAAATTTTAGCATCACCGCTTAATGGCAATAATAATGCCACGCTGTTTAGCTGCGTTTGTTGGAAGTTACTAATACCCTGTAATTCACTAGGCATTACCGTTACCGCACTATGGCTTGGATATTGACTTTTCCAGTGATTGATTGCCTGTGGCATTTGTGCCGGTGTGGTAACATTTCGGTTATAAATATTAATTAATGCCAGCCAACCTGCCAGTTCTATTTCACCGGCCTCTGGCGTGGCTTTTTCAAGCATTCCACGGTTAGCATCACGCAGAGTCTGCCAGATAAAATCATTATTTTCTTGACGCTCACGGTTCATTTTGTAGTAACTGTTTAAAAGCGATCTCGCACGCACAATTCCAATCACATCTTTCTGATTTTCCGCAATACGGGCTTGAGTTTGGATATAACGTAAACGCTGTGCTGAGCTTAATAATGGTTCTTGAATCGCTTTTAATTGGCTACTTGCTTGTGCATTTTTACCTTGCAATGCGGCTAATTGAGCAGAAACTAATGCATATTCCAGTTTTTGTACTTCATTCATCTCGGAAGTCAAAATTTCACTAAAAGTATTTTGTGCCTCATACTCTTTATTTTCATCAATTAATTTACGCACGGCCAAGAGCTGATAAGAGATTTTATCTTCCTGCTCTTTGGTTTGTTCAGCTTTATTAATATAGAATTCTGAGCTTGAATATGCTTCGTTTTTAATAGATTCGGTAACAGGATTCACAGATGTACAGGCAGAAATGAGAAGAGCAATTGCAGTGGGTACGAATGCCTTTTTCATACTCAAATTTAAAATAGTTGCCATTGTATTTACCTCTATAGAATATAATGTGCTAAATTTAAAAAATTTACTGATGAAATCTTACTTATCAAATGAGCTAAAAGCAAATGAAAAACAGACAAAATTCAACAGAAACTCATTCAGACTACGGAATTTTATATATTGTTGCCACCCCGATTGGTAATTTGGGCGATATTACTCAACGGGCACTAGACACCTTAGCAATGGTAGATTTAATCGCCGCCGAAGACACCCGCCACAGTGGTTTACTACTCAGTCACTATGGTATTAAAAAGCCGTTTTTTGCCTTACACGACCATAACGAGCAGCAGAAAGCGGTCATTTTAGTCGAAAAATTAACAAAAGGAGAAAATATCGCCCTCATTTCCGATGCCGGTACTCCGCTTATCAGCGATCCCGGTTTTCATCTTGTCCGTCATTGCCGCCAAGCCGGCATTAAAGTGGTGCCGCTGCCGGGCGCTTGTGCTGCCGTGACCGCTCTTTGTGCATCCGGTATTGCTTCAGACCGTTTTTGCTTTGAAGGGTTCTTACCGGCAAAAACAAAATCCCGTTGCGATAAATTAACCGAACTGGAAAATGAACCTCGCACACTGATTTTTTATGAATCTACCCACCGTATTTTAGATACCCTTTCCGATATGAAAAGTGTCTTCGGTGCAGAGCGCTATGTAGTCATGGCTCGCGAAATCACTAAAACGTGGGAAACCATTCACGGCGATAGCTTAGAAAATTTAATGGATTGGTTGAATGAAGATAGCAATCGTATTAAAGGCGAAATTGTATTGATTGTAGAAGGCAAACCTACCTCAGAAGAAGCCGAGTTTTCCAGCCAAGCGATAAAACTTTTACGACTACTCTGCCAAGAACTTCCGCTTAAAAAAGCCGCTGCTATTGTGGCAGAAACCTTTGACTATAAGAAAAATGCGTTATATCAATATGGATTAGAGCATTTTGAGTAGTAATACAAGCGGTGATATTTTGCAAAAAAGTTGCGAAATATCACCGCTTGCTTTTCCATTATTTCAGCATTATTTTGCTATTTTCTCATTAGTAAGCAATTTGCCTTGATATTCACCGGTTAGGGCTTCTAAGAACGACACAATTTCATTTAGCTCTGCATCGGTAAAGTCTTTATTGCTTTGGAAATGCCCCATTATGCGTACCGCTTCTTTCAAGTCTTTCGCTGAAGCATCGTGGAAATAAGGCGCAGTTAATGCCACATTACGCAAAGTTGGCACTTTAAAGCGGTGCATATCAGTAGGGTCTTGAGTATGAGCATAACGACCTTGATCCGCATCCGTCATTTCGGTACCGCGAGCTTTAAAGTAATCGCCATATAAGCCCATATACTCAAAAGATTGTCCGCCCATCAAGCTGCCGGTATGGCAAGTATCACATTTCGCATTTTTAAAATGCTCATAGCCTCGTTTCTGTGCCTCGGTTAATGCTGTTTGATCGCCTTTTAAGAATTTATCAAAAGCACTGTTTGGTGTTAATAAAGTCTTCTCAAATTCTGCAATCGCATCGGTTAAGTTAGCTTGCGAAATATTTGGATACACCTCAAAGAAGCGTTTTTTGAACTCCTCATCTTGCTCAAATTTTGCCACAATCTCTTCCCAACTGTTTGAACCCATTTCAACAGGATTAGTTGGTGGGCCACCGGCTTGATCGGCTAGCGTTTTTGCACGTCCATCCCAGAACTGCCATTTATTCAAGGCAGCATTAAACACAGATGGAGCATTGATACCGCCTTTTTTACCATGAATACCTTCTGCAACAGGTAAATTATCTACACCACCTTGATTCAATAAATGGCAGGTATGGCATTGAATAGAACCGTCTAAAGATAAACGCCCATCAAAGTAAATTTCTTTACCTAAAGCCACTTTTTTAGGATGAGTCGGCAAGCTTTCAGGAATAGGCTGAACTAAATTTTTAGCATCCACACCCTCGGTGTTCTGCGGTAAGAAATAAGCTTTACGCTGAGCTTCAATCCAATCTAAAATCACTTTTTTCTCAGATTCATCAGGACGAGAACTCCAATGGATATGGATATATTTCGCTGCCGGCATCTCACCATTTCGGATCACTTGCTCAAGTTTGGCTAAATCTGCTTCTGATAATTGGCTTGGATCTTTCATTCCCTCTATCATTTTATCTAAACGGAAAAAGCGATTTCCGGTAGTAATATCATTAGTGATAATTTGATTTGCAACAGGCAATTTAGCATAAGCCGGCAATTCTGCATTCGGTGTATGACAGTACTGGCAACCGTTTTTATACATTACCTGCATAACCGCTTTATGTGATTCCGGCAGTTCCGTTGCAGCTAAAAGCTTTTCTGAATTGGATTTATCAAAGTAAGCAGCATACCCCACTAAAGAAAAATAGCCGATTGCTGCAACCGCAATACTTGAAAGAAGGAATTTTTTCATAATAATCACCCTTAATAATTAAAACTAGGTATAAGGGTGTTCATTATTAACAAAAAGTGAATATGATAGTTTGAGCAAGATCAATAGATCTGATTTATTTAAACTATGATAATAAGAGGTAAAACTTAGCTTAAAATACAAATAAGGGCAAAAATCTGCAAAATTTTCAGAAAATATAACCGCTTGTTATTTCTCAATTTTTCTTAACAGATTCCAATAAGCATAAACCATCCCCCCAAACATTATAAGTAAATAAACCGGCAGCAGTTGAATGCCAATCACACTTGCAATTAGCCCAAACAGTGGGGGTAAAGCTAACACGCCGATATAAGCACTCGCCATTTGAATGCCGATGACCGATTGTGATATTTCTTTCCCAAAAAAATCGGGGGTAGAATGGATAAAGCAAGGGTAAATCGGTGCACAACCTAGCCCGATAATAATCAGACTGATCAAAGTTATATATTTACCAAGAGGTAAGAAGAGAATGACAATACCGATTAAAATCAGGCTAAAGCCAAGTTTGATCATTTGGTGGTTGCTGAGTTTGAACGTAAGAAAACCGCTCACAGCCCTGCCCACGGTAATGCCGATAAAAAACAAGCTACCAAAAGCAGCGGCTTGTTCGACCCCAACATCGTTTGCCAACACAAAATAGCTACTCGCCCATAAGCCGGCAGTTTGTTCCACGCCACAGTAGCCAATAAAAGCTAACACGCCATACTTCACACCGGGGATTTTTATCACTTCTCGAAGCGGTAACGGAGCAGTAGATGGTTCTGAATATGCCGCCTGTTTACGATCTTTCCAAAGCGGCAGCGATAAAAATAACACTATCGTCAAACTTAATTGGAACAACGAAATGTAAAAATAGCCCGAATCCCAACCTTTTCCATGCAGTAAGGCAATACCCAAAATATGCGGCCCGAGTGATGCACCTACTCCCCACATACAATGTAGCCAGCTCATATGGCGGCTGGCGTAATTAAGAGCGACATAATGATTTAACGCTGCATCCACCGCACCGGCCCCCAAGCCATAAGGAATCGCCCAAAGGCAAAGCATCTCAAAAGAGCTACTGATAGAAAATCCCCATAAACCTAAGGCAGTTAAAGCCACGCTAATCACCATCAACTTGCCTGTGCCAAGGTGATAGGTTAGTTTTTGCGACATAAGACTCGAAGAGATCGTGCCAATTGACATAATCACAGACACCACGCCGGCATAAGAAAGCGGTACCGAAAGCTGTTGATGCATAGAAGGCCACGCCGCTCCTAAAATCGCATCAGGCAAGCCAAGGCTAATGAAAGAGAGATAGATTATCGCTAAAAGAATATTTGTCATAGTTTACAAGCGGTTGGTTTTGGGAGATTTTTTGCAAATAAAAAGTGGCCTATTTCTAAGCCACTTCTTCTATTATTTTACTTCATCCAAATATGCTTTATTCGCACGGTCGAAGGTATCTAAAATTTCTTGATTCGGTTTTGGTGTTAAGAGAGAAACCACCACAATCATCACCATTGCACTGATAAAGCCTGGAATCATTGAGTAAATTTCAGGAAAATTAAATTGCGCGGTAATATCCCCCCAGAAATGCACGATTAACGCGCCTGTTAGCATACCTGCCACAGCACCAAAGCCATTCATGCGTTTCCAAAAAAGTGAAAGCAGTACTACTGGTCCGAAAGCGGAACCGAAACCTGCCCACGCATTACGCACCAAACCAAATACTTTGCTGTTTGGATCTTGGGCAATATAAATAGCAATAGCTGCTACCACAAGTACCATCAAACGGCTTAACCAAACTAATTCTTTATCAGTCGCTTTAGGGCGTAAAATACCTTTGTATAAATCTTCGGTGATTGCACTTGAGCAAATCAGTAATTGTGCAGAGAGAGTACTCATTACCGCAGCCAAAATTGCCGATAATAAAATCCCTGCCACCCAAGGGTTGAACAACAATTTCGCTAACTCAATAAAAACTTGCTCCGAATTTTGGCTAACGGTACCCACTTTGTCAGGATTACCAAAGAAATAAGCCATACCAAAATAGCCGATCCCGATGGCACCGACAAGGCAGATAACCATCCAGGTCATACTAATGCGACGGGCATTCTCTAGTGATTTCACACTTTCTGCCGCCATAAAACGCACCACAATATGTGGCTGACCAAAATAACCCAAGCCCCATGCCATTAAGCTGATAATGCCTAACACACTGGTGCCTGTGAAAATATCATTATAATCTTTTTGTGCCATTTCACCTGCTTGGCTGATTAATGCCTGCATTTCATCAAAACCGCCAAGGTTATACATTACAAATAACGGAGTTAAAATTAAAGCAAACAGCATTAATGAAGCTTGGATAGTATCTGTCCAACTTACTGCAAGGAAACCGCCGATAAAGGTATAGAGAATGGTAGCAATAGCACCGTACCAAATCGCTTGGTGATAAGGCAAACCAAACAGGTTCTCAAACACTCTAGCACCGGCGACTACGCCTGAGGCACAGTAAATTGCAAAAAACAGTAAAAAAATGACCGCTGATAAAATTTTAATTAAGCGGGTTTTATCGCCAAAACGGTTGTGAAAATATTCTGGTAAGGTTAAAGCATCACCACTGTGTTCGGTATGTGAACGTAAGCGTCCTGCAACCAATTTCCAGTTCAAATAGGCACCGATAGTTAAACCGATTGCAATCCACCCTTCAATCAAACCGCCCGCATAAACAGCTCCCGGCAGTCCCATTAAGAGCCATCCTGACATATCCGAAGCTCCTGCGGAAAGTGCAGTAACAAAGCTACCTAAACGGCGACCACCTAAAATATAGTCTGAAAGATTGTTAGTTACACGATAGGCAATAAAACCAATTGCAATCATGCCTAAAATATAGACAACAAACATTATTGTTGTTGGATCAAAAACAAACATTGATGATTCCTTAGATTTTGTTGATATTTTATAAAGGGAAGAAGATTACCTGAAATAATCAAAATGGCAACACTTAACCTGTGTTTTTTATCGAAATATGGGGAATAGTTACCTATTCCCGCAAAATTATCGCCCACCCAATTCAGCAGAAATATTATCAGCAGTTTCTTGAATTGCCGGTAGTAAATTATCCAGCCCAAGCTGATTTAAACGAGCGGTAGAAAGTGAAACAGACACTGCATAATGCACTTTTTGTTGATGATCGAAAATCGGGCAAGCAATACAAGAAACCCCCAGCTCGTTTTCTTCTGCATCCATCGCAAAGCCCTTTTCCCGAATAGCGGCAAGCTCTTTTTTCATTCCTTCAATGGTCGTAATCGTATTAACGGTAAGAGGCTGGATGACGGCCGATTTTTCTTGCCAATATTGAGGAATATACTCTGCCGAGCCATAGGTTAAAAACAGTTTCCCCATTGCAGAACAATAGAGCTGCACTCGCTGTCCAATATAGGCTCGAGTACGCATCAGCCCTGTTGTTGCTTCAAGTTTATTTATCAGGATTGCCTCGTCTTTCTCACGCATAGAAAAATTAACAGTTTCCCCTAATTTGAGATTTAGTGCCTCTAAATGCGGGGCTGCAATATGCAAAATATTAATCGAGCTTAATGCTCTTTGCCCAATTGCCAAACATTTTGTCGTTAGGCGATAACTTCCCATAGTTGGTGCCGGGCGAACATAACCTTCTTGCTGCAAGCCTTGTAATAATCGGTGAACGGTGCTCTTATTCAGCCCGGATAATTCCGCTAAATGTGCTAGCGGACAGCCATTAGGAAACTTAGCCAGAAGTTCTAACAGGGTTAAGCCTCGAATTAAACTTTGATTCCCTGCCGATTCCTTTTCTTTTTTTTCTTTCATGTTGATACTCCCAAAATAATATGGTCTAGCGGCACATCCCAACTCTCAATAGGTAGTTGTTCAACTTGCTGGCATTGATGCGCCAGACCTACACTAATCACATTCTTGGTTTGTGCAAGGGTTCTATCGTAAAAACCGCCCCCCATACCAAGGCGGTTTCCAGCTTTGTCACAAGCAACTAAAGGGGTGAAAATCATCTCTAATTCAGGCAATAGCAGCACATTTCTTACATCTAAAACAGGTTCTTGAATACCCAAGCGGTTCATTTTTAACGAAGTTTTGCAATTGTAATTTAAAAATAATAATTGACCGCTTGTAAAAGGGTGCAATACAGGAAGATACAGTTTTTTTCCTTGAGCAAGAAGCTGTTCCATTAAAGGTTGGGGAGAAATTTCGCCATTAAAGGGCAAATAAAATGCAATATGCGATGCTTGATACGATTCAATAAGTGAAATGGCTTGAGGAATAATGGATTGAGCAGCTTGCAACTGCTGTTTTGAAGTTAACGCTTGGCGTTTAAGCCGCATAGATTGCCGCAATTGGCTACGAAGATCAGTAATAGTTGATAAATTCATAAAATACCCGAGATGCCGCTACCAGTAATGGTCCTTGAACCAGTCGGTTCAAGGGAGTCAAACTTAACTGCTTTTAGGCTTCTTACTCTAGGCTTTTGGCTCAAGGTAAGCTTGCTCACCAGCATTAGATGTCCGACTCAAAGTTTCAAATTATCGGCTCAGGGACGTAACTTGTAACGCACACCCCAGGCAAGATTTATAGTAACGGAATTTAATTCATTTTCCTAGTGTTCAATAAAATAAAATTTCAAATTCTAGACTTTTTAGCCTTATTACTAACCAATTCGATGAAAAATCAACTAGTTGGATTGAAATTTTCCGAGTGAGTTATCTAATTGTTCAATGCAAGCAACCAATACATTTTTATTCTCCGCATTTTGACGTTGAGCCTGCTCTAATTCATAATTGAGATTAAGTGCAACTATCGCCAGCACTTTTTCAAGTTGAATAATACCGGACTGCTCTTTCAATGTCGCCACACGCTCTTCCAAACGCTGAGCAGAAGCCAATAAATTTTCTTGTTGGTCCGGAGGGCACTGCAAGCGTAAAACCTGTCCAAAAATCTGTAATTCGATATTATTTGCCGACATAAATACGAAATCCTCACTTAAGGTCTAAAATTTTTGCTATATTATGCCATTCTTTAGCAAAATCACAAATAACACAATTATGGCTATTAACACCTCTAACGAATTTAAACAACTTATTACTCAATTACAGATTGAATATACCCCCGCTGAATTTCATGGTTTCTTATGTGGATTAATTGCAGGCGGTATTCAAGATGATTCTTGGAAAACACTCACCTATCAATTTACCAATGACGGACACGCTTTTTCCGTCGCACCATTACAAACCTTAAGCGAATTTTATCAACAATTAACCGAGAGCTTTACTGAAGCGAACCCGTTATTTTCCCTTTGGTTACCGGAAAATGAAGAGGATGGCTTTGCACTTGCTGATGGTATTTCTGAATGGACAAACAGTTTCTTACTAGGCTTGGGCTTATCTCAACCTAGATTGCAACAAGAAACAGAAGAAGTTGGTGAAGCTATTGATGATTTAGATGAAATCGCAAAATTAGGTTACAATGACGATGATAATAACGAGGAACTGCTCGAAGCAGGCGAAGAAGTGTTAGAATACCTACGTGTGTTAGCACTATTCTTACATAGCCATTTTGCATTAGGTGTGGCAGCCTCAAAGGAAAAACCACAATTACACTAAATCTACACTAGGTGTAGGGGCAAATCACTATTCCCCACACCAATTAAATTAGATGCAAAATTTTCAAGAAAAATAACCGCTTGCATAATCAAAATTAAAGGAAAAAACGATGTCACAATTAAAAAATGATCGCTATTTAAAAGCCCTATTGCGTGAACCTGTGGATATGACACCTGTTTGGATGATGCGTCAAGCAGGACGTTATCTACCGGAATATAAAGCCACTCGTGCTGTTGCCGGTGATTTCATGTCTTTATGCCGTAACGCAGAGTTAGCTTGCGAAGTGACGTTACAGCCCTTACGCCGTTATGATTTAGATGCGGCTATTTTATTTTCCGATATCTTAACTATTCCCGATGCAATGGGCTTAGGCTTAACATTTGGTGCCGGTGAAGGACCTAAATTTGCACGTCCTGTATCAAGCCTATCTGATGTGACAAACTTGCCAATTCCCGACCCTGAAGGCGAATTACAATATGTCATGAATGCTGTTCGTACCATTCGCCGAGAACTGAAAGGCGAAGTGCCATTAATCGGTTTTTCCGGCAGCCCTTGGACACTAGCGACTTATATGGTTGAAGGCGGTTCAAGCAAGGCCTTTACTAAAATCAAAAAAATGATGTATGCCGATCCACAAATTCTACATAAATTACTCGATAAATTAGCTGATAGCGTAATTTTATACCTCAACGCTCAAATCAAAGCCGGGGCCCAAGCGGTGATGGTGTTTGATACTTGGGGTGGTGTATTGGCTCATAAAGATTATGAAGAATTTTCACTACGCTATATGCACAAAATCGTGGACGGATTAATTCGTGAAAATGAAGGGCGTAAAGTACCGGTTACCCTCTTCACTAAAGGTGGTGGTTTATGGCTGGAAAAAATGGCAGAAACAGGTTGTGATGCCTTAGGCTTAGATTGGACAGTCGATATTGCTGATGCCCGTCGCCGTGTAGGTAATAAAGTGGCTTTACAAGGTAATATGGATCCAAGTGTACTTTATGCCAGCCCAAAACGCATTGAACAAGAAGTGAAAAATATTCTTGCCGGCTTCGGTAACGGCAGTGGACACGTCTTTAATCTTGGCCATGGCATTCACCTTGATGTGCCGGTAGAAAGCCCGAAAGTATTTGTGGATGCTATCCATAACTTCTCTAAGCCGTATCATAAATAATCTTACAAGCGGTCGAAAATCGGCAATTTTTTGCACATGTAAAAATCTAGATATTTTTGACCGCTTGCACTTATAAGGAAACAATATGCGAAATCCGATTCATAAACGTATGGAACGCTTTGAACCTTGGCAAAACCTTACCTTTATGGCATGCCTTTGTGAAAGGATGTATCCTAATTATCAACTTTTTTGCGAAGTAACCGAGCAAGGCGAAAAAGCAAAAATTTTCCAAAATATTTTGAATTTGGTATGGGAATATCTCACTGTAAAAGGGGTTAAAATCAACTTTGATAATCAACTGGAAAAATTAGAAGAGATTATTCCGGATGTAAACGATTATGAGTTTTTCGGTGTTTTACCTGCACAAGAAGCCTGTGAAGCACTTTCTGAATTACTCCACAGTATTATTGCCGGCTCAACATTAGAGCAAGCTATACGAATCAGCCAAATTTCTCTTGGAACAGTAGCAAGCTATTTGGAGATGCAACAAGAAAAAGAACTCAATGATCAAGAATTGAAAAATGCTTCTGAAATCCAAGAAGAACTAGATGTTCAATGGCAAATCTACCGTTTATTGAATGAGTGTGAAAAACGTGATCTCGATCTCATTTTTGGCTTAAAGGATGAAATTCGTGCAAGTGGCATTAGCAATATCGGGTTAAATATTAACCAATAACATAAATATTTACAAAATCTTGCTTAATAACTCTTTGAGAAATCTCAACTTTGAATTAAGCTATGGTGAGGTTTAAAAGAACTTATCAGACGTTTTACGTCATTTATTAAAAACACATATCTTAGAGGATAAAACTATGAACAAAACTGAGTTAATCGATGCTATCGCAGCAGGTGCAAACTTAACGAAGAAAGATGCTAAAGCTGCATTAGAAGCAACTCTTGATGCAATTTCTGCAAGCTTAAAAGCAGGTGATGCTGTTCAATTAATCGGCTTCGGTACTTTTAAAGTAAATGAGCGTAAAGCACGTACTGGTCGTAACCCAAAAACTGGTGAAGAGATCAAAATTGCTGCAGCAAAAGTACCTGCATTCGTTTCAGGTAAAGCGTTAAAAGACTTAGTAAAATAATTCTTTTAAAGAATATAAAAAAGAAAAGCCTAGATAAAATTATCTAGGCTTTTTCATTTAATTAAACAGAGAATGGATACTGAATAGGCGGATGGTATTCGTAACCTTCCACTTTAAAATCGGCTAAAGTTACCCAAGTTTCTAAATCTTCCAGCGATTTAATATCAGGATTAATAATTAATTTCGGAGCAACCAGAGGTTCTCGCTTTAATTGCACATCACGCATTAGCTCTAATTGGTCTTCATAAATATGGGCATTAACAATTTTATGATAAGCTTTTCCCGCTTTGTTACCGGTAATCTGTGCCATAAGTGCTAAAAAGGTATAACATTGGATCATATTCCAATTTAAACCAAGCGGCACATCAGCTGAACGTTGTATGCTGTTTAAATATAACGTACCGTCAAGTAATGAAAAATGATGGCTATGCAAACAAGGGCGTAAACAGCCCATATGAAAAGCACCTGGATGGTAAAAAGTATAAATTTCACCACGATTATCAATGCCGTTTTTCAAATCATCTACAATTTGACGAAGTAAATCCACTGAGCCGCCATCAGGTTTTGGAAAATTACGCCCTACCGCACCATAAACCAGCCCCATATCATCTTCACCTTTACGGTATGGGTTTGCTAACCAAGCCGTATTTTCATTAGCGTTCGCATCCCAAGATTTAGTCCCTAGAGTACGGAAATCTGCTGCATTATCATAGCCTCGAATATAGCCTAAAAGCTCTGCAATGGCGGCCTTCCAATAACTGCGGCGCGTAGTCACCAACGGAAATTCCCCTTTCTCGACATCATAAACTAAATCAGCATTAATCACAGTCAAACAACGCTTTCCTGTTCGCTCATTAGCAACCCACTTTCCCTCATGCACAATACGATTGCACAAATCTAAATACTGTTTCATTTTCACCCCCCTAAAAAATTTTAAGTAATTTTGCCATTTATTCGGTAAAATAGCTAAAACTTTATGAGCCACTACAATAAGGAGTTATGGATATGAAACATTTTATTAAATCCATTTTAGTCTTCACTACATTATCTGTTTTAGTTGCTTGTTCATCAAAGAACAGCAGCTGGACTCGTTTAAATGACAATGAAGTTGATCAAAAATCCTATGCAATTGCCTATGGTGCTACCGCTCAAACTTATGCAGACAGAGTAAATCAAAGTTATGACATTAATGCTTTTATGAATGGAGTAAATAATTGGTATACAAAAAAAGTTACCTTACCTGTTGAGCAAATCCGAGCAATGACAATGAATCGTATGCTGGATCATAATATTTACGCTTACTATAGTGGTGTGCTTTATGCTGCTGATTTACAAGGTAACTTTAATCATTTAGACCCTAACTGCTGGGGTCTTGTACAACCTACAAGTATCACTCAAGGTATTCACGATGCTATGTTAGACTTACAAAAAAACAAAGTTCGTGGTGATGAATATATTAAAAATGGCGTTGAGCAGATTTTACACCTTTGCGTAAAAACCATTGCAGAAGATGAACATAAAACTAAAGATAAAAAAACTAAGCGTAAAAAATAAAACTTAGTGCTACAAGCGGTAAAATTTTTCAAAAATTTTACCGCTTTATTTATAACCTTATGAAATGTTTGATCTTTATTCATCAAAATCTTAAAAAAACAACGTTTTGCTTATTCCATAGGCAAACAATCTGTATTTTGCAATTTTACGGAAAAAGAATTTGACATCTTTTCAAATTCTAGTAATATGTCGCCCACAGACATAGTGAGTGGTGAGATGGCCGAGCAGGCTGAAGGCGCTCCCCTGCTAAGGGAGTATGGGGTTCAAAAGCTCCATCGAGGGTTCGAATCCCTCTCTCACCGCCATTTACTTTATCACGCACCCGTAGCTCAGCTGGATAGAGTACTCGGCTACGAACCGAGCGGTCAGAGGTTCGAATCCTCTCGGGTGCGCCATTTTATTAATTACTCTAAAATAAAATGGTTGCGGATAAATTAAATCATCTCACAAATTCAAATACGCACCCGTAGCTCAGCTGGATAGAGTACTCGGCTACGAACCGAGCGGTCAGAGGTTCGAATCCTCTCGGGTGCGCCATTTCATTCAAATTCAATCTTTCCTAACTCTTTTATTATCAGTTTTTTTAAACTATTGTTTTCGTTCCTATATAATTTCAGTTAGACTTATCACGAAGTCGACATGATGAGGATATTAAATTGAAAGGATTAATTGCCAGTCTCTTTATAGCAGTTACATTGCTACTTTGGGCTTGGGATATGGTTTCGCCTTGGCAGAAAATCGTCCATTCGGAAGCAAATCACTATACACAAATTCAGCAGAGTAGAAATCTAAAAGTTGGGATGATCAATCACCCTCTCTCTTATTTTGTCGGACCTGAAGGCACAAGTGGCATCGAATACGATTTAGCCAGCGCATTTGCTCAATATTTAAATGTTAAATTAGAAATTAAAACTTATGATAGCAGCGAAAAACTGTTTGACGCCTTAAGAAATAATGATGTTGATATTGCTGCTGCCGGTTTACCATATCATGCTGAATTAACAGAAGAGTTCCAAATTGGACCTTCTTATTATTCTGCATCGTGGCAAGTGGCTTATAAAAAAGGAACATTGAGGCCTTATAGACTATCAGATTTACAAGAGGATATAATCATTCCTAGCGGTTCTGCTGTTATTCCTATATTAAATCAGCTTAAACAGGAAAACCCTGAGTTAAAATGGCAAATTTCGGATAAATTCACACAAGAGGAATTATTGCTAAAAGTGGCTCAAGGGAAAATTCCCTATACTATTGCAATGTCAGTAGATATTTCTTCAGCCCAACATATTAATCCAAACATAGCAGTCGGTTTTGACCTAACTGATGAAAATCCGATTTTATGGTATTTAGCAAGAAGCTCTTATAGCGAGCTACAATCCGCATTATTGGATTTTATGTCAGACTCTATTGAAACAGGCTTAGTCTCAAGGATTGAAGAAAAATATTTTAACCACCTAGCCAAGTTTGATTATGTTGATATTCAAAGCTATTTGAATGCAATAAAAACCGTTCTACCTAAATATGAACCTCTCTTCCAAGCATATAAGGGTGAATTAGAATGGCAAATGTTAGCCGCAATCGCTTATCAAGAGTCCCATTGGGATCCAAATGCCACCTCTCCAACAGGAGTTCGAGGAATTATGATGCTCACTAAAGATACTGCGGAACGAATGAAAATTTCAGATAGGACTAATCCTGCCCAAAGTATCAAAGCAGGCTCTGAATATTTACATATGCTAATGAAACAAATGCCGGAATCAATTCCGGAAGCAGATAGAATTTGGTATAGTTTAGCTGCATATAATATGGGATTAGGGCATTTGCTCGATCTGCGCCGTTTAACAAAGCAATTAGGTGGCAATCCTGATAATTGGTTAGATGTGAAAAAGAATCTCCCACTTCTGGCAGAAAAACGCTATTATACTCATTTAAAATATGGCTATGCACGTGGATATGAAGCCTTACAATATGTAGAAAATATCAGACGCTATTACAGCAGTATTATCAACTACCAACGTGTAGAAGAACAAAAAATACAAGAAAATATTACTAATGAGCAAACAAAACAGGAGAATTCTTCCAATGAGAAAATTGAAAAAAAAGAAATCCCTACCCACGAGGAAACTAAGACTACGTCAAATCAAACAAATTAAGGAGCGAAAACGGCTTATCTCATCACGCCGAAAATCCTTTATGCAAATGCAAAAAAACGCTTGTTAACGAAACGCCCTTTCTAGCAAATAGCCTGAAAGGGATTTTTATTTAGTCTACTTGTAATATTGAAGAAAGTGGTGGGCGATACCGGTCTCGAACCAGTGACCCCCTCCTTGTAAGGGAGGTGCTCTCCCAACTGAGCTAATCGCCCTTCAGATACGAATAAATTCGCAATTGAAGTTTATGATTTTAGTCTTAAGTGGTGGGCGATACCGGTCTCGAACCAGTGACCCCCTCCTTGTAAGGGAGGTGCTCTCCCAACTGAGCTAATCGCCCACTTGAGACTTAAATCAAAGGGATTTGAAAACGAAACACTTAAAGTTGAAGTGGTGGGCGATACCGGTCTCGAACCAGTGACCCCCTCCTTGTAAGGGAGGTGCTCTCCCAACTGAGCTAATCGCCCGTTTTCAAAAATTGGATTGTATTCAACGTACGGAACATTTCAAAATGTTGAATTGGTGGGCGATACCGGTCTCGAACCAGTGACCCCCTCCTTGTAAGGGAGGTGCTCTCCCAACTGAGCTAATCGCCCGACGTTGTGGAAGTGAATTATAGAGATTTTTGCTCTTTCGTCAAACGCTTTTTGCTCTTTTTACCCTGTTTGCTGATTTTTTACCCCAGAAAGTCAATTTTTTACTATTATTCATTCTCAAGAGTAGTAAAATAGATGAGTTTTCCTTAAAAAATAATGATTAGGCAATATTAAGATGAAAATTGAAACCCTTTTCCCTTTAGATCCAAATATCAAAGTACGTACTCGCTTTGCACCAAGCCCAACAGGCTACTTACATGTAGGTGGTGCTCGTACAGCTCTTTATTCTTGGCTTTATGCAAAGCATAACCACGGTGAATTCGTATTACGTATTGAAGACACCGATTTAGAACGCTCAACCCCCGAAGCAACGGCAGCTATTCTAGAAGGCATGGAATGGCTAAACTTAGCTTGGGAACATGGTCCTTATTTCCAAACAAAACGTTTTGAACGCTACAATCAAGTTATCGACCAAATGATTGAGGCTGGCACAGCTTATCGTTGCTACTGTTCAAAAGAGCGTTTAGAAGAATTACGTAACACGCAAGAAGCAAATAAAGAAAAGCCTCGTTATGATCGCCATTGTTTAGATAACCAAGCATATTCAGAAAATGAGCCACACGTGGTACGCTTTAAAAACCCACAAGAAGGCTCTGTGATTTTTGACGATGCGGTACGCGGGCGTATTGAAATCAGTAATAGTGAGTTAGATGACTTAATTATCCGCCGTACAGATGGTTCACCAACTTACAACTTCTGCGTTGTAGTAGATGACTGGGATATGGGTATTACTCACGTTGTACGTGGTGAAGATCATATTAATAATACCCCTCGGCAAATCAATATTTTAAAAGCGTTAAGCGCTCCGGTACCAACTTATGCACATGTATCAATGATTAATGGTGACGATGGACAGAAATTATCTAAACGCCACGGTGCAGTAAGTGTGATGCAATATCGTGATGATGGCTATTTACCAGAAGCCTTAATTAACTACTTAGTACGTTTAGGCTGGGGACACGGCGACCAAGAAATTTTCTCTCGCCAAGAAATGATTGAGCTATTTGATATTCACTCTGTAAGTCGCTCAGCAAGCGCATTCAATACTGAAAAACTACAATGGCTCAACCATCACTATATTCGCTCACTTGAGCCAAGTTATGTAGCAAAACATTTAGAATGGCATATGAACCAACAAGGTCTTGATTTCAGCAAAGGTCCGGCCCTTGCTGAAATTATTCCTGTTTTAGGTGAACGTTGCAAAACATTAAAAGAGATTGCTGAAGCCAGCACTTATTTCTATCAAGATTTCGAATCTTATGAAGAAAAAGCTGCTGCTAAAAACTTTAAAGCTGAAGCTATTGCTCCACTTGCAAAATTATTGGAAAAATTAACCGCTTGTAACGACTGGACAGTTGAGAATATCCATGAAGCAATGAACCAAACAGCTGCAGAGCTGGAAATTGGTATGGGTAAAGTAGGTATGCCATTCCGTTTAGCTGTTACAGGCACTGGGCAATCTCCCTCCATGGATATTACCGCTAAATTAGTTGGAAAAGAGAAAACATTAGCTCGTCTTGAAAAAGCAATCCGTTTTATTCAAGCAAACAGCTAGTTTTTAACCAATCGGAAGTCACATTCATTAAAGCGATTGACATATTAGGGCGGAAAGCATATCATTCCGCCCATATCAAGGGGGTATAGCTCAGTTGGGAGAGCGCTTGCATGGCATGCAAGAGGTCATCGGTTCGATCCCGTTTACCTCCACCAAATTCATAAATCGTATCAATATTTATTGATACGATTTTTTTATACATTATTTCTAAGAATTAGCTGCTAAATCTAACATTTCTTGTGCATTAGCCAGCACTGTTTCGGTAATTTGACTTCCACCCAATAATCTCGCTAGGGATTGAACACGATCTTTTTCTGAAAGTAACGCCATTTGAGTTTCCGTTTGACTATTTTCAACATATTTATGCACGTTAAAATGGTGATTTCCATAACTTGCTACCTGTGGTAAATGTGTAACACATAATACTTGGCATTTTTCTCCTAATTTACGTAATAACTTACCTACCGTTGTAGCAGCTGCGCCACTAATTCCAACATCAACCTCATCAAAAATAATGGTAGGCGTAGAGAGTTTATTAGCAGTAAGAACTTGTACCGCTAAAGAGATACGGGAAAGCTCTCCACCAGAAGCAATTTTAGCTAATAGTTGAGGTTGCTGACCTAAATTACTTTGCAAGTTAAATTCTACAAAGTCAGCCCCATTGGAGGATAATTTTTTAATATCATGCTGTATATGAATAAAAAACTCACCATTCTCCATTGCTAATTGTTTAATCTGCTTGGTTACTTGCTGAGATAATTTATTTGCTGCTTCAGCCCGCTTTTGATAAATCACTTCAGCTAATTCCAAACATTCTTGATAAGCTTGTTTTTCATCTTGAATCAATTGTTCTTCATTGTCTTCAAAATCAATTAATGTCTGTAATTCCTCTTTCAACTTAACATGGTGTCGCCATAATTCATTAGCTTGAATATGATGCTTACGAGAAAGTGAGAACGCTTGAGAAATGCGATTATCTAGTTCATTTAACAATATAGGATCTTGCTCAATCCTTCCGGCTAATTGAGCGATTTCCGAACTTGCCTCCTGTACTTGAATCAGTGCCTCATTAAGCATTTCCTGAGCACTTTGATAGTCACTATCTACCTCAACTAAATGCGCTAAATCACGTAACGCCTTATAGATAAGATCCTGTGCATTTATATCGTTATTACTTAACAAATTCAGTACCTCATCCGAAAGTTCGGTCAATTCTTCTGAAGAAGACAATATATTATGCTTTTCTTCCAACTCCTCAAATTCGTTTTCTTTAATAGAAAATTCATCTAATTCTTCTACTTGATATTGTAGTAATTGTTTACGAGCTTCATTTTCTTGGCATTGTTGCTGGAAATTTCGCACCTGTTTATTCAAACTCTTCCATTTGCTATATTGCTCCGCCATTTTTAGCAATAAAGGCTGTAAACTCGCATAGTTATCAACAATTTCAAGCTGATACTCATTTTTTAAAAGTAATTGAGGTGCATGTTGCCCATTCAAATGGATAAGATATTGCCCTAATTCTCTTAGTTGGGAAATAGGTAAAGGACGATTATTTACAAAGGCTTTAGAACGACCATCTATATTAATCATACGACGAACAATACACTCATTAGGCGTATCTTCATCAAGTAAATCATGCTCTTCAAGCCACTGATATGCAGGGCTATCTTTCTGCATAGTGAAAGTGGCAGTAATATCGGCTTTTTCTGCCCCATGTCGAATCATGCCAGCTTCAGAGCGATAGCCAATACATAAACCTAAAGCATCAATTGCTATTGATTTACCCGCACCGGTTTCCCCAGTAATCACGGACATTCCATCATTAAGTTCTAAAATAAGATTTCGTACAATCGCAAAATTATTAATCGTAAGTTGATTGAGCATGGAAAGCTCCTATCTAAAAATAACTGTATACAAATATAGTACAACTGTTTTTTTAAACAGTAAAGAGATGAAAGTAAAAAAACTGAAAATTTATACAATAAATTAAAGAAGGGAGTAAAAAAGCGAGCATATTATTTTGCTCGCTTTAAATAGAAAGAAATTTAGATAAAGACTTCTTGTTGAACTTGATAGCCTTGTGGCACTTGCTCCTTATCTTCGAAAGTAACAAATTCCCAAGCATTTTGATTAGCTAATACTGCACGTAATAACTTGTTATTTACGCCATGACCTGATTTGTAAGCACTAAATTCGCCGAGAATATTATAACCACACATATATAAATCGCCGATTGAATCAAGCATTTTGTGGCGAACAAGCTCATCTTTAAAACGTAAACCATCTTCATTTAAGATACGATATTCATCTAGTACTATTGCATTATCTAAGCTTCCACCTAGAGCTAAGCCAATAGACTGAAGATACTCAACATCTTTCATAAATGTAAAAGTTCTCGCACGGCTTAATTGATGAATGAAATTTTCAGCAGAAAAATTCATTGAGTAGGAACACACATCTTTTGAAATTAGAGGGTGTTCAAAATCAATAGTAAAGTTTAATTTAAACCCATTATTATATGGTTTTAACTCTGCCCATTTTTCTCCTTCATCAACACGCACTGTTTCTTTGATGCGGATAAATTTTTTAGGTGCATCTTGTTCTTCAATGCCTACATCTAAAAATAAATAGATAAAAGGACTTGAACTGCCATCCATAATTGGAATTTCAGGTGCATCTACTTCCACAATGACATTATCTAAGCCTAATGCTGACATAGCTGCATTTAAATGCTCTACCGTTGAGATACGTACACCATCATCATTAATCATACATGTGCATAGCTGTGTATCGCGAATAGAATCTGCACTTGCAGGGAAATAAACTGCAGGCTCTAAATCGGTACGAGCATAAATAATACCTGTATTAGCAGGCGCAGGGCGTAACGTTAAAGTTACTTTCTTGCCACTGTGTAAGCCAATCCCAGTTACTTTTGCTACTTGGTTTAATGTTCTTTGTTTAATCATATTTTGCCCTTACTTTCCAAAATTTTGGAAGTTATTGACTATTTCTCATAAAACCCGGAATTGAATTAGGGTTAAAAATCTGTGCTGTATCTACCGATTGAGGTTTTGGTGCAACAGGTTGCTGTACCTGTTGTGTCTGACCACCAAATTGATTTGGCTGCCCATAACCCGGTTGAGTAAATGTTGGTTGCTGTTGCTGCTGTAAAGGTTGAGCAACTTGAGGTTGATGGCCATGAGCTGGATATACAGGTGGAGCCTTTGGCATATGCAATGCTTCTTCAGGCTGCCCAATACCAGTTGCAACAAGTGTTACACTTACTTTTCCATCCATTTCCGGATAGTAGTTACAGCCGAAAACAATTGCCGCATCTTCTGTCGCAAACCCATAAATTAGATCCATCATAGCATAAACTTCTTCTAATAAGAAATCTGTACCTGCACTGATGTTAATTAACATACCACTTGCGCCAGAAATATCCACATTTTCAAGTAGTGGGCTTGAAATTGCATCATTCATTGCTTTTTCAGCACGCCCTTCACCTACTTCACCTTCAGCAAAGCCAGTACCAATCATAGCATGGCCTTTACCAGACATTACTGTGCGAACATCCGCAAAGTCTACGTTAATATCTGCCCCGGTAGAACCGCCCGAGCTGGTAATCATATTAGTAATACCTAGCACACAGTTACTTAATACGTCATTTGCTGCCGCAAAAGCATCTACAGCTGTCGTTTGTTTACCAAGACCACGTAACTTATCATTAGGTATGATAATTAGAGAGTCAACATACTGAGAAAGTTCCTTAATACCTTGATCAGCAAAACGCATACGACGAGGCCCTTCAAAGCGGAAAGGTTTAGTTACAACACCCACTGTCAATGAGCCTTGCTCTTTTGCAATTTGAGCCACTACAGGAGCCGCACCTGTTCCTGTACCACCTCCCATACCTACAGCAATAAAGGTCATATTTGCACCTTTTAATGCATTCGCAATGGCCTCGCGATCTTCTTCTGCAGCCTGTTTACCTACCATCGGATCAGCGCCTGCACCTAAGCCTTTAGTGGTACTTGCACCAATTTGAATAGTTTGACGTGTCGTTCTTTTTCTTAAAACTTGAGCATCCGTATTAACATCAAAGAATTCAACACCTTTAATATCATCGGCAGAACGAGACATTCTATCTACAGCATTACCGCCGCCGCCGCCAACACCCACTACCTTAATGATAGCATCTTGCGTTTGTTCAATAATAGGTTCAAACATTTTTATCTCCCTGCGTGTTTAAATAACACTATTAAAATTTTGATTTGAAGAAATCGATAACTTTTTTGGTACCACGACCAAAAGCGCCTAAAATATCTTCATTAGAATCTGTAATTGTGCTTTGTTCAGTATAATTATAGTGGCTATACTGTAAAAGCCCTAATGCTGTTGCATACTGAGGTTTATTCACATAATCGGTTAAACCTGTAATATTTAATGGATAGCCAACTCGTACTTGAGAACCAAAAATAGATTTAGCACATTCTACAATATCTTCAATTTGTGAACCACCACCTGTAATTACTATCCCCGCAATTAATTCTTGTTTTATGCCCTTTTGGAATAGCTCATGACGCAATTGTGTTAGCTCATTTTCAACCACTTTCAATAGATCACTATAGCACTGAGATGTTACCGTTGAAACTTGGGTTCGGGTAAAAGTACGAGCCATACGTCCGCCTAATCCCACTACCTCAATTTTTTTATCTGCATTATGCGTTGGTGGAGAAATAGCACTGCCATAGCTTACTTTAAGGCTCTCTGCTTCAGGACGAGATGTTGTAAATACTCTAGCTAAATAATCGGTTATCGTATTGCCGGCAAATGGAATCACTTTACTAAATCTTAATGCACCGTCTGTATAAACCAGAACATCCATGGTACCGCCACCAATATCAATTAAACATACACCTAATTCTTTTTCATCTTCAGTTAATACAGAATAGCTAGAGGCAAGTCCTGAAAAAACAACTTGATCAACTTTTAACTTCGCACGCTCTACAGCGTTTTTTAAATTTTTAAGCCAAGCTTGATGACAAGCAATTAAATGGGCTTGTACTTGTAAACGCATACCGGATAAACCAATCGGATTTTTGGTTGCCGGTAATCTATCAACATGATATTCCTGAGGAATCATATGTAAAGTTTCCAGCCCATCCTGCAATTTAATTGCTTTTGCCATATCAACAGCACTTTCGATGTTATCTTGAGTAACAATCCCACTTGATAATGTTGACGAGCCAACTTCGTTTAAGCCAATGATATGCTGACCCGAGATAGCTAAAGTCACGCCCATAATCTGACAATCAGCAATAGATTCCGCTTGTTCAATTGCGCGTTGAATCGAATTTACTGCGGCATCTAGATCAATAACACCACCACCATCTATGCCTTTAGAAGGGCATACACCTGCCCCCATAACATTAATAACACCGTCGGGTAATACTTCACCAACAACTGCGACTACCTTTGATGTTCCAATATCAAGGCCAACAATAATTTTTGATTCTGCTGCTTTTGTCATACTATTGTATACTTACTATGTTTAATTTTTTATAGGGCTGAAACCAACTGCTGCACCATGTGGGTAACGTAAATCAACATAGGCTAATCGATTCCCTTCAGGCACATTAATTTCAGGAAAAATCGTCACAAAACGATCTATTTTCGAAGTCCACTCGCCCCTTCCCAACCTTAATTCAACTTGATTGGTAAGTCTAATTGTCCATGAACCTCGACTATCGACAGAAACTGATGTTAAATCTAACTTACGAGCATTTAAATCTGTACGAATTTTATTCCAAGCATCCAGTACATTTTTACCTTCTGTATCTGGTCCATAAAGCAAAGGCAGCCCGTTTTGCTCTACTCTCTCTTTAGGTAGAGAGAACACTACTCCCTGTTCCGATACAAAATTAATATCATTCCAAACAGCAACAGGCTTATGCTCAACTAACGTAATGCTTAAACGATCAGGGTAAAGCTTACGAACAACCACATCTTTGACCCAAGGCATAGATAAAAGTTTATCTTTGACCTCTTGAATATCTTGTCCAAAATATCCTTTTAGAGCCGGTTCTCTTGATAAAGTTTCCCGAATATCTGCATTCGTTGTAAATTCTGTTTTATGGGTCAAAGCATAAGCTCGAATCGGAGTTTTGTCCCAACTCTCAAGAATACTCTGCCACTTACTATAAATACCAAATATAAATAGTACACATAATAACACAATTAACGGCTTAATGAATACTAGCCATTTACGTGAAGAAACTGAAGTTTTTGGATTAATAACATTCAAACGCACATTTGTGCTGTTTTTCTTGCGGAAAATCCCCATTAAACACTTAACTCCAATACTCGCTCAACTAATTTCTCAAATGAAATGCCGACAGTTGCAGCCGATTTAGGGAAAATGCTGTGACTTGTCATTCCCGGATTGGTATTCACCTCTACCAAACGGAAATTGCCTTTCGCATCCTCCATCACATCAATACGGCTCCAACCACGACAACCTACTACATCGTAAGCAGCCTTAACTAATTTCGCTACTTCTGCCTGACGCTCATCATTTAAAGCAGGTACAACATATTGGGTGTTATCCGATACATATTTCGCGTGGTAATCATAAAATTCACCATCCGGAATAACCTGCACTGCCGGCAATATTTGACCATCTAGCACCGGTACAGAGTACTCATTACCAGCTAAAAACTCCTCAACTAAAACAATTGAGTCAAATTTTAAAGCTTCAGTAATAGCAGGCTCTAACTCCTCTTTGGTTTTCACTTTAAAAACCCCAACACTTGAGCCTTCACATGATGGCTTAACAAATACCGGTAAGCCTAATTTTGCAATAATTCCTTCAAAATCGACCGCTTGTCCACGCTGAACAACAACCATATCTGCGGTTGGCAAGCCTACGGCATTCCATAATAATTTAGTACGAAATTTATCTAAGGTTACCGCTGAAGCCATCACACCACACCCCGTGTAAGGGATGCCCATTTGTTCTAAAGCGCCTTGCAATACACCATTTTCGCCAATACCACCATGTAGAATATTAAAGACACGCTGAATCCCTTTCTCTTTTAATTTTTCAATCGGAAATTCTTTCGTATCAATACCTTCAACATTATAACCTAGGCTTTTTAACGCTTCTGTTACCGCAGCACCCGAATTAAGAGAAACTTCACGCTCTTGTGATACGCCACCGAACAATACCGCAATTTTTTCGTTTTTAATGCTCATTTATTTTTACCCTTTTTAATCTTTCCAGCTTTCCGCCAGACCACGAGAAATTCGGCTTACACTCCCTGCGCCTTGAGCTAAAATCAAATCACCGTCTTGAATAATTTGATCTAAAACGTCACCTAATTGCTCAGTGTCAGAGACCAAAATTGGATCGACTTTACCTAAATTTCGGATAGAACGAGCCAAAGATTTACTATCCGCACCAACAATTGGAGCCTCACCTGCAGCGTACACATCTAATAAAATCAAAGCATCTACTTTAGAGAGAACCTGCACAAACTCATCAAATAAATCACGGGTTCGAGAGTAACGATGTGGCTGGAAAATCATCACTACACGTTTACCTTCCCAACCTTGGCGAGCAGCTTGAATAGTAACATCCACTTCTGTCGGATGATGACCATAATCATCTACCAACATAATTTTGCCGTTAGGGCGAATAAATGAACCCAATTGGTCAAAACGACGACCGGCACCTTGGAAATCTGCAAGCGCTGCAAGAATCGCCTCATTTTCAATCCCTTCTTCTTTTGCTACAGCGAGTGCTGCAGTAGCATTTAATGCGTTGTGCTTACCAGGTACATTTAACAGCACCTCAATACGCTCACCTGTTGGGCAAACTACAGTGTAATGCCCTTGGAAGCCGGTTTGCTGATAATCTTCAATGCGGTAATCAGCCTTTTCACTAAAACCATAAGTGATAACTTGGCGACCCACACGAGGGACAATTTCCATCACTGTTGCATCATCTGCACACATCACTGCTAATCCATAGAAAGGTAAGTTACGTAAAAAATTCACGTAGGTATCTTTCATTTTCTCAAAGTCACCACCATAGGTATCCATGTGATCAGGCTCAATATTAGTTACAACCGATACCATAGGCTGCAAATGTAAGAATGATGCATCACTTTCATCCGCTTCTGCAATTAAATAACGACTTGCACCTAAGTGGGCATTTTTTCCGGCTGATTTTACCAAACCACCGTTTACGAAAGTTGGATCTAACTGCGCTTCTGTATAAATCATTGAGATCATAGCCGTGGTAGTGGTTTTACCATGCGTACCCGAAATCGCAATACCATGACGGAAACGCATAATTTCAGCCAACATTTCTGCACGACGAATCACAGGAATACGGGCCTCACAGGCAGCCATGATTTCAGGGTTGGTTTCATCAATCGCCGTTGACACCACAACCACACTAGCACCGGCTACGTTTTCGGCTTGATGCCCGATGAAAACTTTTGCTCCTGCAGCAGATAAACGCTGGGTTACCACACCATCAGCAATATCTGATCCCGAAATAGCATAACCTTCGTTTAATAATACTTCGGCAATACCACTCATGCCTGCACCACCAATCCCGATAAAGTGAATTTGGCTCACGCGACGCATTTCAGGGACTAATTTTTTAATTTTGTCTTGGAAATTTTTCATCTTCTATCCTGTTATCTGTTTGCAAGCGGTTAAAAATTTCAATTATTTTGCAAATTTTACGTAAAATTTAACCGCTTGTAGATCAATTCGCTTCTTGAATAATTACCTCAGCCACACGTTGTGCTGCTGTTGGTGTCGCTTTGGCGCGGGCTTTGATCGCCATGTCCAATAATTTTTGACGCTCAGCAATTAATGGCTCTAATACTTTTAGTAACGACTGTGGATTAAAATCCGCTTGCTCAATAATGACTGCTGCGCCATCTTCTGCCAAATAATAAGCATTTAAAAATTGTTGACGATCTTTATGTTGAAACGGAACAAAAATTGCCGGCAAACCTACCGCTGCAATTTCGCACACAGTTAAAGCTCCCGAACGACAAATCACAATATCCGCCCATTCATAAGCCGCTTTCATATCATCGATAAATTCAGACGCAATGCCATTGCCGGTTTGTTGGTAAACTTCTGCAATACCATCTAAATTCCCTTTACCGACTTGATGGCTAATAAACACATCACTCCCCAGAACTTTAGCAATTTCCGGCACAGTCTGGTTAATCACTCTTGCTCCTTGACTACCGCCCATCACTAAAATATTGATTGGATACCCTCTTTCAGCAAAACGCTCTTGTGGTGTAGGCAAGTTTGATAAATCTTCACGCACAGGATTACCAACCACTTGGACATTTTTAAAAGCCGTCGGGAAAGCTTGTAACACTCGGCGCGCAACTTTTGCCAGCCACACATTAGTTAAACCTGCTACCGCATTTTGCTCGTGTAAAATCACGGGTACGCCACATAATTTAGCAGCGATACCGCCTGGGCCAGAAACATAGCCGCCCATTCCTAAAACTGCATCAGGTTTATAATTTTGAATAATTTTGCGGGCCTGCATAACCGCTTTAAAAATAGCAAAAGGGGCTTTTAATAACGCACCTAAACCTTTACCTCTCAGCCCCGAAATTTCAATAAAATCAATCTCAATACCATGTTTTGGCACAAGGATGGCTTCCATACGATCTTTTGTACCTAACCAGCGAATTTCCCATCCCTGTTTTTGTAGCTCTCGAGCTACTGCAATTGCCGGGAAAACATGCCCACCGGTGCCACCAGCCATCACTAATAATTTTTTAGTCATACCGAACTCTTTGATTATAAAAACGCTATATTCTACCCGATTTTTACTCACTATGCTTGTGCTTTCAAAGCAAGTAGAAGATCACTATTTTTGCAAAATAAAATAAAAATCTGACCGCTTGTAACTAAGAGGCTTTAATTTTCGCATGCCCGATCCTAACTGTTCGATTTTCGTGATCAATTCTTAACAACACAGCAATAGCAACGGACATAATCACTAAACTTGAACCTCCGTAACTTACAAGAGGGAAAGTCAATCCCTTAGTAGGTAATAAGCCGGATGCCACCCCTAAATTTACAAAGCCTTGTAAGAAGATCCAAATCGCAATTCCAAATGCCATATAACCTTTAAAACGCTCTTCTAGAATAAGCGATTCTTTACTGATTTTTAATGCTCGAACCGTCAATAACACCAATAAAAGCACAATGCACATAATACCGAAGAAGCCGAATTCTTCGCCCACAACTGCCATCACAAAATCGGTATGGGCTTCAGGTAAGTATTCTAATTTTTGCACCGAATTACCTAGCCCTTGCCCCCAAAATTCACCTTGCCCAAATGCCATTTGGGAATTAGACAATTGGAAGCCATCGCCATAAGCATCCGCAAAAGGATCCATGAAGGAGGTTACACGTTTTAGACGGTATTCTGAGGTTAAAATCAATACGGCAAATAAAACTGCACCAACGACGCCTAAAAACATAAATTGCATTATTTTCGCCCCAACAATAAAAAGCATTGAGAATGTAAGCACGAATAATACAAAGGTACTGCCTAAGTCTGGCTGTAAAATCAGCAAGAAACCAAATATAAACAAAATTACTGCCGGTCGCCAGAAACTGGCTTTTTCGGTACGGATTTCATCATATTTACGTACATAAAAGCTGGCGAAATAACAAATAACCGCAAGCTTTGCCAGTTCCGCAGGCTGGAAATTCAAGATCCCAAGCGGAATCCAACGCACAGCACCATTAATAGAACGACCAAAAATCAATACCGCAATCAAAAAGCTGATTGCTACGAAAAATAAAACAACGTTATATCGTTCCCATTTCTCAGACGGAATTTGTACAAAAATATAACAAAATATAATAGAGGCAATAATGTATAAGCCATCACGAATCGCAAAATAAAAGGGATCGTTATTCAATCTTGTACTAACAGGAATAGAGGCAGATGTTACCATCACAAAACCAATTATTAACAAGCCTAAAAATAGCCAGATCAGTGTTCTATCATAAAGTGAATTAACCGGTGTTAACCTTACCCATTTATCCCATTCTGTTTTAACTTTTTCTAACATTGCGCCTATTATCCTTGTGGCTCTTGTTTTTGTGCGAGTGCCATAAACACATCACCACGATGTTCAAAATTCTTAAATTGATCCAAACTTGCACAGGCCGGTGAAAGCAACACCATATCACCTCTTTTCAATTTCGCTCGGATTGCTTCAACAGCTAGCTCCATTGTTTCAACTAAAACACTTTGCTCACTTAATTCCGCTAAATCTGCACCGTCTTGACCGAAACAGTAGCAGACAATATTCGGTTTATTAATCAGCGGTCTTAATTCGGAGAAATCAGCCGCTTTTCCATCTCCACCCAATAATAGATAAAGCGTACCTGCCACATTTAAACCGTTTAATGCCGCAACTGTACTACCAACATTAGTCGCTTTAGAATCATTGACCCAACGTACGCCGTCATTAGTTGGAATTGCTTGGAAACGATGTGGTAAACCACCATAAACTTGGAGTGCTTTTACGATTCCTTCACGTGGTACATTTGCAGCCTCCGCCAATGCCATCGCTGCTAGAGCATTCATTTCATTATGACGCCCGCTGATGAGCATTTGAGAGGTATTCATCACCGCAATATCACCTACATAAAGCAAACCGTTGCTCATCGTGTATTCGGCATTTTGTTCTGCAAAACGTATCAAGTTTTTGACCGCTTGATCAGGGTAAGTTTGCGGATCTTCACCATTCACAATAATGTATTTGGCATTGTCATAAATACGTAATTTTGCCGCACGATAATCCGCAATCGAATTATAGCGATCCATATGATCTTCGCTGATATTTAAAATCGTTGCTGCTTGAGCTTTTAGCGAATAAGTGGTTTCTAATTGGAAACTGGATAGTTCTAAAACAAAAAGTTCATAATCTTCTTCTAACAAACTCAGCACAGGCACACCAATGTTACCGCCCATCCCTACTTTGATTCCGGCTTGTTTTGCCATCTCGGTAGTCAGTGTAGTTACCGTACTTTTACCGTTTGAGCCGGTTATAGCAATAATTGGCGCTTTTGCTTCACGGCAGAAAAGTTCTACATCACCCACTACTTCAACCCCGGCTTGAATTGCTTGCTGAATTTCAGGGCTCGCCAATGCAAGCCCCGGACTTATGACAATTAAGTCCGATTTGAGCAACCACTCACTATTTAAACTGCCTGTGTGTAAAGGAATCCTTTTATCTAAGCGCTCTGCACCTGCCGGTTTTTCTCGTGTATCAATCACTTGTACATTCGCTTTTTTACGCATAAAGAAATCAACACAAGATAGGCCTGTTGTGCCTAATCCGATAATAGTGACTGTTTTATCTTGGTATTGGTTTTGCATAATTTTTTCTCTAAATCTAAAAAACAGTATAAGGTGCATTAATAAAAATGCACCTTATGTACTTTAACGTAATTTAAGCGTCACTAAGCCCACTAACACAAGCATTAGCGTGATAATCCAGAAACGGACGATAACCCGTGGCTCCGGCCAGCCTTTTAATTCAAAATGGTGGTGAATCGGTGCCATACGGAAAATACGTTTTTGGCGTAATTTGTATGAACCCACTTGTAAGATTACCGACAGTGCCTCCACCACAAATACACCGCCCATTACAACTAACAATAATTCTTGGCGAACAAGTACGGCAATCACACCTAATGCACCGCCTAATGAAAGCGAGCCGACATCGCCCATAAATACTTGTGCCGGATAGGTGTTGTACCATAAGAAACCTAAACCTGCCCCCACAATCGCGGTACAAAGGATTACTAATTCACCCGCATTTGGAATAAACGGAATATGTAGATATTGAGCAAAGTTAAAGTTACCTGTTGCCCATGCAATCAAGGCAAAAGCGGAGGCAACCATAATGGTTGGCACGATTGCCAAGCCGTCTAAGCCATCAGTTAAATTCACCGCGTTACTGGTGCCAACAATCACAAAGTAAGCTAAGATAATGTAGAACACGCCTAATTGTGGCATAACATCTTTAAAGAACGGCACGACTAATTGAGTCGCTGCGGTATCTTTCCCAACCGCATACATCCCAAATACGGCAACTAAGGCAATGGCAGATAACCAAAAATATTTCCAACGGGCAATTAAGCCGTCTGTGTTTTTACGCGCAATTTTACGATAATCATCAATAAATCCCACCACACCATAGCCAAATAACACAAATAAGGTGAACCAAACATAAGGATTAGTTAAATTTGCCCATAATAATGTGCTGACACCGATGGCAATCAAAATCATAATACCGCCCATAGTTGGGGTACCACGTTTTTTAAAGTGGCTTTCCGGTCCGTCATTACGCACTTCTTGGCCAAATTTCAAAATTTGCAACCGGCGAATTACCTTCGGCCCAATCCAGAGCCCAATTCCCATTGCCGTTAATAACGCCATAATGGCACGGAAAGTAATATAAGATACAACATTAAACGCTGTATTATATTGAACAAGATATTCAGCAAGCCAAACTAACATTGTTTAGTCCTTAAAATAATAATTAGAAATTTACGTTAAATTGTTTACACAGTTCGGAAATCACCGTTTCCATTTTTTGGCTACGAGAGCCTTTGGCTAATAATACAAGCGGTTGTTTTTGCTCAATTTTTTGCAAAATAATCGGCGTTAAAAATTCCACCATTTTTTGTTTATCAGTGAAGTGATTTTCTGCCTTATTGCTAATTACCGCACTCTCTTTGCCAAAGCTAACGATTAAATCTAAATTCGCCTGAGCAGCAAAATCCGCTACCTCTTGATGGCAGACTTCGCTTTCTGCCCCTAATTCCGCCATATCACCTACTGCAAAAATTCGATAAGCAGGGTAATTTTGTAATACTGAAACTGCCGATTTCATTGAATCTACATTGGCATTGTAAGTATCATCAATGAACAAGCAATCCTCATTAATCTGCACCGGATACAAACGCCCTTTTACCATTGAACGCTGCTCAAGACCTGCTTTAACCGCCTCAAGTGTTGCCCCTACCGACATTGCAAGTGCAGTTGCCGCCAACGCATTGCTGATATTATGGCTGCCTAAATAGGGCAACTGAATTTCAGTTTCGCCTTGTGGCGTGTGTAACGTAAAACGTGAGCCATTTAATTGCAGCTCAACATTATCCGCCCAGTAATCCGCGTAAGAATCGCTATCTGAGCTAACGTAAGAGAAAGAATTTAGCTCGTGCGAGCCAATTTCTTGCTGCCACTGCGGATAGTAGAAAGCTAAGTTTACAATCGCCTTACCACCTTCTTTCAAACCGCGGTAAATCTCACCTTTGGCTTTTGCCACACCTTCTAGCGAACCAAACCCCTCTAAATGCGCGGCAGCAACATTATTCACCAAGCAAGCATCAGGTTGTGCAATCGAGGTTGTGTAAGCAATTTCGCCAATGTGATTCGCCCCCAGCTCAATCACCGCATATTTATGCTGTTCGGTTAAGCGAAGCAAGGTCATAGGCACACCTAACTCATTGTTTAAGTTACCGAAAGTATAGAGAACTTCATCTTCACAAGCGGTCATTTTTTGCAAAATTTTTGCAGTCATCTCTTTCACGGTTGTTTTGCCGGAAGAACCTGTCATCGCGACCGTTTTCGGATTTAGTTTCGCCTTTAACCACTTTGCTAATTCACCCAATGCCAAATGGGTATCCGCCACAATAATTTGCGGTACGTTAATCTCACATTCCCGCTCAACCACTACCGCCACACAGCCTTGTTCAACAGCATTGACAAGATAATTATGGGCATCAAAATTTTCGCCCTTCAATGCAAAAAATAAGCCGTTTTCGACCGCTTGACGGGTATCTGTGCTGGTAGTTTCCACAACTGTTTCGCCATTTCCGACAAGTCGAGCATTTAAGATTTCAGCAATTTGCTGGGTTGTTAGTTTTATCATTTTGTTTTTCTTATATAAATCATTAAATATGAGCGTATATTAACTCTGCCAAATCTCCCCTAACCCCTCTTTGCTAAAGAGGGGAATCAGATCTACACAAATTTGAAGTTTATTTTCTACATAAAACCGCAAATCGCCAGATGAACTAAAAATATGCTTTGCACGAGCACCCCTCTTTAGCAAAGAGGGGAGGGGGAGATTTGATTAAAATAAATGTTAAAGGTATCTTCTCGCCGTTTCCTGATCCGAAAAATGCAATTTCTCCGCCCCAATTATTTGATAATCTTCGTGGCCTTTGCCTGCAATTAAAATCACGTCACTAGCTTTAGCTTGTTCGATTGCCGTTTTAATCGCTTCTTCACGATTGTGGATAATTTGTACCGTTTGTGGTTTCGCGAAGCCTTTAACAATATCTGCCATAATATTTTGGTTATTTTCGGTGCGAGGATTATCGTCTGTAGCAATCACTTTATCTGCGAGTTTTTCTGCAATTGCTGCCATTAATGGGCGTTTGCCCGCATCTCTGTCTCCGCCACAGCCGAAAATGCAGTAAAGTTCGCCTTCACAATGCAAGCGTGCAGCCTGTAAGGCTTTTTCTAAGGCATCAGGCGTATGGGCATAATCCACAATCACCATTGGTTTATTGTTTGCAGTAATGCATTCCATTCTACCTGCCACGCCGACCAAATTCGGAGCAGTTTTCACTAATTCATTAATATTAAAACCAAGCGCCAGCAAGCCGGCAAAAGCAGTGAGTAGATTACTCACATTGAACGCCCCGATTAAGCGACTGCTAAGTTCACCATTTCCCCAACTTGAAGCAAATTTAATGCTTGCCCCTTGGAGGGTAAATTTTACCTCTGTGGCTTTCACAAAACGGTGGTTACTTAAAAAATCCGGCTGAGTGCTAACAGCAACTGCATTTGGTAATTTGTTTAGCCATTTTGCACCGATTTCATCATCAGCATTGATTAGTTGAGTGTGGGTTTTCAGCTCACTGAATAAACGGAATTTGGCTTCGGCGTATTCTTCCATTGTGTTGTGATAGTCGAGATGATCGCGACTTAAGTTTGTGAATATTGCCAAATCAAATTCTAAAGCTTCCGCTCTAAATTGAGCCAAACCGTGTGAGCTAACTTCCATTGCACAGAAATCTGCCCCTTGTTCTACAAAATCGGCTAAATTGCGTTGGATTTCAATCGCAGAGCCTGTGGTATTTACTGCTTCTTGTACTTTGCCATATAAACCGTTGCCAATGGTTCCCATCATTGCAGATTTTCCACCTAATAAATTCCGCCATTGTGCTAGTAATTGGGCCGTAGTCGTTTTTCCGTTAGTGCCAGTAATGCCCGATAAGACTAGTTTTTGTGATGGATTGTCGTAAAAAGCTCCTGCAATCTCAGACAGTAATTTGGGAAGATGTGGTACCGAAACTACCTTACAACAAGCGGTACGATCTAGGTTAAATTTTGCAAATGCAGGATCTAACTCAACTTCAAATTGATCATCATCCGCTTCTGCCAGCACAAGGCTTGCACCTTGCTCAATCGCTTTATTAATAAATTGTCTGCCATCAACTTGGTGACCTTTTAATGCCACAAAGAGATCGCCTTGTTTGATTTGGCGGCTATCCAAGGTCATTTCATTTAGCTCGGTTAATTCTTCAACCCAAGCATCTAGCTCTGTCAGAAAAGGAAGTAAACGTTTCATAGTGTGCCTTAATTAACTCTGCGTTCTAATTTTATTTCACGTACTGCACTTTGTGTATCTTCAGTTAAATTATCCGGCTTGATATTACGTTGTTTCAGCGTATAACCCATAATGCGGGAGAAAAGTGGGGCGGAAACAAAACCACCGTAATAGTTACCGGCTTTTGGTTCATTCACTAATACCACTAACGCAAAACGCGGATCACTTGCCGGGGCTAAACCGGCGGTATAAGCGATATATTTTTCTACATATTTGCCATTTTCTAATTTACGGGCTGTACCGGTTTTAATCGCAACACGGTAGCCATCTACTGCCGCACGCTGCCCACCTTCGCCTTTAGCTGCCACACTTTCCATCATATGTACAACATCGCGGGTGATTTTTTCCGGCAATACACGCTCACCTATCACAGGCGGATCCACTTTAGTAATCGACAGTGGACGATAAATACCGAAACTACCTAAGGTTGCATAAGCTCGTGCAAGTTGTAATGGCGTTACATTTAAGCCATATCCATAAGAGAGCGTTGCCCGTTCAATATCTGCCCAGCGTTTGCGATCACCATTAGACCCTCGCTGCTCGCCTAGTCCCAATCCGGTGTCTTTACCAAAGCCGATTTTGGTGTAAGTATCAACTAAAGCAGTCGATGGCATACGTAATGCTAAGCGGCTCACCCCAATATTACTGGATTTCTGCAAAATTCCGGTAAGCGTCAAGCTATCTCTTGGAGCAACGTCTTTAATGGTATGTCCATTTACCACAAACGGACGAGTGCTGATAACTTCATCACGATAAGTTACCCCTTGCTGTAATGCAGTTAAAACAGTAAAAGGTTTTACTGTTGATCCTGGTTCAAAAGTATCGGTAATTGCGCGGTTACGCATTAGCTCAGGCTTGAAGCTGTCTCTCTTATTCGGGTTGAAAGATGGTGCATTTGCCATCGCCAGAATCTCACCGGTCTGTACATCTACCAACACGGCTGTACCTGACTCTGCATTATTTTCCTGAACCGCCTTTTTAATCTCACCGTAAACCATTGATTGCAATTCTTCATCAATGCTGAGCATTACATCTTGCGGATCGTATTGTTTTTCCGAACGAATATTTTCAACAATATTACCTTTAGCATCTTTACGGATAATTTGCTTACCGTTTTTACCGATAAGCAGTGAATCAAAGCTACGC
Source organism: Mannheimia granulomatis (assembly GCF_013377255.1). Taxonomy (NCBI): domain Bacteria; kingdom Pseudomonadati; phylum Pseudomonadota; class Gammaproteobacteria; order Pasteurellales; family Pasteurellaceae; genus Mannheimia; species Mannheimia granulomatis. The sequence goes on from NZ_CP016614.1 coordinate 1,881,916, forward strand.
TCTAAACCCTCAGAGCCATGCATATCATCTTTATCAGTAAAACCGATAAGTTGGGAAGACTCTTCTGCTAATGGATAAAAACGGCGAGATTCCACTTTCACTACCAATGCACTAATATCAAGTTCTTTTGCATATTCGCTAATCGCTTCCGATTCGTGGCGGGAAAGATAAACAAATCGCTGACGGTTTTTTGCATAAAGCTCGGTCATTACATCATTGTATGAACGTCCGATTTCTTTACTTAATGCTTGGAATTTTTTGCGTTCTAATTCGGCATTTTCATTATCCAAACGCAAAAAAACAGAATTCGGATTATTTCGTACTTTTTCAAGTAAGGTGTTGTAATCTAATCCTGTTACTTGAGAAAGCTGTGTCCAATAGCCCTCACTTTTAGTATTTAGCGTAGAGCGAGGGTCAAAATCCACTTTCTCTTTAGAAACATTTTTCTTTTCAATAAATTTATTAACGCTTGCTTCAATCTTGCTTTTAGATGTTTCCATCTCAATTGCCAAGGCCCGCCAACTTTCGTTTGATCGGCGTAGCTTAGTGTCAAAATATTCTCTTGGATCTAAAGTTAATGAATACATTGGCACACTGATAGAGAGAAAGCGTCCGTTGCGATCTAAAATTCTGCCGCGAGTAAATTGTAGTTCTTTAGTCCGCAGTGAGCGGTTATTTGCTTCTTTAATTAATCTTTCCGAATCAACAAGTTGAATATAAGCTGCTTGGCCTAACAAGCCCGCAACCATGACAACCATCAAAAAAGCAACAACTGCAAAACGTTTTGGTAAAAAACTCGGTAATTTTTTACTGTCCGCTTTTTGAGATTCTGCTTTATTAATAGGCGTTTCTTTTTTACGCTTTAATTTGACTGATGTAACCATTTTTATTCAACTAAAATTATTTCTTGCTCTTTTTTAATCGGTTGTAAACCAAAGGACTTCGCTGCGGCATCTACCCTTGCCCTTCCACTGCGACTGTTTTCTTCCAGCAACAAATTCGTATACTGACTTTCTAATCGCTGATTAGCTTGTATAAGCTGACCTTGCTCACTAACTAATAAACGGGTTTGGTGTGTTACCCAAATTGTAGCAACCGCTGAAATAACCACGCCTATCAATAGTAAAATCGCGACCTTGTTATGACTAAAAATGTCATCAATAATAATTTGATGTAAAGGATAACGTTCGTTTGACATAGCGATTCCTATAAATTAACGCTTTTCGGCAATACGTAATACTGCACTACGCGAGCGAGTATTTGTTTCAATTTCGGCTTCACTCGGCATAATTGCTTTACCGATGGTTTTTAGTGGAATGTTTTTATTCAGCTCAGATTCTAAAATCGGTAATCCTCTCGGTACTTCCATTCCTTTACTATGCTTACGCATAAACTGCTTGACCATACGGTCTTCAAGAGAATGGAAACTGATAATCGACAAACGGCCTTCCGGTGCCAATACACTTAAAGCTGCATTTAAGGCTTTCTCCAACTCATCTAATTCACTATTAATAAAAATTCGAATTGCTTGAAATGAGCGAGTCGCAGGATGTTTATGTTTATCTTTAAACGGCACTGCATCGCTAATAATTTGCGCTAATTGTAAAGTACGGGAAATTTTTTCATTTGCAGATTTATTGTAAGAAACGACCGCTTGTGCAATACGTTTAGCAAAACGCTCTTCACCAAATTCTTTCAGCACCCACGCTAAATCGTCCACTGAAACTTGTGCCAGCCACTCTGCGGCAGATAAACCTTTGGTAGTATCCATGCGCATATCCAAAGGCCCGTCACGCATAAAGCTAAAACCGCGTTCAGCTTCATCAAGCTGTGGGGAAGATACACCTAAATCTAATAATATTCCGTCAATTTTGCCTATTAATCCCATCTCCTCACAGATTTCAGGAATAGCAGAAAAAGCCGTATGTTTGATTTGAAAACGAACGTCGCTGATAGTGTTCGCCTCTGCAATAGCACGGGGATCGCGGTCTGTCGCAATCAAACGACCATATTCACCTAACTTAGAAAGAATTAAACGAGAATGGCCTCCTCGCCCGAAAGTGCCGTCAATATAAATACCGTTTGGCTTAATTGCCAAACCTTCAACAGCTTCGTGCAAAAGAACGGTAATATGTTTTGGAGAATCACTCATCTGCGGTTCCGATTATTTGTTATAGAGAAAGATTTTTCAGTGCATCGCAATCCAACATTTCTGCTGAACTACCAAAAGCAAGATCCTCGGCAATTTGAGCCTGCCATTGTTTATCTTGCCAAATTTCAAATTTATTTAACTGCCCAACTAGCATAATCTGCTGTTCAAGTTGAGCATGCTGACGTAACGCCGGGCTTAATAGCACACGCCCTGCAGAATCCATTTCACATTCGGTTGCAAAACCTTGCATCACACGTTGGATTCTTCGTTGAACTGGGTCAAAATTTGACAACGCCAATAATTTTTGCTCAACCACTTCCCATTTATGTAATGGATAAAGCAACAAACATGGTTGGCGAATATCTACGGTACAAACCAAAATGCCATGATGCTTTTCTAACAATTCGGCACGATAACGTGTCGGAATTGCGATCCGCCCTTTACTATCAATGCTGATTGAACTAACACCACGAAACATTTTGATCTTTTCCCTATTTAGAAGAGGTAAAATTAGGATAAAGTTCCACAATACTCCACTTTTTCCCACTTAATTGATGAATTTTATAGATTAGTTGTACATCTATCAAGGAGTTTTAGTTTCTTTACAAAATGAAAGCCCATCTTTTCAGATAGGCTTTTGTGATTTTTAACTGTTTTTGCAAATTTTTACCAAAAATAAACCGCTTGTATCATTGAATATACAAGCGGTTATTTCAAGTTGTTCTATCTACGTTCTAGCAAAAACTTTCCTCCTGCAATCACGCCATAAACAATCCAATAAAATAGAATTGAACTAAAAAACAGCGTAGTGGTATGAGGCAACCAATAATAGATCCCCAACACTTCAACTGTACGGCATTCTAGGCGTTGCGTATAGGTTAACTGAGTTAAATTACCGCAATCATAAGGGAGATAAGTAAACACAAAATAACTGATTACTGCCATCAGTAATGCAAATAAAATGCTAAACAGAATCTGTTTTTTGTAGTTCATTTATTCCCCTGATTTTTTAGTTTTAGCCGAGCTTTTCTTTTTAGCTACTTTCGGTTTACTAGCGGTTGTTTTTCTACTTTTTCTTACCGATTTTGCCGGTTTTTTCTCTGCTTTTTTCACCGTTCTAGGTTCTTTGAAAATAGGCTTGGTTGCCTCTAACTTAGCCTTTTTCCTTGCCGTTTTACCACTTTTTTTGTGTTCAGTAAGTAGTTCAAAATCAATTTTTTTCTCATCGAGATTGACATTAATCACCTTCACACGTACTGCATCACCTAAACGGTAGATCACGCCACTACCACCAACCAAACGTTGACGGTCAGCATCATAGTGATAATAATCATTATCCAAGGTTGAAATATGTACCAAGCCATCAATTAGTAGCTCGTTGAGCTTCACAAACAAACCAAAGCCGGTTACGCTTGAAATTACACCATCAAACTCTGCACCAAGATGATCCTGCATAAATTCGCATTTTAACCAATCTGCGACCTCTCTTGTCGCCTCATCCGCACGGCGTTCTGTAGCGGAACATTTATCACCAAATTGGTCGATATCATCGAGCTTGTAGTGATAACCGCCGCCATCAGTGTAATGGCGTTTATTGCCTTTGCCCTTTTCAATTAGATATTTAATTGCTCGATGCAACAATAAATCAGGGTAGCGGCGAATCGGTGAGGTAAAATGAGCATATTCGCTTAATGCTAAACCGAAGTGACCAATATTATCCGCTGCATAAACAGCCTGTTTCAGCGAGCGTAGCAACATGGTTTGAATCAGCTCTTTGTCTGCCCGCTTCGCAATTTGCTCAAGTAGAACACCGTAATCTTTCGGACTCGGTTCTAAACCCACATCCCAAGTCAAACCACATTCACGCACAAAGGATTTAAAGCTCATCACTTTTTCTTCACTTGGCTTGTCGTGAATACGGTACAATGCCGGCTCATTGGCTTCCTCGACAAAACGAGCCGCGGCAATGTTTGCCAGAATCATACACTCTTCAATTAACTTGTGAGCATCGTTACGAATAAGTGGCTCAATGCGTTCAATCCGACCTTGCGGATTAAAAATAAATTGATTTTCAATGGTTTCAAACTCAATTGCACCACGTTTATGACGTGCTTTCATGAGAATTTTGAACATAGCATAAAGCTCTTCAATATGAGGCACTAGCGGAGCATAACGTTCACGTAAGGTTTCATCTCCCTCTAACATTTTCCATACTTTAGTATAGGTGAGGCGAGCGTGTGAATTCATTACTGCTTCATAAAATTGGTAGCTTGTTAGCTCACCTTTTGCAGAAAGCGTCATCTCTGCTACTAAACATAAACGATCTACTTGTGGATTAAGTGAACATAAGCCGTTTGAAAGCACTTCCGGCAGCATTGGGATTACTCGATTTGGAAAATAAACTGAATTTCCTCGATTTAAAGCTTCAAGATCCAATGCCGTTTTTGGGCGAACATAGTAACTTACATCAGCAATCGCTACCCATAAACGCCAGCCATCCCCCTCTTTGCGAGCAAACACCGCATCATCAAAATCCCGGGCATCTTCACCATCAATGGTAATAAGTGGTAATGGACGCAAATCAACTCGACCTTGTTTTGCCTCTTCCGGCACTTCTTCACTGGTAAATTGGCGAATCTGTTTTTCTACGCCATCCGGCCAAGCATGAGGAATATCATGGTTGCGTAAAGCAATTTCAATTTCCATCCCCGGAGCCAAATTATCCCCTAAGATTTCGGTAATAGCACCGACCGGGCGGCTGAAACTGGCTTTCCGTTCTTGTAGTTCAACCACAACAACTTGTCCCATTCTTGCTCCCATACGATATTCATCGGGAATTAAAATATCTTGATTGATACGGCTATCATCCGGCACGACAAAGCCAATCCCGCTTTCAAGGAAAAAGCGGCCGACTATCTGTTTCTTACGAGCTTCAAGCACTCGTACAATTCGCACTTCTTTACGCCCACGGCGATCGGTACCATTTGGTTGGGCTAATACAAAGTCACCATGCATTACACGAACCATTTGAGCATTAGGAATAAACCAATCTTCACTTTTAATAGATTTTTCACTACCTTCTACCTGTAAAAATCCATAACCATCACGATGACCTATCACCGTTCCTTTAATTAAATCCATTTTTTCCGGCAAGGCATAACGCTTACCTTTAGTAAAAACCAATTCACCGTCATTTTCCATCGCACGTAAACGGCGACGAATACCTTCCGCTCGCTCTTCATCATAAATATGAAATGCTTCTAGCAACTCATCGCGGCTCATTGGGGCGTTATATTCACGGATGGTCTCTAAAATAAATTCTCGGCTTGGCACCGGATTTTCATATTTTTCTAATTCTTTTTGATAATTTGGATCGACTATCATAGCATCCTCCTTTATTGGTAATATCTTGCCCTATTCTAACTGACTTTCAGATAAAGTGGTAAAAAATCACTCAAATTTGACCGCTTACCATTTTTTCAGATTTCGTTATATAATTAGTTTTTTATTTTATTTGAGGAAAAATAATGACTTACCCAACTTGCCCTGAATGTAAAGGCGAAAATACTTATCATGATTCAATTCAATTTGTTTGCCCTGATTGTGCTTATGAATGGACGGGTGAAGAAAATCTACAAGAAGAAGATGTCTTAATTGTTAAAGACAGCAATGGTAATTTATTATCCGACGGCGATGATGTGTTATTAATCAAAGACCTAAAATTAAAAGGTTCTTCTGAGGTGCTGAAAAAAGGTACTAAATTCAAAGGGATACGCTTAGTCAATGGCGATCATAATGTCGATTGCGGCAAAATTATGCTTAAATCTGAATTTCTGAAAAAGGCATAAAATCTGAATATATAATTGGTCTAAATTAGGCTGCTTTTGCAAATATTATTCAAAAAGGAAACGTGCTATGTTATTTAAAAACACACTTTTGGCTTTATCTGTCTTTTCATTATTCACCTTTAATGCACAAGCTGCGAATACTACAAAAGCAGCAACACAGCAAAAGGCAGCAGAAGATCCAAATTTAAAATCCTTTAATCAAAATGTCAGTATCAATTTAACTCAACGAGGCATTGCAACTCAAGATAATCAAAATATTGTAGTACTCATCTACGAAGTCACTAACAAAGGTAAAAATAGAATCAAAAATCTCAACTGGTCATCTGCTTTTACTGTAAATAATCAAGTTTTCTTTATCCAAGAAATCAAAACTAAACTGGATAAAGATATTGCATCAGGTAAAAAAGAAAGTATTACTGTTACTCTACCACTAGATAATTTACCTGAGCCGGCAAAACAAATTTTCTCTACAAATGAAGTGTCGGTTGGTCATTTAACTGTAGCAAAACAGATTGATTTTACTAATGGTAAGAAAATCGTTGTAAAATAATGAGTTACCAAAATAGCCCCATTTAAGAATATTAAATGGGGCTATTTTTATCTATAGGATCTTATTTTGTTTTTCCTAAACATAGGCTAAATTCATTCGCCAGTAATTGTAAAAACTCCGGATAAGCCGTTGCACTTAACTTAATATTTGCACCGAGTGGATCTAACTGCCCTACATTCACTTTTGTTTCTTTAGCTAAAGTTTCAATCACTTTCGGCGTAAATTGCGGTTCTGCAAATAAACATTCTGCTTTATGCTGCACAATATTTTTCTTAATTGCAGCTAATGTTTTTGCTCCAGGAGCAACGGTCGGATTAATAGTAAATGAACCCAGCGAATTTAAACCATAATCACGTTCAAAATGACCATAAGCATCATGGAAAGTGTAATAGCCTACATTTTTTAGATGCCCTAATTGTTTCGCAATTTCTGCCTTTTTAGCAACTAAATTTGCTTTAAATTTTGCTAAATTATCCGCAATTTTTGCTTTCTGCTCCGGTAATTGTTCGCTTAAACGAGCGGCAATTTGTTCAGCAGCCAGTTCACTTGCCTCCGCTGAAAGCCAAATGTGCCAATCTTCATCATGGCTATGACCATGATGCTCGTGATCTTCATGTTTATGACCGTGCTTATGTCCATGTTTATGAGCATGTTCATTTTTATGTTCATGCTTATGCTCATCGTCTTTATCTTCTTTTTTGCTTGCTTTATCAACAATAGCCTCAATTGCCTCTACATCTTCTAATGTCAACACTTTTTCTTTTGGCAATTTTTCAATGCTTTTTTCCAAAAAGCCTTCCAAACCGTCGCCGATCCAAACCACTAACTGGGCAGATTGTAATTGAGACATATCTGAAGGTTTTAAGCTGTAATCATGCGGTGAAGCCGACGCAGGGAGTAATACTTTAGTTTCCGTTACTCCATCGGTAATAGCATTAGCAATAAAACCTAACGGCTTAATACTGGTTAATACATCCGCTTGAGCGACACCTGCTCCTAAAACGGCTAATCCGATTAATGTTTTTTTGAACATAATGTTTTCCCCTATTTCCTATTTTTCACGAATAATTTAAACCTAGATATTCTAACAAAATCACATAAAATTTCTATAATTTTTTTATGGGTATTTTTCACCTGCTTTTTTCTATATACTTGCATTTGCAAAAAAACTAACAAATTTGGCCGCTATGAAATATAAAAATTTACGAGAATTTCTTGATTTTCTTGAAAATCAAGGGGAATTGGTTCGCATAAAACACGAGATCGATCCTTATTTAGAAATGACCGAAATTGCCGACCGCACCTTACGTAAAAATGGGCCGGCATTGCTGTTTGAAAATCCGAAAGGTAGTAATATTCCTGTGCTTTGCAACTTATTCGGCACGCCAAAACGGGTCGCAATGGGAATGGGTCAAGAAGATACCAAAGCCTTGCGAGAGCTGGGTAAACTGCTTGCCTTTTTAAAAGAACCCGAGCCGCCAAAAGGTTTTAAAGATTTAATCGGTCAACTTCCACAATGGAAACAAGTACTAAATATGCCGCCTAAAGTGTTAAGCAAAGCAGATTGTCAGCAAATTGTGATTTCAGGTGAAGATGTTGATCTCAGCAAGTTACCCATCATGCACTGTTGGCAAGGTGATATTGCCCCTCTGGTTACTTGGGGGCTAACCGTTACTCAAGGACCATATAAAAAACGCCAGAATTTAGGTATTTACCGCCAACAACTCATTGGTAAAAACAAATTGATTATGCGTTGGCTTTCTCACCGTGGCGGTGCTTTAGATTTCCAAGAATGGAAAGCAGAAAATCCGGATAAACCATTTCCGGTTTCTGTGGTGTTAGGGGCTGATCCAGCTACAATTTTAGCGGCAGTGACTCCTATTCCGGATACATTATCTGAATATGCCTTTGCCGGTTTATTACGCGGGCAAAAAACGGAAGTGGTGAAATCTATCTCCAATGAATTAGAAGTGCCGGCAAGTGCAGAAATTGTCCTTGAGGGCTATATCGACCTTGAAGAAACCGCATTGGAAGGACCTTATGGCGATCACACCGGCTACTATAATGAGCAAGAATATTTTCCTGTGTTTACCGTAACCCATATTACAATGCGAAAAGATGCGATTTACCACTCTACCTACACCGGCAGACCACCTGATGAACCGGCGGTATTAGGCGAGGCGTTAAACGAGGTGTTTATCCCGATTTTACAAAAGCAATTCCCGGAAATTGTCGATTTTTATCTGCCACCAGAGGGCTGTTCTTATCGCCTTGCGGTTGTTACCATCAAAAAACAATACGCAGGTCATGCTAAACGGGTAATGATGGGGGTTTGGTCATTCTTACGCCAATTTATGTACACCAAATTTGTAATTGTGTGTGATGATGATATAAACGCAAGAGATTGGAAAGATGTCATTTGGGCAATTACCACCCGCTGCGATCCTACACGAGACACCACCTTGATTGAAAATACTCCGATTGATTATCTTGATTTTGCCTCACCGGTTGCAGGGTTAGGCTCAAAAATGGGAATTGATGCAACGAATAAATGGCCGGGAGAAACCACTAGAGAATGGGGCACTCCAATTAAAAAAGATCCTAAAGTGGTCAAACGCATTGATGAAATTTGGGACCAGCTTGGTCTATAATATCAATTAACCACAGAATTACGAACCACCCCATCTATACAAGCGGTTGAATTTATTGGAAATTTTGCAACTCTTGTCTTTTGGAGCCTAATATATTCTGTGGTTAATTATTTTTATAATATTTAAAAGGAGAACTTATGTTATCGGTTAATTTAACCTTTATAATCTTTTTTATTGTCCGCTTATACAGCCTCAGTATTTCAATTAAAAATGAAAAAAGGCTAATTAAAAATGGAGCGGTACAATATGGCAAAAAAATCTCAATCTTACTTTCAGTTCTGCATGTTTTATTCTATTTTTCAGCAATCTTTGAGGCAAATTATTTTTACCACACTTGGGATTCTTTTAGCTTTTTAGGTGCTGTAGTTATGTTGTTAGCTTATGTTGCATTATTTTGGGTAATTTCGCAGTTAAAAGAAATCTGGACAGTAAAACTTTATATTTTACCTAATCACAAAATCAATACTTCAATGCTCTTTCGGACAATTAAGCATCCTAACTATTTTTTAAATATTTTGCCGGAATTAATTGGTTTAGTATTTCTTTGCCATGCTTGGAATACGTTAATTTACATTTTCCCTCTTTATTTGTTGGTTTTATGTACTCGAATTTACCAAGAAGAAAAAGTAATGAAACCGTTATTTAATCAAATAAATAACTAAGTTAATTACATTTCGTTGGTTAAGCCCTACTACCCCTTGTATAACGCGGCTAAAAGCTGCGTTATATACATATCCACCTTGCTCTCCCATAATAATCAACATCTGATTTTAGCAAGCTTTACATTCAGCAAAAAATTCTCTCAAAATCCAGAACTTAATTGTTGTAGCAGCTACGGCAGTCTCTTATGGTTTTCACTACAAACAAAGTGTATAAAGCTATTTTTGCCCCCAATGAAATTACTTCTCAACCAACCAATAATTACCTTGCCTTTTCGAGCGTTAAAATGCGATAATACCTCGTTATTTTTGCCTTCAAAAAGCAACAGAACAATTGCAAAAAATTGGGCAAAAACAACCGCTTGTAAAAGGAATAAACAAGCCCTAAGTGATTGATTTTGCAGTTTCTTTGAGACAAGAAGAATGAACGTAAGACAACTATCAACACTTCATCAGGAATCTAGACAGTCGTGAGATAGACACAAAATAATTCCTGAAAAAATGGGTCGGAATGACCATGTAAAACAAAACGAAACAAAATAATGAGAAAACACAATGAAAAGAATGTTAATCAATGCAACTCAAAAAGAAGAGTTGCGTGTTGCTCTTGTTGATGGGCAACGCTTATTTGACTTGGATATTGAAAGCCCGGGTCACGAACAAAAAAAATCAAACATCTACAAAGGTAAAATTACCCGCGTTGAACCCAGCCTTGAAGCAGCATTCGTAGATTACGGTGCAGAACGTCACGGCTTCCTACCATTAAAAGAAATTTCCCGCGAATACTTCCCGTCAGACTATGTGTTTAACGGTCGCCCGAATATCAAAGATATTATCCAAGAAGGTCAGGAAGTCATTGTTCAAGTCAGCAAAGAAGAGCGAGGTAACAAAGGAGCAGCCTTAACAACCTTCATTTCGCTTGCCGGCAGCTATTTAGTATTAATGCCAAACAACCCTCGTGCAGGTGGTATTTCCCGCCGTATTGAAGGCGATGAGCGTTTAGAGTTAAAAGAGGCTTTAGACTGCTTAGAAGTGCCTGAAGATGTCGGGTTAATCGTGCGTACCGCCGGTGTCGGTAAATCGCCGGAAGAGTTGCAGTGGGACTTAAAAGTCTTATTACATCACTGGGAAGCAATCAAAAAAGCGGCAGAATCTCGTCCTGCACCTTTCCTAATTCATCAAGAAAGTGATGTGATTGTGCGTGCAATCCGCGATTACCTACGCCGTGACATTGGTGAAATCTTAATCGACAACAAAAAAGTGTTTGAAAAAGCGAAAAACCATATCCGCTTAGTTCGTCCGGATTTCATCAACCGTGTACGTTTATACGAAGGTGAAGTACCGCTATTTAGCCACTACCAAATCGAATCGCAAATTGAATCAGCGTTTCAACGTGAAGTGCGTTTACCGTCAGGCGGTTCAATCGTTATTGATGTAACTGAAGCATTAACCTCAATTGACATCAACTCATCACGCTCAACCCGTGGCTGCGATATTGAAGAAACGGCATTAAACACCAACTTAGAAGCAGCAGATGAAATTGCCCGTCAATTACGTTTACGTGACTTAGGTGGCTTAATCGTGATCGACTTTATTGATATGACCCCGGTTCGTCACCAACGTGAAGTAGAAAACCGCATCCGTGAAGCAACACGCCAAGACCGTGCAAGAATCCAATTTGCCCGCATTTCTCGTTTCGGTTTATTAGAAATGAGCCGCCAACGTTTAAGTCCATCACTCAGTGAAGCTTCATCGCACATCTGCCCTCGCTGCCAAGGCACAGGTAAAGTACGGGATAACGAATCTATCGCCTTATCAATCTTGCGCCTATTGGAAGAAGAAGCCATTAAAGAAAACACCGCTCAGGTTCACACCATTGTGCCGGTGCAAATTGCAAGCTACTTATTAAATGAAAAACGTAAAGCCATCTCCAGCATTGAAAAACGTCACGATGTACAAATTGTGGTTGTACCGGCTGAAAGTATGGAAACGCCACATTTTAGCGTTTATCGCTTGCGTGAAAATGAAGTAACACCAACCTTAAGCTACGATTTAACCAAGCATTATGAAGCGCGTGAAGAAGACGATCATCCTCATTATCACAATCATAGTAATGATGATGTATTAGTCACTCGTAATGAGCCTGTTATTACGGTCGAATCTGTATTACAAAGCTCTGAACTAAACCTTCAGCCTTCACCAATGCCTACAAAACCGGCTAAACCATCACTCTTTAGCCGTCTTGTTGCTGCAATCAAAGGTTGGTTTGCAACTGAAGAAAAAGTAGAAGAAAAACCAAAACCGAAATCACGTAATCAACGCGATCGTCGCCAACGCCGTGAACGTTCCAGCCGTAATACAAAGGCAGAAAATCAAGAACGTAAACAGCAACAAGCTCAAGTGGCACAGCAAGAAGAAAAAGCAAGCCGCCCTGAGAAAAAACAACGCCGAGCAGTGATTGAAGAAGTGGTTGGGGTTAGTGAACAAGAAACACGAACTCACTCTCGCGAAAATCAAACTGAACGTCGTCAACGACGTGATTTACGCAAAAAAGTTCGTGTCGAAACCTCAGACGTTGCTGTAACGGAAAATGTGAATGCTGCCGAAACTACTGTAAAAGTAGCTGAAGTTGAAAATGTGCAAAATATTTCACAAATTCAACCGCTTGTAGCTGAACCGGTAGCGGAAAATAACACGGAAACACGTGAAAATAACCGCCAACGCCGTTTACCTCGTCATCTGCGCGTAGGCAATCAGCGTCGTCGTGAAAATCAACGTGCAATTACACCTTCACCAATGCCATTAACCGCAGCGGTTGCTTCTCCGGAGCTTGCCAGCGGTAAAGTTTGGGTAAAACTGACAACATCAACAAAAGTGGAAGAGAAAGTACAATTCCTATCCGTTGATGAAATGCTTGAGCAGCAAGAAAATAGAGTCACTACGGAAATAGAACAGCCAGAGCATAAACTCTCAGCTAAACCATCTACTTCTGTTGCTCCATTAGGCGGTTTTGTTGCACAAGCAACTGAACGCGACTTAGTGAAGGAAAAGTTAGGACAAGCAAAAACAAAAACGGAAGAAGTTGCGCAACCAACACCTGAAATCCAAAAATCAGATGTGAAAGAACATATTGCTCCATTTGGCAGCGTTGTTTCTCAACATTCTGAACGTGATTTAGTCAAAGAGAAGAATGAACGCGTAGGTAAATTCCAATCAAAAGCGACTGTTGCACCGGCAATAGCTGCGGAAAACCAAACAATCGAAGCGCCACGTTCTAATTACGAAAGTAGCTATACTTTCGATGGAAAACTCGGCACATTCTCTCGAGTTAAACATACTCAATCAGCCATGACGGTTGCGGCTGCTCCGGCAGAAAGTCCAGAAAGTTTTGCCATTACTCAATGGCAAAATTCAAAATATTACTTCTACGGAAAAGGCTTTGGCGGCTACAGCAGCGCAGTGAGTCAAGTAGAGTCTGCACCTCGATCTACCAATACTTAAGTATAGTAGAAACCTCTAACTTATAATGCCTATTGTTGATTAAACAATAGGCATTTTTTATTAAACCGATGAACTATTTTTAGGAAATTTTGACTAATAAATTGCACTTATTAAGTGTAATTATTTTGACTATTTAAGGAACTCGGAATGAAAAAATCAATTTTAGCATTATTAATGTTGGGAACAACAATCACCCTTGCAGCCTGCGATCAAGCAACAACTGACAAAGCAGCTGAAATTAAAAATGACGTTGTGGAAAAAGCAACTGAAATTAAAGCTGCCGCAGCAACAAAATTAGAAGAAGTTAAAACAGCTACTTCTGAAGCAGCTCAAACTACTGCTGAGAAAGCAACTGAAATTAAAAATGAAGTAGCAGAAAAAGCAGCTGAAGCAAAAGAAGCTATAACGGAAAAAGCGAATGAAGTCAAAGCAGCTACGGAAGCCAAAGTTGAAGAAGTAAAACAAGCGGTAGAAAATAAATAATTTTTTACCAAATGCAAAAGTCCTGCCATGCAGGACTTTTATATCAATTTGAACTCACTTTAATTACCATTTTGTATCAAACGTACGATGATTCAAGAAATCAAGAATCGATGAGTAAAGGAAATACAATGAAAACAATTCTAGTAAAAAGCTTTATAGTTGCATTATTTGCTACATCAATTTCTGCTCAAGCTACTGCGTTAAACCGCCAACAAAAAGATACTGTAGTTGGAGCTGTAGTTGGTGGAGCAGCGGGAGCAGCCATAGGAAATGATATGGTTTCAACCGTCTCTGGAGCAGCTTTAGGCGGTGTAATTGGTAGCCAATGGAATGACCATAAACGAAAAGATAGCAAAGACTATAGGAATAAAGGTGATAAAAAATCACATAAATCAAAATCCAAATGGGATAAACATAAAAAGCACTCTCCCAAAAAGTATAAACGCGCCCATCCTAAATTTGCATAAATATTCCTGTAATTGATAAAGAGCCTGTATAGGCTCTAAATTTTTTATTGCTTATAAAAACTAAAAAAGCCAGGCTGTATAAGCTTGGCTTTTAGAATATGATTAATTATAAACTTTTCGGAATACGGATTTTTTGCCCCGGGAAGATTTTATTTTCGTCTTTAATTACTTCTTTGTTTGCTTCCACAATCGCTTTATATTTTGCACCGTTACCGTATGCCTTAGCTGCGATCTCCCATAAAGTATCGCCTTTTTGGATAACATAAAACTCATCGTCACCCGCTAACTGTTGGCTTCTTTCAAGTTCTAATGCTTCAATATCCACTTTAGTAATACCAGCCACATTACCTGCCATCAAGACTGCTTTTTCAACAGCTGCTGCCGTTGAAGCAATACCTGAAATTTTTGCCACACCGTTTTCAACAGTTACATTCACATTTTCCACACCCGGATTATCTTCCGCTAAATGTTCAGTAACTGCTTTTGACGCATCTTCTTCTTTATTAAATAATTTACGACCAATGTCGCCAACAAAATCAAATAAGCCCATAGTAAGTTCCTCATAATAGTACAGGGGTTTTATTCTACACAATTTCCACTACGGGAAATAGTGCATTCCTAATATTAGAACAAGCAAAATTTAATTAGTTCAACCACCCGCCAACTGAAAACAGCTACAAGCGGTAATTTTTCGCATATTTTTTACAAAAAATGCCGCTTAGATTTCATATTTCACTGATTTTCAGCTAAAATCTACCGTTTAAATACATCAAGAGATTGTTTGGGAATATTCTGTGAAACAGGTGCAATTTTATCTATTAAGTCAGGCTGATTTAGCCGAGATATCTGCCGCTGAAATTCAAGCCTGCGAGCTAGCCGCTCAAGCTTGGAGAACCGGCAAGCGTGTGCTAATTGCCTGTGAAACCGAACAACAAGCGATGAATATTGATGAAGCACTCTGGGCAAGAGAACCGGACTCCTTTGTACCACATAATTTATCGGGTGAAATCACCACCTACGCCACACCGGTTGAAATTTCGTGGAAAGGCAAACGCAATGCACAACATCGCGATCTGCTGATTTCGCTGCAACGCCAAATCCCGAATTTCGTAGCAAGTTTCAACCAAGTGATCGATTTTGTGCCGACCGATGAAGCTGAAAAAGCGATAGCCCGTGAGCGTTATAAGCAGTACCGCCAAATGGGCTGGCAGTTGAGTACGGAGAATGCTTAATGCTGTGGCACACCAAAGGTTTCGATGAACTAACTACGCTCGAACTGTTTGACATCTACAAACTCCGCACAGCGGTGTTTGTGGTTGAGCAAAACTGCCCATACCAAGAAGTCGATGACAAAGACCTGCAAGCGGTGCATTTCTTTGCAAAAAATGCAAACAATCTGACCGCTTACTGCCGCCTGATTCCAAGTGATGACGGCGTACATCTTGGCAGAGTGTTGGTGGCAAAAGAAGCTCGTGGCTCAGGCTTGGCAAGGGAATTGGTTCAGAAAGCAATGGATTACAGCCGTGAGCATTTCCCCGCTCAACCCATCCACGCCCAAGCCCAAAGCTATCTGCAAGGGTTTTATGACAGTTTTGGCTTCAAAGCGGTGTCGGATATGTATTTGGAGGATGGGATACCGCATTTGGATATGGTTTGGGAGAAATAAAATGACAAGCCGTGAAGAATTACTCAAAAAACAACGAGAGCTGGATATCCTCTTTACCGCGTGGTTTGAAGAAAAGAAAAAGCACGAAGTGCTGACGTATCGCCGAGAAAATGGGGATTTGATTCAGCATTATCCAGACGGTACAGAAAAAGTGATTAAATATGCACAATAGTCTGGCAATTTTTTACTATGGCACCAATGGAGCCGGGAAATCTACGTTGCGTGCTTTCAATCAAGATAAAGTCGAAATTGTGATTGATTCGGATAACATCGCGATGCAGATTAACCCACTCAATCCAAGATTAGCCGATATTGAAGCAGGTAGAAAAGCAATCAAGCTATTTTAGTTTGCAGTAAAAAATCAGATTGCATTTTCAATGGAATCGACACTTTCAGGCAAATCTATTCTAAAACGAATGGAAAATGCCAAGGCAGGAAATTTCAGAACTCGGCTAAATTATATTGGCGTTGATGACCCTGACATTAACATTGAACGGGTAAAAGCAATAGTGAAAGCCAGCGGGCATTTTATTGATGAAGAAACGATTAGAAAGCGTTATCACATCAGTCGTTAAAATTTTAATTGAAGCAATTTTTATCAATGATGAAACGCTAATTTATGATAATTCAGAAACAAAGCCGAATTTGATTTTCCAAATTGCGGATAAGAAAATAACAAAAATTTCAGAAAAAAATACCCAATTGGTGCAATCAGCTTTGTGATGAAGTAGTGGAATTAGGATTTAAGACTGCCTAGCACGAGCCGTGCTAGGCTCGATAATCCCATCCCAGCTCCGCTGGGGCTGTAATTTAGAAAGAATAAAGAGCCACAGCGTGGCTCAACTATGCGTAACCCCACACGGCTCGTGTGGGGTGACAAGCGGTTGGATTTAGGTAAAATTTTGCAAAAATTACTGAAAATAAACCACTCCGTCAGAGGCGAACGCTACCAGGGAAAAATATGAGTTTCGATGAACATATTAAAAAACGGCCGATTGTTTGGGTCTTTAATAGCTGCCTTGCAGACGCAATAGGAATGTTTAGTCTTATGCAATATATCAATTCAGAACATACTGAAGCCTTAAATAAGAATATTGAATACCTTAAACCATTTAAAGATGAATACACCGAATTGAAACAAGAACATGAAGAAATTAAGAGAGAAAATTCTATTTTAAAAGATGATAATAAACTATTCAGAAATAAACTTGAAAATATTCAAGCAGAATTAGAAAAAAGTAATAGTTTATTAAAAGAATTAACTAATCGGAATCAAACTATAAATAAAGAATATAAAATTTTAGAGAATAGCTATAATCAAATAAAGAAATCTACCCAAGTAATCAAAAATAGACCAAAAACAAAAAATGCTCTTATTGAAGATCAAATTAATAAATTAGAAAGTCAAAAGAAAATTTGTGGTATTAGTTGGATAGAGCCCTTGGATGGAAAAGAAGAATATGTAGATCCCTGTCAAGAAGAAAATCAGAAAATTGAACAAAAAATAATTGAGCTTATTAAATTAATAAACTAGTTTCATAAGGTGGAATTTAACCCACCATTTCAATTTTAAGTAAATATGGTGGGCTGAAACCACCCTACAAAAGAGACTAAAAAATGACCCAAAACTTCAAAATGGAAGACCGTTTCAACCCTTCCGCTGTAGAGCAAGCGCTCTACCAACACTGGGAATCGCAAGGCTATTTTAAACCGAGCGAAGATTTATCAGCACCAAGCTACTGTATCGCGATTCCGCCGCCGAATGTGACTGGCTCGTTGCATATGGGGCACGCTTTCCAGCAGACGTTGATGGATACCTTAATCCGTTTCAACCGTATGGAAGGCAACAACACCCTTTGGCAAGCGGGGACTGACCACGCAGGGATTGCGACTCAAATGGTGGTGGAGCGTAAAATCGCGGCCGAAGAGGGTAAAACCCGTCACGATTATGGTCGTGAGGCGTTTATCAACAAAATTTGGGATTGGAAAGCCTATTCGGGCGGTACAATCAGCCAGCAAATGCGTCGCTTGGGCAACTCGATTGACTGGGATCGTGAGCGTTTTACGATGGACGAGGGCTTGTCTAATGCGGTGAAAGAAGTCTTCGTTCGCCTGTTTGATGAGGGCTTGATTTACCGTGGCAAACGCTTGGTAAACTGGGATCCGAAACTGCATACGGCGATTTCTGACTTGGAAGTGGAAAACAAAGAGAGCAAAGGCTCGCTCTGGCACTTCCGCTATCCGCTTGCCAATGGTGCGAAAACGGCGGACGGCTTGGATTATTTGGTGGTGGCAACTACCCGTCCTGAAACGATGTTGGGCGATACAGCGGTTGCCGTTCACCCCGAAGATGAGCGTTATCAATCGCTGATTGGCAAAACGGTCGTGCTACCGCTTGCCAACCGTGAGATTCCAATTATTGCCGACGAGTATGTGGATCGTGAGTTCGGTACAGGCGTGGTGAAAATTACTCCAGCACACGATTTCAACGACTACGAAGTGGGCAAACGACACGGCTTGCCGATGGTAAATATTCTGACACTGAATGCCGATATTCGTGCAGAAGCCGAAATTATAGGCACAGACGGCAAACCACTTGCAGGCTACGAAGCTCCAATTCCTGCCGACTATCAAGGCTTAGAGCGTTTTGTGGCTCGTAAGAAAATCGTGGCTGATTTTGAAGCGTTGGGCTTGCTCGATCAAATCAAACCGCACGACTTAAAAGTGCCGTATGGCGACCGTGGTGGCGTGCCGATTGAGCCAATGCTAACCGACCAATGGTACGTTTCTGTTAAACCTTTGGCGGAAGTGGCGACCAAAGCGGTGGAAGACGGCGAAATCCAATTCGTGCCGAAACAGTACGAAAATCTCTACTTCTCTTGGATGCGTGATATCCAAGACTGGTGTATCTCTCGCCAACTTTGGTGGGGACACCGTATCCCAGCGTGGTATGACGAGCAAGGAAACGTCTATGTCGCTCGTAATGAAGCAGAAGTGCGTGCGAAGCACAACTTACCAGCGGACTTGCCATTAAAACAAGACGAAGACGTACTAGACACTTGGTTCTCATCAGGCTTGTGGACATTCTCCACCCTTGGCTGGCCGGAACAGACCAAAGAACTCAAAATGTTCCACCCGACCGATGTGTTAATCACCGGTTTTGACATCATCTTCTTCTGGGTGGCTCGTATGATTATGTTCACCATGCACTTCATCAAAGATGAAAACGGCAAACCGCAAGTGCCGTTCAAAACCGTGTATGTAACTGGTCTGATTCGTGACGAGCAAGGGCAGAAAATGTCCAAATCGAAAGGTAATGTGCTAGACCCGATTGATATGATCGACGGTATTTCCCTTGAAGCTCTCTTGGAAAAACGCACGGGCAATATGATGCAGCCACAGCTTGCCGAGAAAATCGCCAAAGCGACTCGCAAAGAGTTTGCGGACGGCATTGTTGCACACGGTACGGACGCATTGCGTTTCACGCTCACCGCCTTGGCGAGCAACGGTCGAGACATCAACTGGGATATGAAACGCCTAGAAGGCTACCGTAACTTCTGCAATAAATTGTGGAATGCAAGCCGTTATGTGCTGACTAACGACAAACTCGATTTAAGCGAAGGTGAAGTGGAATACAGCCTTGCGGATCGTTGGATTGAAAGCCAATTCAACCGTACGGTGGAAACTTTCCGCACCGCACTCAGCCAATACCGTTTTGACTTAGTGGCAAATGCGATCTACGAATTTACGTGGGATCAATTCTGTGACTGGTACTTGGAGCTGACCAAACCGATCTTCTTCAAAGGTACAGACGCACAACGCCGTGGGGCAAGCCGCACGCTGGTGAATGTGTTAGAAAAATTACTGCGTTTAATTCACCCGGTAATGCCGTTTATCACCGAAGAGATCTGGCAGAAAGTGAAAGGCTTCTTGGCGATTTCCGCAGATACCATTATGTTGCAAAAATTCCCACAATTTGACCCGCTTGCGATTGATGAACAAGCTGAAAACCAAATCAACTTCATTAAAGAGGTGATTGTGGCGGTGCGTAACATTCGTGCAGAAAGCAATATTGCCCCAAGTAAAGGCTTAGACCTGATTGCCCGTAACTTCTCGGCGGACGAAGTGGCAATTCTGAATGCTAACGAAGTATTGCTCAAATCCATGGCGAAACTTGATAGCGTGAAAGTGCTGGAAACCGGCGAAAATGCTCCGCTATCGGTAGCGAAATTGGTGGCAAATGGCGAGATCCTGATCCCAATGGCCGGCTTTATTAACAAAGAAGCCGAGTTATCCCGCTTAACCAAAGAGATGGAAAAACTCAAAGGTGAAGTCGCTCGCATCGAAGGCAAACTCTCCAACGAAGCCTTTGTGGCAAAGGCCCCGGAGCAAGTTATCGCCAAAGAGCGTGAAAAAATGCAAGAGTATCTTTCGGGACTTACTAAATTGCAGGTGCAGTATCAAGAAATTGAAGCACTCTAATTGAACACAAGCGGTCAGAATTTTGTAAAATTTTGCAAAAAACTGACCGCTTGCTATTTCTGACTATAAACTACAAATATGCTTCCAAAATCGCTTTTAAACGATCATATCCCTCTTGGGTAAAGTGCAATCCATCGTGACATAAGCTCAAGTCAAGTTTTCCTTCTTTGTTGGCGAAATGCTGCCATGTTTTCACATAAGTTAGCTCAGACGGACAATGAGCCTCAAAATAGGCATTCATCTCTTTAATTGCCGGATTATCGGTAGTAGCGATATTATTAACCGGTGTTGCCTCTAACAAGAAGTAGCGGGAATCTGGAGAAAGTTGTTTTAAATGCGCCAAGATTCCCTCAATCCAATCCAACACTTGTTTTGGTGAATAGTCCGGCTCTTTAACGATATCGTTCACGCCTAAGAAAATAAAGACGTTTTTACCGACATGTTGAATGCGGTTTGGCTTAATGATCACATCTAAATATTGACGGGTACTGGTGCCGGATAAGCCTAAATTCGCCACACTTTGCCCAGCTAAATTCGGTGTGCCGTATTCCATATCGCCCCACATATCGAATAAAGAATGCCCGATAAGGGTAATATCTGCCCGTTTTTTAAATTCTGCCTCTTTAGTTTGATAGCGGTTAAAAATATCTTGATCGGTGAGCATAGATTCTCCTTAAATATAGCTGAAATATTACTCCATTATTATACACATCGAGCAATATTCACTCCAAGATATATTGAAAAAAATCCCTATAAAAAAGCCACTTAATATTACATCAAGTGGCTTAAAAAGATTAATTAGACATCGTAAGTGGTTGAAGCGGTGTTACCGCCACGGCCTGTCCAGTTAGTATGGAAGAACTCGCCGCGTGGTTTATCAGTACGCTCATAGGTATGTGCACCGAAATAGTCACGCTGGGCTTGTAATAAGTTTGCCGGTAAACGAGCTGAAGTATAGCCATCTAAGAAAGTAATCGCAGATGCCATACATGGCACAGGTAAACCGATTTCAATTGATTTCGCCACTACTTTACGCCAATCTGCCAAGCAGTGTTCTAAAATATCTTTGAAGTATGGGTCAGAGCCTAAGAACACTAAATATGGGTTCGCTTCATATGCATCACGAATGTTGCCTAAGAAACGGCTGCGAATAATACAGCCTTCACGCCATAATAATGCCGTACCACCGTAGTTAATATCCCAACCGAATTGTTCGGAAGCTTCACGAATTAGCATAAAGCCTTGTGCATAAGAGATAATTTTTGAAGCCAATAATGCACGGCGAACTGCTTCCACCCACTCTTTTTTATCGCCTTCAACTTTACCGATTTCTTTATTGAACAGTCTTGAGGCTGCCAAACGTTGATCTTTGAAAGCAGAAACACAACGAGCAAATACCGATTCGGTAATCAAGGTTAATGGAATACCGAAATCAAGCGCGTTGATTCCTGTCCATTTACCTGTACCTTTCTGTCCTGCGGTATCAAGAATTTTCTCAACTAATGGCTCGCCATCTTCATCTTTATAAGCAAGAATATCGGTGGTAATATCCACTAAATAACTATCTAACTCGGTATTTTTCCATTCTTTGAAGATTTCATGCATCTCATCATAGCTTAAGCTTAAACCGTCTTTTAAGAACTGATAAGCTTCACAGATTAACTGCATATCGCCGTACTCAATACCGTTATGAACCATTTTCACAAAATGACCTGCTCCATCACGACCAACCCAATCACAGCAAGGCTCACCTTGTTCGGTTTTGGCTGAAATCGCTTGGAAAATAGGTTTCACATGTGGCCATGCAGATTCATCACCACCCGGCATAATAGATGGTCCGTGGCGAGCGCCTTCTTCACCACCGGAAACACCGGAGCCAATAAAGCGAATGCCTTTTTCAGCTAAAGCTTGCACACGACGATTGGTATCCGGATAATTTGAATTACCGCCATCAATAATGATATCACCTTCTTCTAAATGTGGCACTAACGCCTCAATAAATTGATCCACTACCTCACCGGCACGTACCATAAGCATTACACGGCGTGGTTTTTCTAACTTAGCAGCTAAATCCTCCAGAGAATAAGCTCCGATAATATTAGTACCTTTTGCCGGACCTTCTAAGAACTCATCCACCTTTGAAGTCGTGCGGTTATACGCCACTACTTTAAAGCCGTTGTCGTTCATATTCAAAATTAAGTTTTGGCCCATTACCGCTAAACCGATAACGCCGATGTCGCCTTTTACTGACATTGTTTTCTCCTGTTAGTTTTGATTCTGTGCAAGCGGTCGAATTTATCGCTTTCGCTCGCACTTCGTGCCATCGGCAAAGCCGATGTTCAAACGCGAGCGTTTGTGTAAAATTTTTTGCTAATTTGACCGCTTGTAAATGTTATTTTGCACTCTCACTAATGCCGAAATTTATTGCTCTAAAATAAAATCCACTGCCATTTGGCTATGTAACTCAGCTGTATCAAAAAACGGTAACTGGCAGTCATTCTGCTGAATTAATAAACCGATTTCAGTACAGCCTAAAATACCAAGTGTTTTCATATTCTTTTCTTATAAAAGCTGTGCTGCATCGCTATCCAAATACCACTCCGTCACGCCATTTTTCGCCTGAATTTTGGCAGCCGGATAAGGCAGATTTTCTGCTGGTGTGGTTTGAATTTCTTTTAAAATTTCCGCTTTGCTTGCCCCTGTCACCAAATAGGTAATCCGTTTGGCTTTTTCGATTAGCGATGCCGTTTTTGAAATACGGATTTGCCCTGTTTCGGGGTGTTTGGCGATCACAGCAATATTTTGATCGGCAAAATCAGTTTGGTGTGGGAAAAGTGAAGCGGTATGCCCATCATTCCCCATGCCCAAAATAATCCAATCAAAAGTGAGATTCGGCACACAAGCGGTCAATTCTGCCGAAAATCTTGCAAGTTCTTGTTCCACATTTTCTTCGCCACGAATGCGGTGGATATTTTCCGCTGGGATGTTAATGTGGTCAAATAATAATTTTTGTACTTCGCCGTAATTGCTTTCAGGATCGGTTGGGTGAACCATACGATCATCACCCCACCAGAAATGCAGATTTTGCCACTGAATTTCAGTATTAAAGGGGGCTTGTGCCAAAGTTTTAAATAATAATTTAGGCGTTGAACCACCGGAAAGTGAAATATGCACAGGGCGGTTTTGTTGGCTGTATTCCACAAATTCCTGTGCGATTTGTTCTACCGCAGCTTGGGCAGTTGGGAAAATAACTTTATTCATAATTTGCCTCGTTATATCCCCCTCTTAGCTCAAAGAGGGGAACTAAAAAATTTACACTTTCTTTTTTAACGTACCAGACGGTTTCCGCCACACTTTGCCATGTCTGGCAATGAGTTTATCAGCCTCTGTCGGTCCCCAAGTACCCGCTTCATATTCATACACTCGGCCACGGTTAGCTTTATAGTCTAAAATCGGCTGAACAAATCGCCAGCAGGCGTGTACGGCATCGGTACGGGCAAACAAGGTAGCATCACCTTTTAACGCATCAAGTAATAAACGCTCGTAGGCGGTTAATAGGCTGGAAGCAGTGCTTAAATCGGAGTAACGAAAATCCATTGACACTTCTTTTGCCTCAAAGCCAGCACCTGGTTTTTTCAAACCGAAACGCATTGAAATACCCTCATCCGGCTGAACACGGATAATCAATTTATTTTCCGGTGCATTTTGGCTGAATACCGGGTGTGGTGTGGTTTTAAAGTGGATTACAATTTCGGTCACACGGGTCGGCAAGCGTTTACCGGTACGCACGTAGAACGGCACGCCCGCCCAACGCCAATTGTCGATTTCACATTTCACCGCCATAAAGGTTTCAGTATTGGAATCTGCCGGCACACCTTTTTCTTCTAAATAGCCCGCCACTTCTTCACCATCGACCGTGCCTCTTGCGTATTGACCTAAAATTACATCGTTTTTCACGTCTTCTTCCGATAACGGATGCAAACAGTGCAATACTTTCGCCACTTCATCACGCATTGAGTTTGCATTAATAATTGCAGGAGGCTCCATCGCAACCATCGCTAATACTTGCAGCAAATGGTTTTGGAACATATCACGCATTGCGCCGGAATCATCATAATAACCGCCGCGGTCTTCTACACCGATAGATTCCGCTCCGGTAATTTCTACATAATCAATAAAATTACGGTTCCAAAGTGGTTCAAATAAGCCGTTAGAGAAGCGTAAAACCAATAAGTTTTGAACAGTTTCTTTACCTAAATAGTGATCAATACGATAAATTTGGTGCTCTTCAAAGCATTTATGAATTTGAACGTCTAATTTTTTTGCCGTTTCAATATCATAGCCGAACGGTTTCTCCACAATAATACGCTTCCAACCAAATTCTTCAGTGGTTAAGCCGTGAGCCGCTAAACATTCAGGAATCACACCATATAAGCTTGGTGGCGTTGAAAGGTAGTAAAGTGTATTACCGCAAGTTTGATATTTATCGTGTAATTCGTCTAGGCGAGGTAACAACTTAGCGTAATCCACCGCATCTGAGGTATTCACAGCTTGATAATAAAGGTGCTCGCAAAATTCATCTAATTTTGGACCGCTTGCTTTTTCAAACTTTACCAGAGCATCACGCATTTTTTGGCGAAATAACTCATCTGTCAATTCTGAACGAGAAACACCTAATACTGAGAAATGCTCACCGAGTCTTCCGATTTTATATAAATTATAAAGGGCGGGAATTAATTTACGAAAAGTCAAATCGCCGGAGGCACCAAAAATGACCACACAACTATTTTCAGCATTCATCTTCTATATATCCTGTATTTGTTAAAATATTGTTTAATGTTGCAAGATTATCATAAAAATTGCTAATGGGAATCCCTTATTTGAATAAAAATATTTTATCCCATTGTTGTTTTTTATCTGCAACCATCAAAAAGTAAGGATTAATTAAGCTTTCACGCTGATTATAAGTTAATGGCGAAAAATTAAAATCAAAAATAGCTCCTCCGACTTCTTTAAGTAGCACTTCCGCCACGGCAGTATCCCATTCTCCTGTATCACCAAAACGGATATAACAATCAGCTTTGCCTTCAGCAACCAGCCCTGCTTTTAAGCTGCTTGAACCATATTGCAAAAAGCTTACTCCACTTTTTACCAATGCTTGATTTGCTTTATCCGAATGATGCCGGCTACCTACTGCAACTACCAGTGCATTTTCATTAAAGACTGATTTTACAAGCGGTCGAATTTTGCCATTTTCTTGCAAAAATGCACCACCGCCAGCCATTGCGAAATAAAGCTTATCAAGAATTGGGGCATAAATAACGCCCAAAACAGGCTGATTTTCCTGCACTAAACCAATCACAATCGAAAACTGATCAGTTCGATTAATAAATTGCTGTGTGCCATCTAATGGATCAATAATCCAGTATTCTTGCCATTGATGGCGTTCTGTTAAGGGAATATCACAGCTCTCTTCCGACAACACCGGCACGTTCGGCGTAAGTTGCTGTAAATGCTGGGTAATAAATTGGCTAATAAATAAATCTGCTTCTGTGACCGGTGTGTCATCAGCCTTAATTGTGATCTCAACCGAGCGAGCATAAAATTGTTTTAAATGCTCACCGGCTTCCTTAGCAAGAGCGATAATAGTATCAAGTAATGTTTGATTTAAAGTTTGCATAATTGCCTCCGAAAGGCTTATTTTTATTTTAAATAATCTCTTAGCATAAATAACGCTGATAAATTTCGAGCTTCCGCAAAACACGCATCCGCCAGCAATTCATCCATCTTATCAAGCGGATAACGTACAATTTCCAAAGGTTCCGGCTCATCACCTTCTAATTGAGAGGGGTATAAATCTTCCGCCACAAACACGTGCATTAAACCATACATATGACTTGGGCCACTATAAAGTGAACGCAAAAATGCCAGTTTTCTTGCCCCGAAACCAATTTCTTCCTGTAATTCTCGATTCGCACTTTCAACTGGCTCCTCTCCTAAATCAACAATCCCTTTCGGAAAACTCAATTCATAACGCTCAGAGCCCACCGCATACTCTTTAATGAAAATCAGCTCATTATTTTGGATAGGTATCACTAACACGGAAGAACGGCGTTGCGGTGTTAAACGCTCATAAGTCCGCTCCTCACCGTTTGAAAAACGCAAATCAACTGCTTGCACCTCAAAAATGCGAGTTTTCGCAATAGTTTCAATTTTTAAAATTTCAGGAAGAAGTTTGGTCATTTTATCTCACCTTTTTGAGTTATTTTAGTTGAAAAATCAGACTTTATCTCTATTATTCTTACATTGTTTTGATTTTAAGGCAGAAAATGAAAAATAAAAATGAAAAAGACGATAGCGAAGTCCGTTTAGATAAGTGGCTCTGGGCTGCTCGCTTCTATAAAACCCGCTCTATTGCAAAAGCAATGATTGAAGGCGGAAAAGTACATTACAACGGACAACGTGCGAAAGTCAGCAAAGCAGTCGAAGTTGGAGCAATTATCAAGCTTCGCCAAGGCAATGAAGAAAAAGAGGTGGAGGTACTTGCCTTAAGCGACCAACGCCGTGGAGCGCCCGAGGCACAACTGCTCTACCAAGAAACGGAAAAAAGTATCAAACACCGAGAGGCAATGGCATTTGCCCGCAAAGCCAATGCGCTTTCCATGCCCCACCCGGACCGTCGACCAAACAAAAAAGAGCGACGGGATTTAATTAAATTTAAAGAGCAAGAATTTAGCTAAACGATGACAATTAGCCCTTGTAATTCGCAAAATTGCCCTTATATTGTGAAGCAGCGAAGCACGGTGGGCAATTTGCTCACCTTTTTATTTTTACAAGCGGTAATTTTTTACTCGCTACGCTCGCACTTCGTGCTGTCGGCAGAGCCGACGTTCAAACGCAAGCGTTTGTGCAAAAATTTACCAAAAATCAACCGCTTGCAGACTAGGAAACACAATGAGTTATACCAAAGACAACGATAAACTTTACCGCTACTTATTCAAAGAACGAGCAGTGCGTGGCGAATGGGTGCGTTTAAACAACACCTTCACCGAAACCCTCAACACTCACCACTACCCGAAAGCGGTGCAAAATTTATTGGGCGAAATGTTAGTTGCCACCAGCCTTTTAACCGCGACAATGAAATTTAACGGCACCATTACCGTACAAATTCAAGGTGACGGAGCATTAAAACTTGTGGTGGTAAACGGCAACGATCAGCAACAACTGCGTGCTTTAGCCCGTATTCAGGCGGATATTGCAGACAACGCAACATTATCTGAAATGATCGGCAACGGCGTGTTGGTAATTTCAATTATCCCAACCGACGGCGAACGCTACCAAGGTGTGATTGCCCTCGACAAACCGACTATTCGTGAATGTTTGGAAGATTATTTTGAACGCTCGGAACAGCTTAAAACACATCTCATTATTCGCAACGGCGAATATGAAGGCAAAGCGGTGGCAGGCGGAATGTTACTGCAAATTATGCCGGACGGCACAGGCTCTCGTGATGATTTCGAGCATTTAGCTACGCTGACCGAAACGGTAAAAGACGAAGAATTATTCGGCTTAGAAGCCGAAGAGCTACTCTACCGCCTCTACCACGAAGAACAAGTGGAAGTCTATCCGCCGCAAGACACCGAATTCAAATGCGGCTGCTCAAGAGAACGTTCAGGCTCGGCATTGTTACTTGTGCCGGCAGAGGAAATTGAAGAAATGTTAGCCGAAAAACAAGGCGTGATCGATATGCAATGCGAATGTTGCGGTACGCAATATTTCTTCGACAAAGCAGCAATTGAAGGTTTTAAAGAAGAAGCGGAAAAATTAAGCTCATTAGGCTTAAATTAAGCCATCTAACTAAACAAGCGGTCGAATTTTCCTGATTTTTTGCAATTTGCAAAATATTCTGGAAATTTGACCGCTTGCATTTTACTTATTCGAACCCTCTGGGTGCAAACCAATGCCTTTATGCCGTTCTTTTAATTTGGCATTTACTTCTGCCCACGATAAGTCTGCATTATGCAATAACACCGTTAAATGGTAGGCTAAATCCGCCACTTCTGACACCAACTCATCCCGATCATTTTTCATTGCCGCAATCACGCTTTCCACAGCTTCTTCGCCGACTTTTTGGGCAATTTTGTGCGTGCCTTTGGCGTAAAGTTTTGCGGTGTAAGAACTTTCAAAATCAGCATTTTTACGCTCGGCGATCGTTCGTTCTAATTTAGAGAAAAAGATCCAATCAGGCTGCTCGTGTTCAAATTGATGAAAACAGCTCTCCGCTCCCGTGTGGCAGGTTTCACCGATTGGGTCGGCGAGGATTAAGAGCGTGTCGTTGTCGCAATCGAGGCTCATATCCACCACATTCAAGAAATTGCCCGAGGTTTCGCCTTTTGTCCATAAACGTTGTTTGGTGCGAGAGTAGAAAGTAACTCGCTTTTCGCTTAGGGTTTTGATGAGAGCTGCTTCGTTCATATAGCCAAGCATTAACACCTCACATGTTTGGGCGTTTTGGATGATAACGGGGAGAAGGTTATCGACTTTTTGCCAGTTGATTTGTTGTATAAAATTATCCATTTTTATCTCCGACCCAAACATCGCAAATTTTCTCAATATGATATGTTTTTCCGTCTATATTTACTGTTTTATGTTCGGTTTTTAAAAAACGCTCAAATCTCTTTTTTACTTCTTCATAATCTTGAAGAGAAACATAATCTTGTTCATTCCCTACATAATTTTCTTCATCTAACAAATTAATATTAACAACGTGTGTCCAATTATATTTATTTAGAATTTTATTCGATTGCTCACTAAATTTATTCTTAGGAAATACTATATCCTCTCCTTCTGCAAAAACATTGTTATACCAATCAATTTTATCATTAATAGCACAAACAAGCTGACTCTCACGAAAATGAGGAAATATAATCCAAATTTTTAGATAATACTCTAAATTCAATTTGTCTAGTTCTTCTTTCCAGAGATCATAAATATCCGAAAAAGCTTCAATTATCATCTCTCTAAATTGATGATTAGGTTCAGGATAATCAGAATTTGTTAAAGATAAGCGGCTCCAAGGATCAACCCTAAATTTTAGATATAGACAATCTTCAGATAATAGGCTTTCTTTATCAAAAAACAGGTTTTTCTCCCTCCAATCTTTAATCGCCTTTAAGCGACGATTTATTCCTCTTATTTTTTTATATTTTGCCATTTTCTAATACTTTCTCAGAAATTAATCAACCTTACGGATCTCAACCCCTTCCGCCGCCAAATACGCCTTCAACTCACCAATATTAATAATCTGCTTATGAAACACGCTAGCTGCCAACGCCCCATCGATCTGCGCATCAATAAAAGCATCACGGAAATGCACCATTTCGCCCGCTCCGCCCGAGGCGATCAGTGGCACTTGGCAAACTTCACGCACTTTTTTCAGTTGCACTAAATCGTAGCCATTACGCACGCCGTCTTGGTTCATCATATTCAGTACGATTTCGCCTGCGCCACGTTTTTGCACCTCTGCCACCCAATCGAGCAGCTGCCAATTGGTTTGGCGGGTGCGTTTTTCATCGCCGGTGTATTGATTGACCCAGTATTTGCCCGTCTCGGCTTCAAACCAGCTATCAATGCCGACGACAATCGCCTGCACGCCAAAACGATCCGCAAGGCGGGAAATCAAATCAGGATCAGCAAGGGCGGGCGAGTTGATCGAAATTTTATCCGCCCCGAACGCGAAAATCTGCTCTGCATCGGCAATGGTTTTAATCCCACCCGCCACGCAGAATGGAATGTCGATGACCTGTGCCACACGCTCCACCCAGCTTTTATCCACCGTGCGACCGTCTGATGATGCCGTGATGTCGTAAAACACCAGCTCGTCTGCCCCCTCGATGGCGTAACGCTGAGCCAACGGCACGATATCGCCAATGATTTCGTGATTGCGGAACTGCACGCCTTTGACGACCTGCCCGTCACGCACGTCCAAACAAGGAATTATCCGTTTTGCCAACATTCGATTGCCTCCGCCACATTAAATTTGCCTTCTAACAACGCACGCCCCACAATCACGCCTGCCACTCCTGTGCCTTTGAGTGCCGCAATATCCGCCAAATTGCCGATACCGCCTGAGGATTGGAATTCAATCTCGGGATATTTGGCACAGATTTCACGGTACAGCTCCACGTTTGAGCCAGCCAGCGTGCCGTCTCGGGAAATATCGGTGCATAAAACGTGTTGTAAGCCGACCGTTTGATAATCCTCGATCAGATCTTCAAGCGACACACCACTCGCCTCTTGCCAACCGCTGATGGCGATAATTTTGTTGCCGTTTGGGTCGATATTGATGTCCAACGCCAGCACGAATTTCTCTGCGCCGTATTTTTCGAACCAGCCTTTGACCAAAGCGCTTTGCTTCACCGCCGTCGAGCCAATCACCACACGGCTCGCCCCCACCGCCAATAAATCCGCCACATCTTGCTCGGTGCGAATACCGCCACCGACCTGAATTGGGCAGTTGGTGGCGGCGATGATTTTGCCGATAAGTGCGGTCTGTCTTTCAGCAGGATTTTTCGCCCCCGTTAAATCGACCAAATGCAACTGCTTCGCCCCCTGTGCTACATAGTTGGCAAACTGATTGATCGGGTCATCGGTATAGGTAGTCTGTTTGGCATAATCGCCTTGGTGCAACCGCACCACTTGCCCGTTAATTAAATCCAGGGCGGGGATGATTTGAGTGTGTTTCATTGTTTTTCCTGTTATATATTCCCCTCGCCCGCTTGCGGGAGAGGGTGGAGAAAATCCGTAGGATTTTCGGAGGGAGAGGGGATATGGCGATAAATAACCTCTAAAACCATATTGATATTCCGCAATACCTCATCATTCCAAAAACGGACAACGGTAAATTCTTGTTTTTCTAAATATGCCGTACGAATACGATCATATTCCATTTGTTCAGCATGTTGCGAACCGTCTAATTCAATAATTAATTTAGGATTGAAAGAGAGAAAATCAGCAATATAGCTTCCTATAATTTTTTGTCGATAAAACTTTATGCCACAAAAACGTTTTGCTCGTAAGTGATACCATAAAATGCGTTCTGCATCTGTCATATTGGAACGCAGAGTTTTAGCATTTTGTCGCAAATTGGCGGTTTCTGTTTTTCGCATATTTATCCCCCGGCTGAGATCGTTTTCCCCTCTCCCTCCGCAAATCTTTCGATTTGCTCCACCCTCTCCCGCAAGCGGGCGAGGGGATTACTCGTAACCTATTTCTTCACCTGCTTCACCACCTGTTCCATCACCGCCGCAAAATCAATCGCATTTTGTTGCGTAATCACAGGCTTGCCGGTTTCGGCTTCTAAGGTTTCTCGGGCGACTTTTGCCACATTGCCGCCACGTTTCGCCACGGTTTTGTTCTCTCCCAACCCTTGCGGATGGCTGATTTGAGTAATATCTTTAGTCGCCGCTTCAAGCATATTCAACACCAGCTCGGTGGTGCTCATATTGTCACGCAAGTTTTCCTTTTTCAGCCCTTTGAAATCCTTATATTGGCGAGTCGTCATTCCGCTCCACGCCTGTGTGATTTCATTGGTGAGAATAGCGAACTCTCTGCCTTGCTGCACGCCGTGATCTTGCCAAGCGTCCGTCAGCTCCTTGCGAACCTGAATGGCTTGCAGCCGCTGATTAATCCACTCCCGAGAATAGCCTTTCTTCAAGTAGGTTTCCAACGCACGGTCGATAGTCAATTCCGGATCAACAATTTCATCAATCCGTTCTCTTCCGACTTCCGCCAGCCACATTTTCAACGGCCCGGCACAGACTGGATAATACGGAAAATGCCTTGTAAATCAGTGGCATCAGTTTCACGCATTTTTCCGTCGGGAGCTTTTAATTTCAACTGTACGATTTTTTCGTACAGTTCAATTCCGCCCTCTTCGTCCTTGATTTTGCGTTTCAAATCGCTCCAATAGCGGCGTGGGTTGCTGCTTTCTGTCAGTACCTGCACCACATCCACCACCGAGAAGAACCATTCTTCCTTTTCATTATCCCACACTGAGCGGATTTGGCTGTTTTCAAATAGTTTGATTTCATTCATTTTTTATTCTCTTTTACTGGCTAAATTAACAGTAATTTTGTCGAAATAAAAGGAGAAATCAAGCGCTATTTTCAAACTTTGCGATCGGGATCGCAAAATTAGATATTCTCCACAAAATTCCGTAGCAACTTCGCCCCGGCTTCGCCCGAACGTTCAGGGTGGAACTGTACGCCGTAGAAGTTTTTATTAGCAATTGCTGCCGAAAACGGCACGCCGTAGTCGCAGGTGGCGATAGTGTGAGCGTTCGGGCGGACGGCGTAGCTATGCACAAAATAGAAATGGCTGCCTTGCTCGATGCCCTGGAATAACGGATGGTCGGCTTGGTACTGCACACGGTTCCAGCCCATATGCGGTAACGGTAAGCCCGTATTTGGCAACAGCTCGGTTTTACCGCCCATTAAACCCAAAGTCGCCACGTCGCCCTCGGTCGAAAATTCGGTCATCAGCTGCATTCCCAAACAGATGCCAAGCATTGGCTGGGTAGCATTTTGGATCGTTTCAATTAGTTGGCGATCGTGCAGGTTTTTCATCGCCGCAATTGCCGTTCCCACACCGGGGAGCAGCAGTTTATCGGCAGATTGGATTTTGTTGAGATCTCGGGAGATCTCAGCTTGAATGCCAAGGCGGTCAAAAGCAAATTTGACCGAAGACAGGTTGGCACAGCCTGTGTCGATGATGACGAGATTTGTCATAGAGTTCCTTATAATGCAGACAGAGATTTTTTCTGTCTGCCGTATTCATCAAAATTATCGTCTGCAAGCCACGCTTCAAAGCGCTTTTTGTGATGATTCCATTCGCTGTCTAACATTGAAAACCACGCCGTATCACGATTTCGTTCTTTATAAACCGCTGCTTGGCGAAACGTGCCTTCGTAGCTAAAGCCCAAGCGTTTGGCGGCATTTTGCGATGGCTCATTGAGACGGTCGCATTTCCATTCATAACGGCGGTATTGGAGCGTTTCAAAAACATAGTTTGCCAAGATGAATTGGGCTTCAGTAGCGATTTTCGTACGTTGCAATGCTGGTGAATAAATCACCCAGCCCACCTCAATACTCCGATTTTTAGGATCAATCCGCATCAAGGCAAATGTACCAACGGCTTGATTGGTCTGCTCATCAATAATCGAAAAATAATAAGGATCGGACGATTTTTCTAACTCGACTAAATACGTCTGCAATGCAGCAAAATCGTCAAAACGCTCAATCGGCAAATAAGTCCAATATTGTGCCGGCGATGAATAGACGGCAAATAAATCGCTGCCGTGTTTTTCCGCCGACAATTTTTCCAAACGGCAAAAACGCCCTTGCAATAAGGTAGCGCTCGGTAATTCGCCCAATGAATAATCGAACAATGGCTCGCCTATTGGCTGGTTAAATTCGTTGTATGACATCTTTTTCTCCTAGCAAGCGGTCAAAATCCCCCAAAATTTTGCAAACTCCAACCGCACTTTCGGGCGGGTTAAAACCCGCCCCTACGGTGACTATAATACACCCTTACTACTCGGCAATTCATTCCCTTCAATGCGAATACATTGTCTGAGCGTTCTGCCAAACACTTTGAACAGGCTTTCGATTTTGTGGTGGTCGTTGGAGCCGCAAGCTTTGATGTGCAAGGTGGCGAGCAGCGTGAAGGCGATGGATTGGAAGAAGTGTTCGGTCAGTTCGGTGCTGAAATCGCCCACTTTGTCGCGTTTGAAATCGGCTTTGAACTTGATGAACGGGCGACCCGATAAGTCCATTGTGCATTCGGCTTTGCATTCGTCCATCGGCAGTACGAAGCCGAAACGGGCGATGCCACGTTTGTCGCCAATCGCTTGTTTTAATGCCGTACCAAGAGCCAAGGCGGTGTCCTCAACCGTGTGGTGTTCGTCAATCCACAAATCGCCTTTGGTGGTGATGTTCATTCGGAAACCGCCGTGGGTGGCGATTTGGTCGAGCATATGGTCGAAAAAGCCCACGCCTGTGCTGATTTCGTTTGTACCTGTTTCGTCCAGCCAGACTTGTACTTTGATGTCGGTTTCTTTGGTTTTGCGCACTACTTCGGCAAAGCGCTTTGGTCGGTCACCGATGTTGGTGACAGGCTCGCCGAGCAATTTTTCAGTGATTAAATCCCAGTTCAGCTTTTCAGAGTGGTATTGCAAGGCACGAATACCCAAGTTTTCCGCCAGTTGCATATCGGTGGCACGGTCGCCAATCACAAAGCTGTGGGCAGGGTCGAACAGTTGGCGGTCGATGTATTTTTGCAGCAGTTTGGTGTGCGGTTTGCGGCAGTCGCAGCCGTCCTCGGGCTTGTGCGGACAAATCAAGACATCATCAAATTCAATGCCTTGCGAGTTGAACAACGCTATCATTGCGTTATGCGGCTTATCAAAATCTTCCTGTGGGAACGAACTCGTGCCCAAGCCGTCTTGGTTCGAGACCATCACAAAACGGTATTTGCTTTTGAGTTTGAGCAAGGCTGGAATCACGTTCGGCTCAAATTTGAGTTTTTCCAAGCTGTCGATTTGGAAATCGGTTTTTGGCTCGTCAATGAGCGTGCCGTCGCGGTCGATGAAAAGGGTTGGTTGCATTGGGTTTCTCCTGTGTATTTATCTTATCCATTACTTCCCCATACGCCAAAGCGTATGGGGTTAATCATCAGTGAGAGGCTTTGCCTCTCTGTATTCAGTCCCAAAGGGACTGACTTATGCCTAACCTAGTACGGCTATGCCGTGCTAGGCTATAAATGCCGCTCAAAATATTGCTCATCAACCTCTATCCCTGAATCTTGCAATAAAAACTTCATTTCATCGACAAAACAGTGAGATTGATGGTGTATTTTTTGATTTTTAATGTAGTTAATAATTTTGGCTTTTTCCCTTTCACTGTAAGTCAAAGCACAGTAGCCTTTTGACCACGCGACAAAAAGTGGAAATTCTGCTTTATGTTTTTCCAATAATAAGTGTGAGCCATTTTTTAGCTGCTGAACAAATTCAGCAACTGCAACGGTTGGATGCAAATCTACAAACAAATGAATATGATCTGGCATTCCATTTACTCGATACAGCACTGAATTCCGCTGTTTCACAAAGCCCCAAATATAACGATAGAGAATTTCTTCGTGTTCAACCATAATCGCAGGTATGCCTTGTTTAGTCCGAAAAATAATATGGTAGAGATTTCTGGTGTAGCTCACTTTCACCCCTTATTGACTCAGTACTTTAATCGCCTCAATCACTCTTTGATTTTCTTCTTCCGTCCCAATCGTAATCCTTATACAATCCCTCAACCCCAACGCCTTGTGCTGATCCCGCAAAATAATCCCCTGTTCCCAAAGGGCTTTAAACACTTTCTGCCCGTCTTGGCATTTGAATAACAGATAGTTTGCCTCGCTCTCAAAAACTTTTTCTACAAGCGGTAGGTTTTCGAGATTTTTTTGCAAATCGGCACGCAGAGTGAGCACTTCCGCCACACGGGTTTTCATTTGCTCAATGCCTTGTGGCGAAAGGGTTTGGGCGGCTATGTCGGAAACGGGCACAGGCAGCGGATACGGGGCAATCACTTTTTGCAGCACGCCAATCAGATCGGCGTTCGCCAAGGTAAAGCCGCAACGCAAGCCCGCCAAGGCAAAGGCTTTGGAGAGCGTGCGGATAATCGCCAGATGTGGGAAGTTTTTCAGCTCATTAACGAGGCTCGCCTCAGGGCAGAATTCGATATAGGCTTCATCGACCACCACAATCGCTTTGCCTGGGGTCATTTGCAAAAGTTCGAGCAAATCTGACCGCTTGATCAGGTTGCCTGTCGGGTTGTTCGGGCTGCACACAAACACCACTTTCACACCATCCAAATTGGCTTGGATTTGCGGTAAATCAAGCTGGAAATCGGCAGTCAGTGGCACGGTTTTAGCAGCAATACCACAAGTGTCGGCACTCACTGCATACATACCGTAGGTCGGCGGACAGTAGAGAATACAGTCATTCGGCTCGCAAAATGCCCGAATAATCAGCTCAATGCTCTCATCACCACCACGAGACACCAGCACATTTTCAGGCGAAACACCTGCATAACGGGCGTAGCCCTCAATCACCGCCTGCGGTTGCGGCTCGGGGTAGCGGTTAAAAGTACGGTCGGTTAAATCAAAGTTCGGCGACACCGCGTATTCATTGGCGTTCAGCCACACATCGCCACTGCCGCCCAATCGGCGGGCGGATTGGTACGGGGTCAGGGATCGAATGTTTTTTCGGGAAAGTTGTGAGATTGTCATATTGTGTTCCTGTATTGTTATGCTTTTAATAAAATAAAATGCTCAATTAGTTTAATCATCAATTCCTTTTGTTCAGGCATACTTTCCGCCACTAGCAACGCTAAAGCAACTAAGGTATTGTCATTAATCAGCTGTTCCACAGGCTTAGCGAGCAAATGCTGATTGAGGCGTAAATACCACAAAAACAAGAACGAGCCTGTGCGTTTATTACCGTCCGTGAGAGGGTGGTTTTTAATCACAAAATAGAGCAAATTCGCTGCACGGCTGGCAACATTCGGGTAAAACAGTTCATCGCCAAAGCCTTGTTCAATCGTCGCCACTGCAGAAGCCAAGCCATCATTTCGAGGATTGCCGAACAATTCTGTCGCTTCGCCTTTTTCGATAAGAGTTTGTTTCAGCTGTGAAATCGCCAACCATACTTGTTCCATTTCAAGCGAAATCATCTCTGATTGTTTATGCGGATTGGCTTGCAAACTTTGTTCATCATAGGCTTGGAGCAAACTCCAACTGCGAGCGTAATCTTGCACCACGTTCAGCACCGCTTGCCCGTCTGCCGTCACCAATGCCTGATTGGCTAACGTTTGGCTCAACAATCCGATAACCTGCTCAAATTCAATCCCTTTTTCTTTCAAACGGCGTTCATTGATAGCATAGCCTTTAACCAGATAATCTTTTAAACGAGCGGTTGCTCAACGGCGAAAAGCTACGCCTTGTGGGGATTTCACACGATAGCCGACAGAAATAATCATATCCAAATCATAATGTTCGATTTCACGGCTCACTTGGCGAGAACCTTCCTGACGAACTATCCGGAATTTCCGGATAGTTGAATCTTGCTCTAATTCGCCTTCTGAAAACACGTTTGCAATATGTTCGTTAATAGTACGCACATCCTTGCCAAATAGCGTTGCCATTTGTGCCTGCGATAGCCAAACAGTATCTTGATTAAATTGAACTTCAATGTTCGTTGTGCCATCTTGACTTTGGTAAATTTCAATCGGGTTTTTCATTATTACCCCTAAATTTTATTTATAAAAAAATCTCTCGAAAGTTGCCTTCCGAGAGATTGTTTCTTGACTGCTACACTTGCTCGGAAGATTTATCTTCCGCACACACCAAATGCCCGAAAGATATCAGGTTAAACGGTGGTGATGTGAAGTGTAGTTAAAATTCATGGTGTTTCTCCAAACAGTTTGAAAAGAATTTACGCTAAGACATCCTAAATAGCAAGTGTTTTTTATACGAATTTTGCATTTTTTCTGGGCGTCAGATTTGTTATGTTCTTGCCGAATACACCTTAAATTTAGTGGATTTTGCCAGCACTTCGTGTTTGCCGAAGGCTTTATCAAGCAAATCCGGGTAAGGTAAAAAAGCATTGGCGACAATGCGTAATTCACCACCCTTGGTGAGATGGTTTTTCGCTTGAAAAATGAGCTCTTCTACAGCTCGATAGGCAGTATCTACGCCATCGTGGAATGGTGGGTTCGACACAATTAAATCAAAGCGTTCTGAAATGTGAGAGAACACATCGCTCGCTATCACTTCGCCCTCTAACTGATTTTCCGCCAAGGTGCAGCGGCTAGATTCCAGTGCCATTGCGTGAATATCGCTCATTGTCAGTTTGATTTTCGGGAATTGCTGTTTCAGCGTTGCCCCAATTACCCCGGCACCGCAGCCTAAATCCAACACTTTACCTTTTAATCTGCCTTCTTTGCTGAAAGTAGAAAGTAATAATTTTGTGCCGTTATCCAATTCTGCCGAGCTAAACACTGCCGGCAGAGCGAAGATATCTAACGTTTGCAAGCGGTAAGATTTCCAGAATTTTTTGCAATCGAACTTCGGCACGCTTTGTAGCTCAAAATGATAAAGGCCACAACGGCGGGCGGAATCAATTTTGGCGATATTACCGAATGGTTCAAGCAATTTTTCTACCGAGCGAACACCCGCTCGGTTTTCGCCGATAATCAACATTTCCTGCCCCACTTGGCATTGTGATAGCCATTGAATTAATTGGAATTGGCACTCTTGTTTGTTCTTCGTCCAATAAAATACCGCTAAGTCCGCTTTAAGATCACACACCAAGCCAAATTGCACATTCGAGCGGTGGCGGGCGTAGTCAAAATAGCTGCTAAAGATTGCCACGTTCGGGGCAGATTTTAACTGTTGGGCGAAGTCATCTCGTACATCACCAAACAATAACACCGATTTATTTTCAAATAACGCCAAGTGGCGTTCAAGCACTTCGCTTTCTAATGAGAGCATTTTTTCTCGCCTTCCCTAAAAAATTTAGCATTGAATATACCGAATTTAGGCGGATAAATCTTGTGAAATCCGCTAATTTTCGCAAAAAATTTCCTCATTTGCCTGAGTTTTGGTACTATGCCGTAAAATTTATGAGGTTTAAGATGAATAGGCGTGATTTGCTGTTAAATGAAATGGGTATTTCGCAATGGGTTTTAACTAAACCGCAAGTGCTAAAAGGCGATGCTCAAATTCGTTTAAATAAAAATGTGAGATTTATTGTGATCTGTGAGGAAGATCACCAAACCAGCCGCCTGTTTTCAGATATTTTGCTGGCATTAGGGTTGCAAAAATCGGAATATCAATGGCTGAATGCTGAGCAATCTCAGCGGTTAGTCTTCCAACATTCGCCAATAATATGGCTGATTCAAGCGGAGGAACAAGCGGTTAAAATTGCAAAAAATTTTGCAAATTCGACCGCTTGGCAAAATACTTGTTGGCAAGATTTAACCTATTCTACTCACAAACGCCAACTTTGGCAGCAAATGGAAGCCTATTCCAACCATTTGGAGAAAAATAGTGATTGAAGAAATCCGGCAGGCTGATTTTGAACGTTTGTTTGAGATTGAGCAAAAAGCCCATTTAGTGCCGTGGTCGAAAGGCACACTGCTGAATAATCAAGGTGATAAATACTTGAATTTAAAATATGTGGAAAACGGCAAAATTGTCGCTTTTGCTATCAGCCAAATAGTACTAGATGAAGCCACACTGTTTAATATTGCAGTCGATCCTGATTTTCAGCACCAAGGCTTTGGCAAGCGGTTACTTTCCGAATTAATTTTGCAACTACAAAAACGTGGTATAGCAACCCTTTGGCTAGAAGTTCGAGAATCCAACATTGCGGCACAAAAACTCTATGATTCTCTAGGGTTTAATGAAGTGACTATTCGGAAAAATTACTACCCGACTCCCGAAGGTGGAAAAGAAAATGCAGTGGTAATGGCGTTGTATTTATAGCCCAATTAAAAAAAACAAAAGAGCGACCTAAGTCGCTCTTTTTTATCGATTAACGTGTGCTGGTGCTTGTCGTTGTACGGCTTGCACGTTTGCGGTCGTTTTCCGTTAATAGGCGTTTACGGATACGGATTGATTGTGGGGTTACTTCCACTAACTCATCGTCATCAATAAACTCCAACGCTTGTTCTAATGAGAAACGTACCGGTGTGGTTAAGACAATCGCATCATCTTTACCTGAAGCACGCATATTGGTTAATTTTTTGCCTTGTAAGCAGTTTACGGTTAAGTCGTTTGAACGGCTGTGGATACCGATAATTTGACCTTCGTATACATCAACACCGTGGTCGATCATCAATTTACCACGCTCTTGTAAACCGAATAACGCATAAGCTAATGCTTTACCCGTTGCATTTGAAATTAACACACCGTTTTTACGCTGACCAATTTCGCCCGGTTTCACATCATCGTAATGGCTGAATGTCGAGTAAAGTAAGCCGGTACCTGACGTCATCGTCATAAATTCATTACGGAAACCGATTAAACCACGGCTTGGAATCACATACTCTAAACGAGTACGGCCTTTACCATCCGGGATCATATCTTTCACTTCACCCTTACGGATACCTAAGGCTTCCATTACTGAACCTTGGTGCTGTTCTTCAATATCAATTGTCACTTGCTCAAACGGCTCTTGTTGTTTGCCATTTTCTTCTTTATAGATTACTTTCGGACGAGAAACCGCTAATTCGTAACCTTCACGACGCATATTTTCGATTAATACCGATAAGTGTAATTCACCACGACCAGATACACGGAACTCGTCCGGGTTAGGGGTTTCTTCTACACGCAATGCTACGTTATGTACTAACTCTTTGTTTAAACGCTCAAGAATTTGGCGTGAAGTCACGAATTTACCTTCTTGGCCACAGAACGGAGAAGTATTTACACAGAAGAACATGGTTACTGTTGGTTCATCAACCGTTAATGCCGGTAAAGCTTCAACTGCATTAATATCACAGATAGTATCTGAAATATTTAATTCGCCTAAACCGGTAATCGCAATAATATCACCAGCGAAGGCTTCTGTTGCCTCAAAGCGTTGTAAACCTAAGTGGCCTAACACCTGCCCAATACGACCTTGACGGGTTTTGCCTTCACTATCGACAATCGTAACCGCTTGGTTAGGTTTTACCGAACCACGCTTGATACGGCCGATACCGATAACGCCCACATAGTTGTTGTAGTCTAACTGTGAAATCTGCATTTGGAACGGTGCGTCTAATTCCACTTGTGGTGGTTGAACGTGTTTTACAATCGCCTCATAAAGTGGCGTCATATCAGAGCTCAACTCTTCGTGTTCTAGGCCTGCCACACCGTTTAATGCTGAAGCGTAGATAATTGGGAAATCTAATTGCTCATCGGTCGCACCTAAGTTGACGAACAGGTCAAATACTTGATCCACCACCCAATCAGGACGAGCACCCGGGCGGTCAACTTTATTAATAACCACAATTGGTTTTAAGCCGTGAGCGAACGCTTTTTGCGTTACGAAACGGGTTTGTGGCATCGGACCGTCAAAAGCATCAACCACGAGTAACACAGAATCCACCATTGAAAGTACACGCTCAACTTCGCCACCGAAATCGGCGTGCCCCGGGGTATCTACGATGTTGATGTGGTAACCGTTCCAGTTAATCGCGGTGTTTTTAGCAAGAATAGTAATGCCACGTTCTTTTTCAAGATCGTTTGAGTCCATAACACGCTCATCAACATCACCACGACTTGCTTCAAAAGTGCCTGATTGTTGTAAAAGTTTATCAACCAACGTTGTTTTACCGTGGTCTACGTGTGCAATAATTGCTATGTTACGCAATTTATTAATATCTACATTTTGCATTGGAATATCTTTTTAAGTGAATGAAAATAAAAACTCTCGCCCATCAAAACCGGCGAGAGTCTAGAAATTGGAGGTCGAATTATACAGACTTTTTCGTTTTTTGGCTACAAAACAAGCGGTGGAATTTGTAAAAGATTTTGCAAATATCTCCCAACCTTACTCAATTACTGATAATCCCTCGCCCCAAAAATCGCCGTACCAATTCGCACCATGGTCGAACCGCATTCAATCGCGGCTTGCATATCGTCCGACATTCCCATTGAAAGGGTATCAATGCCGTCAAATTCCGTTTGCAAGCGGTTAAAAAGTTGCTGCATTTTGCAAAGGGCGATTTTTTGTTGCTCCGGCTCGCTTTCCGGCTTAGGAATCGCCATTAAGCCACGCAATTTTAAATTCGGTAATTGGGATATCGCTTGGGCGAGCGGCAACATCTCCTCAGCTTGAATACCTGATTTGGAATTTTCATCGCTGATGTTAATTTGAATCAGCACATTTAGCGGAGCTTTGTCACTTGGACGCTGCTC
Source organism: Mannheimia granulomatis (assembly GCF_013377255.1). Lineage (NCBI taxonomy): Bacteria > Pseudomonadati > Pseudomonadota > Gammaproteobacteria > Pasteurellales > Pasteurellaceae > Mannheimia > Mannheimia granulomatis. The sequence goes on from NZ_CP016614.1 coordinate 1,924,392, forward strand.
ATTTAAACGCTCAGCAATTTTGAGCCGATCCACCGTTTGAATCCAATCAAAATGAGCAGCAACCAGTTTGGTTTTATTCGATTGCAATGGCCCAATAAAATGCCATTCTAGATCTGTTCGATTTGCAAAAAATTCTATTTTTTCGACCGCTTCCTGCACGTAATTTTCGCCAAAAGCGAATTGTCCGGCATCAATCGCCGCTTGAATCGCCTCAACAGGTTTGGTTTTGGAGACTGCCAATAAACGTACATTTTCCCGTTGGCACGCATTTGAAATTTGCTGAATTTTTTGATGAATTTGCACTAAATTCGCTGAAATCGACATTTCCGTTCCTTTGTAAACTAAAAGCAAAACGCTATAATGGCAAAATCATACCATATTTGAGGCAAAAAAATGTTAGACCTAACCAAGATTAAATTCGTGATTACCGATGTTGATGGCGTTTTAACCGACGGAGGAATGTACTACACCGACCAAGGCGAAGTGATGAAACGTTTCCACGTTCACGACGGCTTAGGCGTGAAAATGTTGCAAAGTTGCGGCATTAAAGTGGCGGTACTTTCAGGTGGAGATTCTGCCTTGCTCCGCAAACGATTAGAAGTATTAAAAATTGATTTAGCCCTACTCGGCAAAATGGAAAAACGTTCCGCCTGCTTTGAGTTGATGGAAAAAGCAGGCGTCACACCGGAACAAACCGCCTATATCGGTGATGATACCTTAGATTTACCTGCTTTTGAGGTGTGCGGATTAGCCATCGCTCCCCGCAACGCCCACGATTACATCAAAGCCCAAGCGGATTGGGTGCTAGAAAAAGCCGGCGGCGAAGGTGCTTTTCGTGAAGTTTCCGATAAAATTCTAGAAGCCCAAGGCTTCAGCGAAATTTTTAAAACCGCAGACGGTTTTTTAACCATTGCGGAGAAAATGGCTCAGTAGTAACGCTATCTCATCAATATAGGGGAAATTATCCCCTATTCCTTTCTTATCAATAAATCAAGCTACCATATCTCATTTTGCGATCTGCATCGAAAATATCATTTTTCAATCTGATTTTCTCATTCAACCTTGCTAAATTTTATTCAATATTGGTTAAATTTATTTTATGTATATACAATAATTGTGAAAATCTATACTTGGGACGAAACCAAACGCCAAATCAATTTGGAAAAACACGGATTAGATTTTGCTGATGCCGATGAGGTTTTATCTTCGCCTTATCGATTTGATGTTGAAACTATTCGTAATAATGAACTAACAACGCAATCTTGCATATTCCTTTGGTCGATTACTGGTGTTATCCCTTGCCCATACCGAACGAGAAGATCATATTCGCTTAATCAGCTTTCGCAAAGCGTCTAAAGCGGAAAGAGAAGCATATTATGAATACCTACAAAACTACTTTGACGAATAAACCATTAACTAAAAAACAGCTACTCTCTGCTATTGAGTCCATTCCTGAAACTCAAGATTTTGTTTGGAACGGTGTAGATGAAGATGACCGCCCTGTTAGCCAAGCAGAATTTGAAACTGCAATTAAAAAACGGGGCAGACCAAGCGGTTCCCAAAAAGAGTTGGTATCGTTACGGTTAGATAAAACCGTAGTCGAGGCTTTTCGTGCCTCAGGGAAAGGCTGGCAAAGCCGCATTAATCAAGTGTTCAGCGATTTTATAAAGCAAGCTTCGCCATAAACCGTATAACACTAATCCGCCTTTTTTCCTTCAATATAACGCTCGAAGTGGTAGATGTATTCGTCTAAATTGGCGGTAAGCATCTCTTTGTATTGTTCGACAAAGTAGTTAATCACCTCTTCTCTGGAATCGGCTAATTGTTGTTTGTATTCTGCTTTGCTGGCAGCGACATAGGCGTTAAATCTGGCACAGGCAAAAAGCATCGCGTTGCTAACTTGAGTTGGGGCAATGTTTTGCAAATGGGCGTTAGCGATATTGATAAAACCGTCTGCACGTTGGTAGAAAGTGGGGTCAATTTGTTTGTCTGAAATATTAATCATAATATCCTCGTTTTCATCGTAAAATTTTATTTGGATGAAATAAATACAAGCGGTGATATTTGCGTAAAATTTTGCACAAACGCTTGCGTTTGAACGTCGGCTCTGCCGACGGCACGAAGTGCGAGCGTAGCGAGTAAAAAATCACCGCTTGTAGGTTATTCATTAATCGTCTAATGAAATTGCTTCTTTAATTTTTTTCAATGCCGCGTTTTCAAGCTGGCGAACGCGCTCGGCTGAGATACCATATTTATCGGCAAGATCTTGTAAGGTCGCCTTATTATCATCTAACCAACGGGTTTTGATAATATCTTGGCTGCGTTCATCAAGCGTTGCTAGAGCATAAGCAAGCTGTGCCGTGGCTTGCCCGTTATGCTGCTCATCTTCCAAATCATCGGCAAAATTGGAGCTGCTGTCTTCAATATACATAGAAGGAGCGTAAGTATCTTCGTCGTCTTCACCGGCAGGTAAATCAAAACCGAGATCTTGCCCGGTCATACGCGATTCCATTTCACGCACTTCCTCCACCGTCACGCCCAAATCATCAGCAACTTTTTTGATCTCTTCTTCGTTAAACCACGCCAAGCGATTTTTATTTTTTCGCAGATTAAAGAACAGTTTACGTTGCGCTTTGGTGGTGGCGACTTTCACAATTCGCCAATTTTTCAGTACATATTCGTGAATTTCTGCTTTCACCCAATGCACTGCAAATGAAACCAAACGCACGCCCACATTCGGGTCAAAGCGCTTTACCGCCTTCATCAAGCCGATATTGCCCTCTTGGATTAAATCCGCCAGCGGCAATCCGTAGCCCATATAGCCACGGGCAATGTGGATCACAAAACGCATATGCGAGAGAATAAGCTGTTTTGCTGCCTCAACATCTTCATCATAATAATAACGTTCGGCAAGCTCCTTTTCTTGCTCAGCGGAAAGAATCGGATATTGATTCGCCATTCGGATATAGCTATCCAAATTGCCTTGTGGCACCGGCATGGATGCAGAAACTAACGCAGGGTGCATTGCTTCTACATTTGGAGAATCTTCAACTATCTCGCCCGGCTCAACAAGCTCAGCTTCAATAATTTCAGCATCTTCAATTTCATTTTCGTCAAATTTTTTCATTCTCTATCTCTTAAAACTATCCGCAACCAACATATTATAACAATGTTAAACTATATCTTAGTAATATTGTAAATCTTTTCTTAGAACGTAATAAAAAAGTTGAGTTCCGATTAAAACTCAACTTTTAATACTCAGGAGTAATGAATAAAATTAGGCTTTGACCGTTTTTTCCTCATGTTTAGCTAAAATTAAATAGCCAACAGCTGAAAAGGCGGAAAGAGCAGCAATAATGGCATAAGACCAGAACCAACCAAAACTATCGGCAATAATCGGCATAATCCAGTTCGCCCCCATATTACCGATTAAATAAGCGGTCACGCCGACAAAACCAATTGCAGTACCTGCCACATTAAGTGGCACGAAGTTAATGGTTAAGATATTTACAATTAACTGTGGCCCATAAATTAGCGCACCTAAAATACCGCAAATCACTAATAGTAATGCGTAATTTGGCGAACCACTTGCTGTCACCAACTCATAAGCAAATACCACGCCAACCATAATAAATAAGCCTATTGCACCCATTTTTGCCATTTTATTTGGATATTTTACCGCTAACCACGCAAAAACAAGCGAACCGGGAATAGCGACCCATTCTAAAACAGAAATAGCTACATGGGATTCTGCATCTCCCATTTTGGCAACTTCGTGTAAATAAATCGGCATCCAGTCTTCAATACCAAAACGCACAAAATAGAGTGCTACGTTCACTGCGGCAACTAACAACAACGCCGGATTAAGAAAAACATATTTCCAAATTAACTGCCAATACCCAAGATTATGTTTTTCTTCCTCTGAAGCCACGTTAGACTCACCGGCATCACCATACATTGTACGTAAGGAATCTAATCCTTCGGCTTCAGGATTATCACCGCCGTATTTCCAACAGAAAATCGCAAATAAAAGAACCAACACTGCCGGCACTAAGAAAGCAAGCAATACATTACCTGTAGAAGGCACAATGAACCCCATTGTCGTCATCATCGCAATCATCATTGGTAATAATGCCGAGCCCATATTTTGCGAAATATTCCAACCTGCAATAGCTGCCCCTCGGGTTTTATTCGGGTAATAATTGGCAATCATATTTTGCGATGCAGGAGCCAATGCCCCTTGCACCACACCGCATAAAACTAATAAAACAGCTAAGACTATAATTGAAGTATGATAAAACCCGATAATCAAGCAAATAGCCGCACTTGCCGCCAAACAAATCGAGAACAATTTACGCAAATCAACCTTATCACCCAATGCCCCCATATAAAACTTCGCCAGTCCATAGGAAATAGTTAAGCAAGATAGCAACATTGCAATATCTGCTTTATCCCAACCGTTAGTGACCATAATTGATTTCGACATAAGTTTAAAGTTATTACGCACCAAATAAGCACAGACATAACCTAAAAACGCTACAATAAAAATCATTTTTTGCCGTTTCAAAAATGTTGCAAATTTTTCAGGCTCTCTTTGAGCATAAGCCAAAGTCATGGAGGACTCCTTAAGTTAAAATAACTGTGATGAAGTGAAGATTTGGAAAACCAAGGCACATACTATTCCCAATATGCGAAAAAACAAGAGATCTAGATCTCATTTTTGATTTATTTTCTCATTGTTATCTTACTGCCAACTGTTATAATCTGGACACTTTTCTTATTTTCATAGTATTAAGGTTTAATCTATGTTGATTTCCGGTCTTTTTGTCGGGCTGTTGCTCGGCGTCATTTTGCAACGGGGGCAATTTTGCCTTTCCGGTCAGTTGCGTAACATCGTATTTAAGCGAGATTTCGCCTCCTTTTCTCCTCTTTTAATTGCGATTGCGGTGCAGTCGGTCGGTTTTTTTGTGTTGCAACAACAGGGCGTGATCCGTTTTCCTACTTCATCAATGCCGATTTTGGCGACCTTGCTCGGGGCGTTTTTATTCGGCGTTGGTATGGGCGTGGCGAACCGTTGTGTATCAGGGCAGCTTTATCGGGCCGGCGAGGGAATGATCGCTGCTATCATCACGCTGATTGTGTTTGCGATTACCACTGTGGCGACCCAAACGGGCGTGCTGAAATTTTGGGTGGCATCGCAGCTTGAAGCGGAGAGTTCGCTCGTGACCATTCCGCAAACCGTGGGCGTTTCCAGCCTCTATTTTATTGTACCGATTTGCCTGCTTGCGCTGTGGGCGTTGCAAAAAAATCGCCAAATTCAACCGCTTGTTCCCCGCCAACCGTTTCGTCAAATTTGGTCGCCGCACTTTACTGCCATTATGCTCGGTTTGGTGAGCATTCTCGGCTGGGCGTTGAGCGCGGAAAGCGGACGTGAATTCGGGCTGAGTTTCAGTATTCCGCTTGGGCATACGCTGCAATATGTCACGCTCGGGCAGCAACGCTATTTGAATTGGGGAACGTACCTCGTAATTGGCGTGGTGATTGGCTCGTTCCTTTCCGCCAAACTGGCGGGGACGTTCCGCTGGAAACCGCTTTCAACGGCTGATTTCGGCAAAAGTGTCGGCGGTGGCGTGCTGATGGGCGTAGGTGCAGCACTCACCGGCGGTTGCACAATGGCAAATGCAGTAGTCGGCACAGCTTATTTCTCTTGGCAAGGATGGATTGCAACATTCGTGATGATGTTTGGCGTGTGGTGCGTGTTCATTCTTCGCAAAAATCCTTTAGAATCAACTTGTTAGGAGTTTTTATGAAAACCTTAAAATTATCTGCATTGGCTCTCGCTTTGGGCTTATTGGCAGGCTGTAACGAGCAAAAAAGCGGCGAAATTTCGCAAGCCGATTTGCTGAAAGCCAAAGACAACCCTGAATTTGTGATTGTCGATACCCGTGGCGACACCTTCTACAACGGCTTCAAAAGCAGTAAAACCGCCCGTGGCGGACATATTCCGAACGCCGTTCAGTTCACCGCCGAGTGGATTGAGGGCATTCACCCCGACTATTTCGAGAGCTTTGCTGCCGACAAAGGCATCACCAAAGAAAAAACTATCGTGCTGTACGATGACAACCTCGACAACTTAGAGAAAGTGAGTGCCGAGTTCACCGCCAAAGGCTACAAAGTGAAGCAGTTTAAGGATTTTGTAAAATATACTCAAGATTCGACCGCTCCACTGGAAAGCTTCCCGAACTACCACTGGCTCGTTTCGGCACAATGGCTGAAAGATGCGTTGGAAGGCAAAAAACCGGAAACCCACAACGGCACGGAAACGATGGTCTTCCACGTTTCGTGGGGGCCGGTCGATCAAGCTGCCGGTTACAAACAGCACGTTACAGGAGCCTACCACTTCGATACCGACTGGATCGAAAATGCACCGGTGTGGAACTTGTCTTCGCCTGAAATCATCGAGCAAAACTTGCTGAAAAACGGCATCACCAAAGATAAAACCATCGTGCTTTACTCCGAAAACCAACTGGCGGCGTTCCGTGTGTTGTGGGCGTTGAAATGGGCTGGCGTGGAAGATGTGCGTATCCTCAACGGCGGAATGAATGCGTGGATCAATAACGAGTTCCCAATCGACACCACCGTAAACACGCCAACCCCTGCGACCGACTTTGGCGTGAAAATCCCTGCCAATCCGCAACTTTCGATTGACACCGCCCAAGAAGCCTACGCCAAGCAGAAAGAGGGCGTAAAACTCGTGAGTATTCGTGCGTGGGAAGAGCATTTAGGCACGATCAGCGGCTACGACTACATTCCGGGCAAAGGCGAACCGGAGGGGGCAATTTGGGGCTATGCCGGCACAGACTCTTCTAACGTGGCGGACTACTACGATCCAGACGGCTCACTGCGTAACCCAAAAGAAATTTTCGCTTTATGGGAAAAACAGGGCATCAAACCGAACGACTCATTAGCGTTCTACTGCGGCACGGGCTGGCGTGCAGGCATTCCGTGGTTTATGACCCAAATGGCAGGTTGGAAAAATGCGATTGTGTATGACGGCGGCTGGAATGCGTGGCAAATGGATTCATCACTGCCAACCAAAGCACCGTCCAATGCGGCAAAACCGAATGCAAAAAACTTCTTCGGCACCACGCCAAGAACAGGGCTTTCTTGTAAGAGTTAATCACGCAAGCGGTCGAATTTGCAAATTATTTTGCAAAACCGACCGCTTTCCGCTAGAATTACCAGACTTTTGGGGCTGATTTTGGATTCGACGGGATTGGCGAAGCCCAAGGTGCATGTCGAGGTGCGGTAGGCCTCGTAAACAAACCGCAAAAAAATAGTCGCAAACGACGAACAATACGCTTTAGCAGCTTAATAACCTGCTTTAAAGCCTTATCTCCTCAGCTTCCGCTCGTAAGACGAGGGTAAAGATAAGTCACCCAAAACGAGATCGTGTTGAAGCCGCAGCTATAGGATCGAAGCACTAAATTGAACATAGCTAGTTTATTCATTGCGTGTCTGTCCGCTGTGGATAAGCGAAATTAAAGACTAGACTAAACATGTAGTACTGAAGGTAGAGAAATTTCGGACGGGGGTTCAAATCCCCCCAGCTCCACCAAATTATAAACCTATAGAGTTCTATAGATACCAAAAAAGCCTTGAATTACAATAGCTCAAGGCTTTTTTATTGCCCTATGCGTACCTATCAAGTACAATCAAATCCGAAGATTTTAGGAGTATATTTAGGAGTACGCAGAAATACTCCTAAAAATTTGTACTCCTAAAACCACTTTAGAGCCTGTTTAGATAAGGCTTTATCGCTTTTAGTTTTGTACTCCTAAACAAAATCATACTCCTAATATTTAAATTTCATACTCCTAAAGGTTTGTTATGGCTAGAAAAATCACACCTTTGAATGACACACAGATAAGAAAAGCGAAGCCCGAAGATAGCCCATTGCGAGACGGTAGCGGTTTGCTACTTGTTATTACGCAAAATTCTAAGTTGTGGCGGTTTAGGTATGAAAGACCGTTCACAAAAAAGCGGAATGATTTAAGCATAGGCGGTTATCCTGATATTTCTTTAGCACAGGCAAGGGAAATCAGAGAAGAATATCGGGCTTTACTGGCTCAAAATATCGATCCTCAAATCTACCGACAACAGCAAGCACAGGCAAAAGCTAACGAGATAAACAATACTTACGAAAATGTAGCGTGGTTGTGGCTGGAACACCGTAAGACAAAGAAAAATTTTTCAGAGAATTATCAAAAAGATGTGATGGCCTTAATCAAAAATAACCTACTCCCCCACTTTGGAAAAATGCCTATCACTCAGATAACCGCACCAATAGCGATTAAAGCCTTTAAGCAGTACCAAGACGAAGGCAAGCTAGAGAAGTTAAAGCGGACAATTCAAAAGCATAACGAAATTATGATGTTTGCCGTACATAGGGAAATGATACCTTTTAACCCTACGGCCAACATTGCGAAAGAGTTCGATAGTCCAACTGTAGAGCATTTTAAAACTATCAAGCCCGAAGATTTAGGCGAGTTCTTATATACGCTACAAAACGCTCAAATTCACTTACAGACTCGTTATTTGATTCTGTGGCAGTTACTCATTATGACCCGCCCGAACGAATCAGCAAGGGCAAAATGGGAGCATATAGACGAAAAGGCGAAACTATGGACTATTCCACCTGAAAATATGAAGCGAGGCATTGAACATAAAATTACACTATCGCGGCAAGCTATCGCACTTTTAAGGGAGATTAAAAAGTTGAGTGGCGGAAAAGAATATTTGTTCCCAAGTGTGAAAAATCCAAAGACTCACGTTAACACACAAACCGCCAACAGTGCTATAAAGCGAATGGGCTATAAAGGTAAGTTAGTAGCTCACGGTATGCGGTCGATTGCCTCAACTTATTTAAATGAAAAGGGCTACAACAGCGATTTAATCGAAGTGGCTTTATCTCACATTAATTCAGATCGGGTAAAATTAGCCTATGACAGAGGGGAGAGACTAGAACAGCGTTTTAAACTTCTTCAGACGTGGGCGGATTTTGTAGAGGAATGTTCACAGGGTAGCTTGCCTCAATATCATTTAAAAGTAGCCTAGTAAATTTTCCGCCAAATATGACCGCTTGTAATGCCGTTGGGTAACTCCTAACGGCTTTTTTATTCTCGTTCTTCTATATATATTTTTTTACAACCAAACTTTTAGAAAAAATATCACCTTTTTCACCTAAATAGATACAAAGCCTTATATATCAAGGCTTGATGAATGGTGATATTTTCAAAAAAACATCACCAAAATATCACCTAAACACCAAAACATCACCTAATTTTTTAAAATGCTTGATTATTTATATCTAAAACCCACCTTGATTTATACGCATATTGCGGATAATATAACACCTAATAGAGCCGTACAGGAACGGATAGAATGAATTTGACTTTTATTGAATTGCCACCTTTTGAGCGTTTTAGAGATGAAAACTTAACTGATGAGGATTATAGAGCTTTCCAAAATGAGCTATTAAATAACCCTGAAAAAGGGGACTTGATACAGGGGCTGAATGGTCTAAGAAAAATCAGACTAGCAGATAGCAAACGCAACAAAGGGAAGCGGGGCGGAATAAGGGCGATTTATTATTACTTTATCAGCCGTGATCAAATTTATTTAGTTACTGCATACGGCAAAGATAGACAAGAAGATTTAACCACAGAACAACGTAAATCATTGAGTGCTATCATTGATTTAATAAAGACTTTATAGGGGTTATTATGGCTACATTATACGATGATTTATTAGAAGGCTTAACGGCAATGAAGGAACACCTCGAGGGCAAGCGGACACTACGCACTGAAACACTATCACACCCTGAACCGTTGCATATTACAGCCGATGAGGTAAAAGCGATTAGGGCAAGATTAAACCTCTCTCAAGCGGTATTTGCTCAACGTTTACGAACAAGCGTAAAAACCTATCAAGGGTGGGAGCAAGGGAAAAGCACCCCAAACCCACAAGCTACTATTCTTTTGCGATTAGTGGAACAATCCCCACAGGTATTTGAACAAATAGCACGACTTTAAAAATCAGCCGTTGATGAAAATTGACGGCTTTTTACTTTGGCTTCTCTCTCGTACTGTTCCTTAAATGCTCCTCGTATGTATCCGCAAACGGTACGGAGTCGGTACTAAAAATGAATCAGATTGGAATCGAATTTCTATAGAAAATAACTGCTTGAACACCCTCTATTACTGTAATAAAAAACAGCTTTTCATTTGTAATTTATCTGAATAATTGGCAAAATACAGCCAATCAAGTTCAATCCGCACCTATACGGATTTATTCAAATTAGCGTGGATAGTGGTGGAGTAATTAACCGACACGAAAGGAGAAAGCCCTTTATTTCTCTTTCCACGTTCTCACAGTAAAGGGCTACGCAAAGGGGCGTTTATGTATGCTTACTCAAGAATTTTTATCACTTGCTGAAGCTAGTGATTTTGTTAAATCCAAAGGATTAAATTTAGAAGAATGGGATTTAATTTTTCTAGCTTCAAAAGGAGAATTTAGAGCATTCAATAATATCTATTCAATTCCTAGATTCAATGACAGCAATCCTCTTTATAAAATCAATGGGTTAAAAGGAGTTTTTGAGTCAATCATAGAAACACAATTATTAGATGTTACTGAACGCATTACAAAAGCTTTAACAGATAGCAATATAGAAGTTTTACAGAGTTCCAACGGATATAAAGATATATTGTTGCTTAAAGATAAACAAACAAAGATTGAAGTTGAAGTTTCGTACAATCCTTATGGCGAGTTTCATTTTAGTGAGCTACGTTATCCTTATGCGTCAGTTTATTTTCCAGTATTTGATGGATTAGGAAAGCAATTTGATATTATTAATGGTATGGTTGAAAGCCGAATGTTAGAAGATATCTCGAGTAAAAACTTTTTAAATTCAAAACTATTCTATAAAATGCTCCAAAAAAGTTTAAATAATTATTATGTAGTAAACAGTCCATTAGATCATTTTTATTTCAAACTAAAGGAAATCATATTTTACCCTATTGGCTTACAACCTTACTACATCTCATCTGATGAGTTATCTAATAATAATGATTTAAAAGAAATTTATGATGAAGAGGATTTTTCAAATATCTTCTATTTTCAAAAAGAAGAGCTAGAAGCCTATATCAATAAAAGCCTACAGATAGAAACACAATTAGAACAAACAGATATGCCATTAATATTTGAGGGAAATATACCATCTAAAACAGATCAAGATAAATTAGCCCACTTTATCAAGCTAATTATTCAAAAAAGTGAATTTAGGAAAGATGGTAGAATGCCGACTTATAGCGAACTCCATACAATGCTAAGCCATAAATACCCGAATGAGGCAATCCCATCTAAAAATACACTTAAGAAATATTTAGAACCCTAATCAAAATCCGCTAATTATGGCGGATTTTTTATTCAAACAGTTCATTTGTTCAATGAACACAGTTCAATAGTTCATTCTCCCCCTGAACAATCTCTCTTTTCTTAGAATCCCTATCGAGCAGCCGATGACTATCACGGCTTATCCATTCCCAACAGATAGAGAGAACCATAATGACACCTGAAACAACACCTCAAAAAATCCTAAGACGTTTAGAAACTATCTCACGTTTAGGAGTAAGTAAAAGTACATTCCAAGACTGGCAGAACCCGAAATCAAAACGCTACCGCCCAGACTTCCCGAAGAAAATCCAACTAGGGGCTAATTCAGTAGGCTATCTCGAAAGCGAAATCAACGCATTTATTCAATCATTGGCGGATAGCCGAGTATAAGGGGGAAACAATGAATCAATCACTTAATCAGATTTTAGAAATCGTAGCAAACGACCATTTTCAAGGCATAAACGCCCGTAATTTACACCAAGCGTTAAAGGTGGGTAGAGATTTCTCAACGTGGATTAAATCTCGTTTACAGGGTGCAAATTTTATTGAAGAACAAGATTTTATTATTGTTCAAGAATTGAGCTCACCAAAACGGGGGAGCACAAATAATGAGCCGTCTCCAATGGCAAGACCTCAGAAAGTAAATGAGTACATTCTCTCCATAGATACCGCCAAGCACATTTGCTTGATGGAGCGAAATGAAATAGGACAAGTAATCCGCCAACATTTCATCAATGCAGAAAGAGCCTTGAAACAGTATGCCCCCAAAGTACACCGTAACACCCTACAGGCGACGGCTGAACGACTGGCAAGCATTGACCATAACCACAAAATGACGGAGGCACTACAAAAGCACCTAATCCGACAAGGTAAGCAACCACAAGCACACTACTTCATCAATGAACAGAATTTACTAAATAGTCTCGTTATTGGCGGAAATTTCAAAGTGTGGAAAGCAGAGAAAGGTATCGAAGGCAATGCGAGAGATTATTTCAATGATGAGCAACTTGCCTTACTCACAGAGTTAGAAAAAACAAATGCAGCATTACTTGAGCTGGATATAGATTATTCCACACGCAAAAAACAGCTAACAGCACTTGCTCACCGTCTGCTACAAGCGAATTCTTAGAGTCCATAAAAAGGAATAGCAAATGAAGTGTATTACCGCCAAGCAAAACCCAGTTTTAATGCGGTTAGCTATCCGCCATTACCTAGAAAATGACAAAGGCAAGGAAACGCCTGTATTCACGTTTTTAAGCCTTTATTCTGAAACTGAGCCTTACGCCTGAGCTTTTAATAATGCTAGGCAAGCGAATAGAGGCACTAGAGAAGCAATACGAGGCAATGCCAGTAGAAAGCGTTCTAACCACGCTGATGATTTTAAGAAAACAACTCAACCAACTGCGAAAAGTGACGGAGAGAATGAGGAATTAGACAAATGACACAAAAACAACTTAAACACGAATTAAATTTGCCAGGTATTACCGCCTTAATGAATGAGCCAATCAAAGCAACATTAAGCTTTTTAGATTTCCCACATATCCGAATTGAACGAGTCCACCACGATAACGGCAAGGCATTTTTTATCGGTGTGCTTTCTCTTGATTTAGAAGGCCATATCAATATTGAAATGGCAGGAGCAACAGGATTTTTAGAAGCACTAGCAATTATTGCCTATCATCAACAACTAACCGCTACCCCGTTATTAGTGAATGATGACCTATTAGCGGAAATTAACAAACTACCCCATCCACAACGTACAAACCCTTTTATTGACCAACACGGCAACGAAATCACAAAGGAGATGATGAATAAAGACTATCGAAAAGAAATTGATTATCTATTTGCTGAAAAACGAATAAAGGAGGGGAAACAATGAGCGAACTCACACCAAAGCAAGAATTTTTTTGTCTTGCCTATATCGAAACAGGCAACGCAAGCGAAGCATATCGCCAAGCATACGAAGCGGTAGAAATGAAACCCGAAACGGTCCACCGCAAAGCAAAAGAACTGATGGATAACGGCAAGATCACGGCAAGGATTGAGGAACTGAAAGCCGAACACGCAGAACGCCATAAATTAACCGTTGATGACCTTTTAAGAGAGTTAGAAGAGGCTAGAACACTAGCTAAAACCAAAGAGAACCCAAACGCAATGACACAAGCAACAATGGGTAAAGCGAAGTTATTAGGGCTAGATAAGCAAATTATCGATCACACCTCCAGCGATAACAGCTTAAAACCACAAGTTAACCTTTCTGAAGATGAATTTAGAAAGATGGCCCTAGAGCTTTTAGCAACTGTTTAACGAGGAATTAAAAAATGAAAACACTCAAACCAAACTTTAAAACCTACCCACAAACTAACCGCTTATTTGCCTTAAACAAAATCGCTATTGAGCGTTGTAAGCAAGATTTCCCCGATTGCTATCACTTCAAAAAAGTATTAGCTACAGAGTGTGAAGAACTGGCTGACCGTTTGAAAATGGGCTTAGCACTGATGAATGAATTAAAAGCGAATAGCACGCTTACAAGCGACCAAAACACGCAATTTAAAGCCTTTAGAAATGGGGCTAGGTATTTATAATCAAACAGCTTGAGGAAACGGCTCTACACGTTGCTAACGTGGATAAAGGCGAATTTGAACCGACACATTATAAACCGATTAAACAAGCGGATTAGGGAATAACGAAATGAGAGCAACACATACACAAACCAACCAAGAAAAAGCTCTACTCTTTCTTATCACAAACCCTAACGGATTTAGTGAACGAGAGGGCGTATTTGAGCTGAATTTTACCAGCGGACGAAACTATATCAACACAGCAGAAAATCTATTAGGCGTGAAATTCAAACGAGAATGGGAAAAGACAGTAAACGGAGAAGGGCAATATTACCGTTATACCACCCCAGACCACCAAACCACCCAAAAGGTTATTGACTGGCTAAATCATAAGGCAGGGCTAAGAGGAGAAATCGCTATCACGAGCGAACAAGCACAGCAGATTTTAAGCCGTTTTGAAGTGTAGCAACGCTCCCGAAATAATAGGGAATTAACTCCCGAAATTCTAGGGAGGCATTACAGAGGAAATCACAATGCCAAAAGCACAAACAGAAACCCTAACCGCCAAACAAGAAGCCTTTTGTATCGCTTACCTTGAGTGCGGAAATATTTTAAAAGCCTATCAATCAGTAAATACAGGCTCAATGAAACCACACTCAATGCGAGCAAGGGCAAGCGAAATGATGAATGATTACAGGGTATTTAATCGATTAAAAGAGCTGATTATAGAACGTAAAGCAAAGGGCGAACGCTTGCCAAAGTTTAGAAAAGGCTCACTGATGGCGGAATGGTTAGAAAGCGATAACCTAAAAAACGATCCCTGATAAAACCTGACTTTTATTCAGTCGATTTTACCCAAAACAGGCAAACAAAAACCCCTAGCCATACACAACTAGGGGTAAAAATTAAGGTTAAAAATGAAAACTTACAACTTACATTCTAGAACAAATATCGATTTTGTTCATCATAATTTTGAAGAAATTGAAAATCTTTCAAATGCAAGTAAATTGCTAAAAGCCGCCATTTTAGGCTATTATGCCCTCGTTGTAGCAAAATCTACAGCCGAGCGTGGAAACTCGAATATATCTCAAACGGCGAATAGTAGCACGCCTTTTAACCGTGCTTTTTTTGTTCGTAGCATACGCACACCTAAAGAAAACGCATTAAGCGTTCTTCTCTCAATGGTAGGGCGTAATGGGCAATGCTTAATCGTTGGCTGCATTCCGTTTGAGGCAGTTTTCCACCCCGTTATGTTCTACCGCCAAGCGTGGAAACTTGCGGTAGTTCCTAAATCATTTCAAACGGAGCTATCACCAATGATCTACCTATTCAAAGCCGTAAGCCGTTTAGACCTACGCAAAACCCAAAAACCTTTTACATCATTTCCACACTACACAATCCGGATTCAAGCCGAGAGTTTAGAACAAGCTCAAGCAAGAATTAGCCGCTTATTTGCCGTGCTTTCAGCTTACACAATGGCGGAGGAGGTGCAATATGTCTAAACATAAGCCAGATTTAAATGAAGCTATCGGCAAGCTATGGGATACCGTTTCAATACTCACACTACTAAGCAAAGTAAGCATTGGAGATGTTAGAGATGGCGAGTTTCAAGGAAGCCTAGACCTTATTTCAAAATCTCTTGCTGATACTGTTAGCGAAATCCAAGACTTAACAGGGGGGCAATAATGACTAAACTCAAAAATGCCCCAAATATCAGCAAGCAACCTAAAGGCAAGCCATACGAAGCCTGTATCATAGCTGGTAGCAATGCGTGGGATAAAACCAAGCAACAAACCGTGCTAGAGTGGACGAAAGCCGAGCCAAATTATCAGCCTATCATTCTAGGTGGTAAACAACTTCAAGAAATCGACCGCTTGAAATTGGCGGTAGAGGTGGGGACAATCTCAATCTACCGAGCTGGAGAGCTTACAGAGGTGGAGAAATCCGCTATTTGTAGAAACCTAGTCCAACATTCAACGGCTGAAGCGGTGACCTTTTATGATGAGGCTTTACAGCTTGAAGAAAATGCTAGCGAATATATAGCCCGTTTGCGTAAGGAGTATGCAGATGATGGCGGAAGTGTGAAAGACGAGAGCAATATAGAAGTATCCGATAACCCAACACAAAAGGAGTTATTAAAAGCCTTTTTAGAATGGCAGCCGCAACCGCTGGCACGAGATACCAAGTTAGGCATAAATTACCTTTACAACGGCATTTACTGGCAATCGCTTGATAATGAAATGCTTGAACGGCAGATAATGGCATTTTTTGAAGAGATTGATATTGATTTTTCAGACCGAAAAATTACTAGCCTAGCTAAACTGGTAGAACGAAAAATCCCCCAAATGCCAGATGGTTCACCCGATATTATCGGATTTTCAAATGGCAAGTTAAACAAGCATACAGGAGAATTTACAGCCATCACCAAAGAAGATTATTTGCGAGAGATTGAGGACTACGAAATAAATCCAAACAGCACCAATACACCGCACTTTGACCAGTGGCTAGACTTTGCCTCTAATGGCAACTCAAACAAGCGAAAAGCCCTATTAGGGGCATTATATGCAGTCTTAACCAACCGCCACAAATAGCAGTTATATTTTGAGGTGGTGGGCGTAGCGGGTGCGGGTAAATCAATCTTTGGCGAAATTGCGAAAGTGATTAACGGAAGAGGCAATACAACTATTCTTGATATTGGCGGATTTGATGAACAAACCGAGTTAGCGAAGATTATTGGTAAATCGCTAGTGTTATCGCCTGAACAGCCGTACTACTGCGGAAACGCAGACGGATTAAAACGAGCAACAGGAGGCGAAGCAGTAGGCGTTAGATTACTCTACAAGCAAGGTATAGACTACTACCCTAAAATCATTTTTATGTATGCTACAAACAACGTCATCACATTTACAGATGGCAGAGACGGAAACCAAAACAGCGGACATTTAAGGCGTAAGGTTACATTCTACTTTGGGCGTAAAATTCCTGATGATGTACGAGATGATGACTTCATTGAAAAGGTCAAAGAGGAAATTTATGGTATTGTTCACCGCTTGCTAAACACTTTTCCGAACCCCGAACAGGCAAGGGAAGCATTGCTATCACACCAAAAGCAAGGCGAAGCGATAGAAATGCAGCGAGAGAGTAATCACTTGATCAGTTTTGCTACACATTTCAAGATAGACAATAGCAAGCCAATCTCTATGCGATGGGGTTCAACGAGAACATCACTAAACGAAAGTAAAGCACTCTATAAAGCCTATCTATTCTTTTGTGATTGTATCGGACAAAAGCCGTTATCACTCCAGCATTTTAAAAAGGCTTTTCCTGAAGCTCTTAGAGCAAGCGGAGAACAAGCACAGATTATTGAAGTAATGAAAACAGGAAATAAAACGTTAAATATCTCTTATAAAGACTACCAAAGCACTATGGACGAATGGCGAGACGGTTAGTCCAACCGCCACATCATAAGCCTAGCTGAAATATGCTAGGTTTTTTTCTGCCTATTACCTAAAAATCCCCAAAAACATCACCTAAAATCACTATTTATCACCAACTTCACCAAAACATCACCACACCACAAAGCCTTATATATCAATACCTCAAGCCTATTTATGGTGATAATGGTGATGTTTTTTTCAAAACTATTTTTCTAAACTTTTAATAAATATGCTAGAGGTTTAAATCAATAACTATACCATTGATCACAAAACAAGCTATTTAGTGAGGTACTTTTGATTTTAGGAGTATATTTAGGAGTACAATAGAAATTTGAACTGAAACAAATCCTTAATTATCAATACTTGGAAGCGCTCAATTCAGATGACCCCAGCGATTACTTGGTTTTGTCTTTCAACGTTCCCGCTTCTGCCTAACTGGTGGATTTCGCGATATGTACCTCCTCAAAAACAACCGAATGTTCTATGCGTTGCTGATTGCGATTTCGGTACAAAGTATCGGCGTAGTTTCGCTGATTGAGCTGGGTTTTATCGCCTCTCCTTATAAAGATTTTTCACTGCCTGCAACAATTATCGGCTCACTCATTTTCGGGATGAGCATTATCTTAGCCAGCGGTTGTGCCACTGGAACTTGGTATCACGCAGGAGAGGGTTTAATCAGTGCTTGGATTGCCTTGGTGATGTATATGGTTAGTGCTGCGGCAATGCATTTCGGAGCTTTAAGTGAGTTCACCAAATCAATGATGCAATACGGCAAAATGGAAGAAAATTTATCTGCCATCTTTGGTGTGCAGATTTGGTTATTAGTCGGTATCTTAGTTATTGTTACCGCTATCCTTGTTTATCGCACTTTATCCAAACCTGCTTTAAAAGTGGCTGCATTGCCACCAAAATGGACGGGGCTTCGTCACTATCTGTTTGAAAAACGCTACCACCCATTCTTTGCTGCGGTGCTGATTGGCTTACTAGCCTTTGCCGCTTGGGGAGCGAATGCTATCAGCGGAAAATCCGCAGGCCTTAGTATTACCGGCCCATCTGCCAATATCGTACATTATGTGGTAACAGGCGATGCAAAATTAATCAACTGGGGCGTATTCCTAGTACTGGGCATTATGCTCGGCTCTTACATTGCCGCCAAAGGTAGCAAAGAATTTAAATGGCGAATGCCTGATTTAACCACTTGCCGTAATAGCGTGATTGGCGGATTACTGATGGGTGTTGGTGCTTCACTTGCCGGCGGGTGTACGATCGGAAACGGCTTAACCGCTACTGCAGTCATGAGTGCTAAAGGCTGGATTTCCCTCTTTTTCATTATGATAGGCGTTTGGATTATGACCCATTTCGTCTATGTTCGCCCAACCAAACAAGCTCAATAAAGGAGAATAACTATGCGTTATGAACTTGATACAAAAGGACACTTATGCCCTTATCCGTTAATGGAAGCGAAGAAGAAAATCGTTGATCTGAATGTGGGCGATGAGCTGGCTATCCAATTTACCTGTGCAGAAGCAACCGAAAACCTTCCACGTTGGGCGGCAGAAAACAATTATCCTGTCACCCACTTCGCACAAATTGGCGATGCAGCTTGGGAAATTGTGATTCAAAAATCCTAAGTAGAACAAAAAGATCAAAAGGGGCAAAGCCCCTTTTCATTTGCAAAAATTTACCCAAAATCGACCGCTTGTCGATTAAATACCATCACCAAACAAGCCTTGTTCATCTTCAAAATATTGGTTCATATCAAACGCCGGTCTTTGTTCTGATGATTTGCCGATAATGCGTGCCGGCACACCTGCAGCAGTTGCGTGATCTGGAATCGGCTGTAATACCACAGAATTTGCGCCAATTTTGGAATAGCGTCCGATTTCAATATTCCCCAAAATCTTCGCTCCCGCCCCAATCATCACACCTTCACGAATTTTTGGGTGTCGGTCTCCGTGTTCTTTGCCTGTTCCACCCAGCGTTACGCCTTGTAGAATCGACACATCATTTTCAATTACCGAGGTTTCGCCCACGACAATACCTGTTGCGTGGTCAAACATAATGCCGCAGCCTACTTTGGCAGCAGGGTGAATATCCACATCAAAGGCAACTGAAATTTCATTTTGTAAGTAAACGGCAAGCGCTTTTCTACCTTGATTCCAGAGATAATGGGTGACGCGATAACTTTGTAAAGCGTGAAATCCTTTTAAATAAAGTAAGGTCGTTGTCCATTTATCAACTGCCGGGTCTCGGGTGCGAACAGCATTAATATCGCAGGCTGCACTATGGATAATTCGCGGATCTGCACGATAGGCTTCTTCAATAATCTCTTTTAGAGCAATCGCCGGCATAATGGAATTAGCAAGTTTATTCGCCAAAATATAGCTAAGAGAGCTTCCTAAATGTGAATGCTTTAAAATAGTAGAATGGAAAAAGCTTGCAAGCATTGGCTCACACTCAGCTAACTGCTGAGCTTCTGCCCGAATTTCCTGCCAGATTTTATCAACTTCTAATTTATCCATAGTATCCTCTTTATTCACCTTTACGTTCACGACCTAATAGAGTGGTTACCACATCTTTTGCATTTTTTTGGCAAAACAGCATTTGGTAGATTTGCTCTACAATTGGCATCTCTACGCCTTGTTTTTGCGCTAGCAGATAAGCCTCTTTGGTATTATAAAAACCTTCCACTACTTGTCCTATTTCGGCGATCGCTAATTCTGCCGATTTTCCCTGCCCTAAAGCTAAGCCAAAACGGCGGTTACGGGATTGGTTATCGGTACAAGTCAGCACCAGATCACCTAAACCAGCCATGCCGGTAAAGGTTTTTGGATCAGCTCCGAGAGATACGCCTAAGCGACTGATTTCTGCTAACCCTCGGGTAATTAATGCTGTTCTGGCATTAGCACCAAAGCCCATGCCATCTGAAATGCCGGCACCAATGGCAATCACATTTTTAATTGCCCCACCAAGCTGTACGCCTACCATATCATTATTTAAGTAAACACGGAATGCCTTTGAGCAATGAATTCGCTGCTGCATTTCATCGGCAAAAACAGGATCGGTTGAAGCAAGCGAAATAGCAGTCGGCAAACCAGCTGCAAGTTCTTTAGCAAAAGTTGGACCGGAAAGCACAGCCAGTGGATGATCTTCCCCCAGAATTTCCTCTGCAACTGTCTGTAATAATCTTCCTGTATCTCTTTCCAGCCCTTTGGTCGCCCACATGATGCGGTGTTGTTTGGATAAAAACGGCTTAATTTGAGCTAATACATCAGAAAATACATGGCTTGGTACCACAATTAGCAAATCTTTGGCTTTTTTTAATGCAATCTCTAAATCTGCCAGCACGTCCAATGCTTCAGGAAAAACAATATCCGGTAAAAACTCTTGGTTAATTCGTTGCTCGGCAAGCTGTGCCATTTTTTGCGGATTATGTCCCCATAAATAGGTTTTGTGCCCGTTACGAGCAAGAGCAATAGCTAATGCAGTCCCATAAGAGCCGGCCCCTAAAACAGTAATAGGTTCAGAATAGATTCCACTCATTTTCTTGTTCTTGGCGTTGGAGGTAATCCATAAATAACGCATCAAAATTCACAGGAGAAAGATTTAATGCCGGGAATGTACCGCGATTTACTAAGCTAGAAATTAATTCACGAGCATAAGGGTAAAGCACATTCGGGCATTGAGATGCTAAGCAATGTGCAAGTTGAATACCTTCGATACCTTTAATCGTGAACACACCAGCTTGTTTAACTTCACAGATAAATGCTACATCACCACTATCTTCTAGTGTAGTCTGAACAGTAATGTGAAGCGTAACTTCGTATAAATCTTCACCAATTTCTTTAGTTTCCGTATCAAGTTCGAAACCTAGTTGTGGTTTCCACTCTTGTTGGAAAATATTCGGTAAATTTGGTGCTTCAAAAGAAACATCTTTTACATAAATACGTTGAATTTGAAGCTCAAAAGGGGCTTGAGTAGCTTCTTCTGTTGAAGCAACTTGATTTTCTTCTGACATAAAATTTCCTTATAAATAAATTATTTATGCTTTTTTACCGTCGGTAAACTGCCCGCACGCCAGCCTGCCATACCTTCTTTTAACACGTACACCTTGTTAAAACCTTGTTTAGCAATAATGTTTGCTAAGCCTGCAGAACTTAACCCATTGGTATCAACAAAAATAACCGGACGATCTTTATATTTTTCGATCTGATGGATTTTATTAGCCTTCAGATCTGAAGGTAAGATGTGAATACTATCAATGATATGCCCCATACGGAATTCTTCATCCGAACGGACATCAATCACAACACCACCTTCTTTATTAATTAATTGCGTTGCCTGTGCATTATCCACAATTTTGTATTTGCTGGTAGCAGATTTATAAAAGCTGAAAATTACCGCTCCCAATAAAGCCACCCAAGCAAAAACCATAATCGTATGGTTGGCTACAAATAACTGAATCTGCTCTGCAAAAGTAAGTTGTTCCATCGCTGAATTTCCTCAAAATTAACATAAATAAGCGGTCGTTTTCCATTAAAATTTTGCAAATACCGATTCTGTAAGAAGAACCTTAATCGGTAAATTTTTACTAAAAAGTAACCGCTTGTAAGTAATAAAAGGTGAGCTTTTGCCCACCTTAACTAAGGAAATTATTGTGCCTGTTGTGTCATTACATCATCGAATGACATTGTTTTTTCAGTTACTTTCGCTTTTGCTAATACAGCATCAACCGCTTGTTCTTCTAATACCACGTTACGGATATTTTCTGTTAATTGACGGTTTTTCGCATAATGTGCTACCACTTCTGCCGGCTGCTCATAAGCTGATGCAATATCTGCGATCATATCTTCAACACGTTTTTCATCTACTTTTAATTCATTAGATGCAATAACTGAAGAAAGTAATAAACCTACTTGCACACGGCGTTTCGCTTCTGCTTCAAATAATTCAGCCGGTAATTGAGCTGCCATTTCAGGTTTACCGCCAAAGCGTTGAACAGCTTGCTGACGTAACACATTTACTTCTTCTTCCACTGCAGCTGCTGGTACTTCAACATCATTTTGTGCAATTAAACCGTTGATCACTTGTGCTTTAACACGAGAAGTTACTGCGTTTCTTAATTCACGTTGCATATTTTTCTTGATTTCTGCACGTAATTCTTCAACTGATTTTGCGTTACCGAATTTTTTCACAAACTCTTCTGTTAATTCAGGTAATACCATATCTTCTACTTTTTTCAAGGTGATAGCAAATTTAGCTGCTTTACCTTTTAAGTTTTCAGCGTGATACTCTTCCGGGAAAGTCACATCAATATCAAATTGTTCACCTGCTTTGCGGCCTACAATACCATCTTCAAAACCTGGAATCATACGACCTTGTCCCATAAATAATACGAAGTCAGATGCTTTACCGCCTTCAAACTCTTCGCCATCTACAGAACCAACGAAATCGATTGTTACACGTGCATCTGCTTTTGCTGCCTCTGCTGTTTCTGCCCAAGTAGCTTGCTGTTTACGTAACACATCAACCATTTTATCTAAATCAGCATCTGTGATTTCAACAACTGGCTTTTCAACTTCAATATTCTCTAAACCTTTTAATTCCACTTCTGGGAACACTTCAAAGGTTGCAGTGAAGCTGAAATCTTGACCCGGTTGATAGTTGTCCGGGGTGAATGTTGGACGACCCGTAAGATTGATTTTTTCCGCAATCACTGCTTCAAAGAATGCACGTTGCATTTCTTCAGATAATACATCCTGACGAGCTGCGATACCGAAACGTTGTTCAATGATTGAGTGTGGCACTTTACCTTTACGGAAACCATCTACACGAGCATTTTTCGCATAGCCTTTTAATTGTTCTTTGTATGCTGCTTCGATTTTGTCAGCTGGTACGTTAATTGTTACGCGGCGTTGTAAGCCTTCTAATGTTTCAATTGAAAATGACATTCTTAAACCTCGGTTTAGGGATATAAAAAAGATACATAAATAGACGGCTATTGTAGCGTTCTATCGATAAACTGTCGAGCAGAAACTCATTGCTAGAGAGGCTAAATCACAGAAAACCTCTTCGTTTCACAAAACATACCTAAAATCTAACCGCCTGCATACGCCTACCTCATTGCAAGCGGTCTTTTTTGGTCACCATTTTGCAAATTGAGACTTTGTACTATCCATTTGAAGCAATAAAAAAGAGGCATATCTTTCGATATACCTCTCTTTCGCTTTGTTCGCTTATCTCAAATATAAACTTTCGCTTAATTATTTGATGATTTTCGCTACAACACCAGCACCTACTGTACGGCCACCTTCACGAATCGCGAAACGTAAACCTTCGTCCATCGCGATTGGGTGAATTAAGCTTACAGTCATCTTGATGTTATCGCCCGGCATTACCATTTCTACGCCTTCAGGTAATTCGATTGTACCTGTTACGTCCGTTGTACGGAAGTAGAATTGTGGACGGTAACCTTTGAAGAATGGAGTGTGACGACCACCTTCTTCTTTTGATAATACGTAAACTTCTGATTCGAAGTCTGTGTGTGGCGTGATTGAACCCGGTTTCGCTAATACTTGACCACGTTCGATTTCTTCACGTTTAGTACCACGTAATAATGCACCTACGTTCTCACCCGCACGACCTTCGTCTAATAATTTACGGAACATCTCAACACCGGTTACCGTTGTTTTCGTTGTATCTTTGATACCTACGATTTCAACTTCATCACCAGTACGGATGATACCACGCTCAACACGACCTGTTACTACTGTACCACGACCAGAAATTGAGAATACGTCTTCGATTGGTAATAAGAATGGTTTATCAATCGCACGCTCAGGTTCCGGGATGTATGTGTCTAAGTGGTTTGCTAATTCAAGAATTTTCTCTTCCCACTCTGCAACACCGTTTAATGCTTGTAATGCAGAACCACGTACGATTGGAGTGTCATCACCCGGGAAGTCGTATTGAGAAAGAAGTTCACGAACTTCCATTTCAACTAATTCTAATAACTCTTCGTCATCAACCATATCGCATTTGTTTAAGAATACGATGATGTATGGAACACCTACTTGGCGACCTAATAAGATGTGCTCACGAGTTTGTGGCATTGGACCGTCTGTTGCCGCTACTACTAAGATAGCACCGTCCATTTGTGCTGCACCGGTAATCATGTTTTTAACATAGTCCGCGTGTCCCGGGCAGTCAACGTGTGCGTAGTGACGTGTCGCTGTATCGTACTCAACGTGTGAAGTGTTGATGGTGATACCACGTGCTTTCTCTTCCGGCGCGTTATCGATTTGGTCGAATGCACGCGCTGCACCACCAAAGTGTTTCGCTAATACCGTTGTGATTGCAGCTGTTAAAGTTGTTTTACCATGGTCAACGTGGCCGATTGTACCCACATTAACGTGCGGTTTTGTACGTTCAAATTTTTCTTTAGACACTTTAATATCTTCCTAAAAAATGAGCCACAGCCCTATTGCTATGGCTCAGGTTAAACATTATTTTCTACGAGCTTCAATAATAGCATCAGCAACATTTTTCGGTGCTTCAGCATATTTTAAAGGTTCCATTGAGTATGATGCACGACCTTGAGTTTGTGAACGTAAGTCTGTTGCATAACCAAACATCTCTGAAAGTGGAACTTCAGCATTGATTTTAACAACGAACTCGTTCGCTTCTTGACCGTTAACCATTGCACGACGACGGCTTAA
The DNA here is from genome assembly GCF_013377255.1 of Mannheimia granulomatis. Classification (NCBI taxonomy): domain Bacteria; kingdom Pseudomonadati; phylum Pseudomonadota; class Gammaproteobacteria; order Pasteurellales; family Pasteurellaceae; genus Mannheimia; species Mannheimia granulomatis. The sequence goes on from NZ_CP016614.1 coordinate 1,949,565, forward strand.
GTCACCGATTACATCACCAACATAATCCGGTGGAGTTTCCACTTCTACTTTCATGATTGGCTCAAGTAATACTGGGCTTGCTTTCGCGAATGCTGCTTTAAATGCTAATGATGCAGCAAGTTTAAACGCAAGTTCAGATGAGTCAACATCGTGGTATGAACCGAAGTGTAAACGGACACCTAAATCAACTACCGGGTAACCCGCTAATGGACCAGATTTAAGTTGTTCTTGGATACCTTTATCAACCGCAGGGATATATTCGCCAGGGATTACACCACCTTTGATTTCGTTTACGAACTCATAGCCAGGACCTTCTGGGTCTAATGGGTATAAGTCGATAACAACGTGACCGTACTGACCACGACCACCAGATTGTTTTGCGTGTTTACCTTCCACATCGTTAACACGTGTGCGGATAGTTTCACGGTAAGATACTTGTGGTTTACCGATGTTCGCTTCCACTTTGAATTCACGTTTCATACGGTCAACGATGATGTCTAAGTGTAATTCACCCATACCTGAGATAATGGTTTCGCCAGACTCTTCATCAGTGTGAACACGGAATGACGGGTCTTCTTGTGCTAAACGACCTAATGCTAAGCCCATTTTCTCTTGGTCAGCTTTAGTTTTTGGCTCAACTGCAACAGAGATTACCGGCTCAGGGAATTCCATACGCTCAAGGATGATTGGTGCGTCTAATGCACATAATGTATCACCAGTACCTACATCTTTTAAGCCGATTGCAGCAGCGATGTCGCCCGCACGAACTTCTTTGATCTCTTCACGTTTGTTTGCGTGCATCTGTACAATACGACCAAAACGTTCACGTTTTTGTTTTACAGAGTTGTAAACAGTATCACCAGAATTAATTACACCTGAGTACACACGGAAGAAAGTTAAGTTACCTACGAATGGGTCAGTTGCAATTTTGAATGCTAATGAAGCAAATGGCTCATCATCACTTGCATGACGCTCACCTTCGGTTTCATCTTCATTAATACCTTTAATTGCTGGGATATCTGTTGGTGCCGGTAAGTAATCAATTACCGCATCAAGCATTGCTTGAACACCTTTATTTTTGAATGCAGAACCACAGCATACAGGAATTACTTCACCTGCTAATACACGTTGACGTAACGCAGCTTTGATTTCATCTTCTGTTAATTCTTCACCAGAGAAGAATTTTTCCATTAATTCTTCTGATGCTTCAGCTGCAGCTTCAACTAACATTGCACGATGCTCTTCACATGCTTCTAACATATCCGCAGGAACGTCTTCATAAGTGAAAGTCATACCTTGGTCAGCTTCGTTCCAGTTGATTGCTTTCATTTTAATTAAGTCAACAACACCTTTGAAGCTATCTTCAGCACCGATTGGAAGTTGTAATGCAACTGAATTACCACCTAAACGCGTTTTGATTTGTTCAACAACACGTAGGAAGTTAGCACCAGTACGGTCCATTTTATTTACGAACGCAATACGTGGTACTTTATATTTGTTAGCTTGACGCCATACAGTTTCAGATTGTGGTTGAACACCACCTACTGCACAGTAAACCATTACCGCACCGTCAAGAACACGCATTGAACGCTCTACTTCGATAGTAAAGTCAACGTGTCCCGGAGTATCGATAACGTTAATACGGTGTTGTGGGTATTGTTGAGACATACCAGACCAGAACGCAGTTGTTGCAGCAGAAGTAATTGTGATACCACGCTCTTGCTCTTGTTCCATCCAGTCCATTGTTGCAGCACCATCATGAACTTCACCGATCTTATGGCTTACACCTGTATAGAAAAGGATACGTTCAGAGGTCGTTGTTTTACCCGCGTCGATATGCGCACTAATACCGATATTACGGTATCTTTCAATAGGGGTTTGACGAGCCATTTAATTCTTACCTTTTGGTTTTAAATTGAAATTCTTAATAAGGGTAAGGCTTCACCGCAAACTGAGATGAAGCCTTGAATAAGCTTACTTAAACGATTACCAACGGAAGTGAGCAAACGCTTTGTTAGCTTCAGCCATACGGTGAACGTCTTCACGTTTTTTCACTGCTGAACCTTTGTTGTCTGCTGCGTCTGATAATTCGTTAGCTAAACGTAATGCCATTGATTTGTCACCACGTTTACGAGCTGCTTCTACAATCCAACGCATTGCTAATGCATTACGACGAGTTGGGCGAACTTCTACCGGTACTTGATAAGTAGAACCACCAACACGACGAGATTTAACCTCAACTGTTGGACGTACGTTTTCTAATGCTGTTTCAAATGCTTCTAACGCTTCTTTACCAGAACGTTGTGCTAAAGCTTCTAATGCACCGTAAACGATTTTTTCTGCAGTAGATTTTTTACCATCTACCATTAAAACGTTAATAAATTTTGCAAGTAATTCTGAACCGAACTTCGGATCTGGAAGAATTTTGCGTGGTTCAATACTACGACGACGTGGCATTGGAAATTTCTCCGTATATTAAATCTTCAGGATATCCAAAACTCATCTAATCTGCCTTAAGGCATATTGACTGGAGTTTATGGTTTAAATATTAAAATTTAGACGTTTGGCCTTACTCAACGGAGAACCATTAAGCTTTAGGACGTTTAACGCCGTATTTAGAACGACCTTGTTTACGATCTTTCACGCCAGCACAGTCTAATGCACCGCGTACAGTGTGGTAACGCACACCCGGTAAGTCTTTAACACGACCGCCACGGATTAATACAACGCTGTGTTCTTGAAGGTTGTGACCTTCACCACCGATGTATGAAGTTACTTCAAAGCCATTTGTTAAACGAATACGACATACTTTACGTAATGCTGAGTTCGGTTTTTTAGGTGTAGTAGTGTATACACGAGTACACACGCCACGTTTCTGCGGGCAAGCCTCTAATGCAGGAACGTTGCTTTTTACAACCTTTTTCACACGCGGTTTGCGTACTAATTGGTTGATAGTTGCCATTAAAAAAGCTCCAGTTAAAATTATTAAAAATAAAATTAAAAATATCCTTTCATAGGAAAGGACGAGAAATTCTAAATGAATCACGTATAGAAGTCAAGCTTCGGCAGATACCGAAGTGATTATTTTCCAATCACTGTTTTTAGTTTTTTCAGTACCTGAGTCGGCAAAATATTATCCATTTTATCAGAAGTCAAATAGTGCTGATTTTTACCATAAGCCCCGATTAACTTAGGGTCAGTTGCGCCATATAAAATCACATTAAGTTTATCTAATGCTGCTGTTAAATGGCTCAACCCTGTATCAACTGAAATTACCGCTTGAGCACCTTCAATTTGCATAGCCAATTCGGTTAAAGTCATTCTCGGTAACACAATTACATTCTCTGCCACCGCTGCCAAACGCTCAGCTCGCTCTTTTTCTATTTGATTTCCCCATGGCAAGCGCACTTCTAGCCCTTGCTCTGCCAGAGATTTTATTACTTCAGACCAATAAGATTCTTTCCAATGCTTATCTGCTCGGGTTGTAGCATGAATCAGCATAATGTAAGCGGTTATTTTTGTTTGATTTTTTGCAAAATGCTGAGCAATGGCATAGTCACCCTGATTCTGCACTAGAGGATAAGCTAGGGATTTAGCACAGAGTTTACGGATTCGCTCTACCGCGTGTTGCTGGTAAGGAATATCAAAAGTTACATCATAGAACAGACTACTTAATCCCTCACGGGCAGACTGTTTATTATAGCCAAATTTTTTACCTTGGGCTTGTCGGGTAACTAATACTGCACTCTTGATTAAGCCTTGAGCATCAATGACCGCATCATACTGTTCACTTTTCAACTCTTTGATAAAACGCTGCCACTCAAGCCATGTTGAACGCTTGCATAAATTTTTCCGCCAACGACGAATCGCAACGGGAATTACCTTTCTCACCGCATAATGCCAAATAGGAATTTCAGCAAAATTTTCTTCAACGACCCAATCCACCTGCAAGTTAGGAATCGCTTTTCGCATATCGGTTAGGGCTGGCAGAGTGTGTAGAACATCACCCATTGAGGAGGTTTTTACGATTAGAACTTTCATAGTTTTAACAGAACAAGCGGTCGTTTTTGACAAAAAATTTGCAAGATTTAACCGCTTGTATTGAATTTACGCCAATAATTCGCTCAGTTTTGCCATCACCATTTCAGGGCTAAGATCAATTAAACTTTGGTGATAGCCCTCTGCGCCTTCGCCTTTGCGGATTTTGATTAGTCCACCTTCAATCAAACGGATAATCACCGCATTGTGAGCTAAAGGTGGCGTATATTGCGGGCTAGTTGGGCCGTAGAGAGCAACCAACGGTTTATCCAAGGCGGCAGCAATGTGCATTAAGCCTGAATCATTACTTACAACGGCTTGGCAGTCAGCAATTAAATCAACCGCTTGGTTGAGATCTGTTTGACCGGCAAGATTGATACAATAACGCTGTAAGTTTTCAGGTAGGGCTAAACGAATCTGCTCACCTACCTCTTCATCTTTTTTCGAGCCGAATAAACGCACCGAATAGCCTTGGTTAATCAATACTCTGGCAAGTTCAGCATAATGATAATGTGGCCAACGCTTCGCCGGTCCAAACTCTGCTCCGGGGCAGAAGCCAATAGCGGGACGCTCTTGTGCATAAGCAAACTGCTTTTCAAATTTCGCTTTGGTTTGAGCAATTTGCTGCAAATCCGTTTTAAGGTAAGGGTAAGCAATCGGCAACTGATCTGCATTCGGAATAGTGCCTTGTTCAAAAGCGAGTGCTACATAACGTTGCACCATCATCGGATAATCATTTTTATTGCTACGTAGATCATTTAACAAGAAATAGCGACTTTCCCCTTTCCAGCCGCGACGTTTAGCAATTTTGGCAAATAACGGAATAAAAGCTGACTTTAATGAATTAGGCAATATAATTGCCATATCATATTGATTTCTAAGCTTTTTTCCAATTTGGTAACGTTCACATAAACGAAAAGCCCCATGCCCAATTGGCATAGAAATAGCTTTACGAACTTCCGGCATACGGCTTAATAGCGGGCGACACCAATCCGGTGCCATAACATCTATCTGACAACCCGGGTATTGAACTTTCAACTGTTGATACAGTGAATGGGACATCATCATATCCCCGACCCAAGAAGGCCCTATCACTAAAATATTCATTTGCAAAATTCTCTGAAAATCTTACCGCTTGCTATTGTTTAACACAATTTGCTGCTAATGTTTTTTTGGTATTGTTATACAAAAAAGCTTTGCCATCACGTGTTTCATGCCATGTCCAGCGGATATTAGTATATTTTTTACCGTTTTTGGTGACTGCTGCAGAAAGTTGGTGCGATATGCCTTGAAAACTGACCGTTACCATTTCTTTTTTTGTGAAATTGCTCGTTTTGTTCTGGCGTTCAACTTCTACTTTTTTATCATTTTTACAACGATAGATCACAACTTCAGAGGCCTGCCCGATCTGGGTAGTCACTGTTTGCATCGGCTCTTTAACTCTCTGCGCCTGATGAATCTGCTCCACAGGTGTTACCGCAGGAGTACAAGCACCAGTTAATATTGCCACTGCCACTAACCCAATAAGTTTATGTTGTTTTAGAAATAAATTCATCTGTACTCCTTTTTCAAAAAAAAGAGCAACGTTTGTAGCGTTGCTCTCTATTTATTTTATTTAAAAGTATAGCTACCATTTGATTGACGTGTAAATTTACCTCCAGAGCCGATGCTCATTTCAACTACACGGTTATTTTTATCTAAACGCACAGTTACACGTTCACCTACTTTTAAATTACTTACGACATTGTTCACTTTACTCATAGCATTCACGTCTGAGATATTTAAATTATTATCACGGAACACCTGCATTAATGATACCCCTTTTGGCACAGTCATCGTTTTAGTTGCCATAGATGAAACTGTAGCTTTCTCAACTTCTGCTTTTAATGGCGCTTTTTCAGTTGCAGACTTAGGAGCTACTTTAGCAACCTCTTTCTGTAGTTGAGTCGTTACACGTTCAGCTTTAGGCTGAGTTTTAGGCTGTGATTTTGTTTCAGGCTGATAAACTACACTCCCCTGCGTTTGAGGTTTAACAACAGGCTGAGTTACAACAGGTTTATTTTCAACTGGTTTTGCCGCAACAGGTGGCTCAGTAACAGATTGAGTCTGAGTATTAACTGTTTGCTCACTTTGTGCCGGAGTTGAAGATTGAGGCTCATTCACATTTTGCTGGGTTTGTAGCGCAGCTTGTTCTTGTTCCTGCAACTGTTTCGCTGCGGCCTCTTGTTCAGCTCGAGCCTGTTCTTCCGCACGTTTTGCTTCTGCTTCATCCACGGGGCGGAACTCAATCGGTAAGCTACTACCTTGCTGAGATTGCAGTTCTTCTACTGTTTCAGGTGTACTTGGTTTTAATAAAAAGAAAAGAACCAATAATGCCAATGCTAATAACGCTACCAATAATAAACGACGTGTTTTTGCAGGCATTTTCGCTTTAAGCATACTGTCTGTTTTCACCGTTGCAGCCGTTGCTGCTGCAGCCACTGATGCTCCTGCTGCTGTCGCTGTAACATTTGGAATAACACGTTCAGTAGTAAAGCCCTCGTTAATAGGTTTCACCACAATTTCTTCCTCTACTTTTTCATTTAATTCAATACGAGCTTCACTTGATGTTAAGACCGTTTCTTCTACTTCTGAAGTTACTTGCTCAACTTCCTCTGAAGTTGGCGTAAATTGAAACTCTTTTGCCGATTTTGCCATTTGTTCAGCTTGCGGCTGTTCAACAGGCTCCGGGCGTTTCATAATCGGCGTGAAGGTATGGCCGGGCGTTTGAGTTGAATGTAAAGAAACATAAGGTTTGTTACGTTCAGTTGTTGGATTAGATTCTGCTACTGCATTCTCTTCAGTAGGCGTTAAAGGTTCACCGAAAACAGGCTCTTTACGAAAGTTATTTTGTGTCATGTTAATTCCAAATAGAGTTAATTAATTCAAGCTAAATAAAAATGTTACTATTTTAAAGCATTTAAAACAATTCATCACTTTATTTAAAATAAATTTACGTAAATAGCGGTCATTTTTTCTTAATTTTTTGCAAATTCTCTCAATCTCACCTTATTTCAGACCAAATGCAAGAGGATAAGTTTATGCTTTTTCTATTTTTTCGATCCATATCGAAAAATTTATTTTCTCACGTTGCAGTAAATCTTATTCACTTTTAATCTCTGACTTGAAATTCACTCAACAACAAGGACATAACTATGAAAAAAATAAAAGCATTTACCTTAAGCTTATTAATCGGTTTATCCAGCCATACTTTCGCCCAAACCCAACCTATCACTAATACGGAACAAACATCGTCTACTCAAGCGGTGGAACAAGTTACAAACCAAAGTAAAATCAACCCTAATGCGGTTAACATTAACCTAGCAAGTGCAGCCGAACTACAGGATAAATTAGTTGGTATAGGTGAGAAAAAAGCACAGGCGATTGTAGATTACCGTACTAAAAACGGTAATTTTAAAAGTATAGAACAACTCACTGAAGTTTCAGGAATTGGGCAAGCAACTTTAGAAAAAAATCGCGCTAATATCGTTTTAGAATAATAGAAAATACGTTGAAGTGGGTAATCTACAAAGTCCTCTTTTCTGTTTTTTTCTTTGTAGCCACTTCAACATTTCTAATTTTTTTATGTATTTTGTATTGTATTTGTTATACTTCGCCCTCATTTAAAAACACAACCAGGTTTTTAATTAAGAGAGGATAATCGTAATGCAATTAAAATCATACCCGACTCCAACTTATTTACAAAGAGTAAAAATCGCTCTGCACTATTTACTACCGCAACTTGCTATTACCCGTGCAGCAGGTTGGTTAGCTGAACAAAAATGGGGAGCAGTCACCCACTTTATCATTAAATTATTTGCTAAACAGTACAACGTAAATTTATCTGAAGCAGCAAAAACCGAAGCATCTGATTATTCTACTTTCAATGAATTTTTTATTCGTGAGCTAAAAGAAAATGCTCGCCCAATTAATGCAGATACTAATACGCTTTGCTTACCTGCAGACGGTAAAGTCAGTGAATCAGGTGATATTTCTAATAATCGCTTATTACAGGCTAAAGGGCATTTCTTTACCTTAGAAACTTTATTAGCCAATGATCTAGAAATGGCAGGAAAATTCCAAGACGGTACATTTATTACTACTTATTTATCACCAAGTGATTACCATCGTGTCCATATGCCGTGTGATGCCACATTACGCAAAATGATCTACGTGCCGGGCGAATTATTTTCGGTGAATCCGTTTTTAGCCGAACACGTACCAAATCTGTTTGCCCGTAATGAGCGAGTTATCTGCGAATTCGATACCGCATTCGGACCAATGGTACAAATTTTAGTGGGTGCAACCGTCACCGCAAGCATGAGTACCGTTTGGGCTGGCGTAATTAACCCTCCTCGTGCCGATGAAGTCATTGTCTGGAACTACGAAAACGAAGGTGAGAAAGCAATTCATCTGAAAAAAGGTGATGAAATGGGCGCTTTCCGCTTAGGCTCAACTGTGATTAACCTATTCCCGAAAGGAAAAGTGGCCTTAAAACCTGAATTAACAGCAGGCGCTAAAACCCGAATGGGTGAGGCTTTAGGGCAACTCATCTAATTAAATCACCAAAATAAAACACAAATCTGCATCTAAATTTAGGTGCAGATTTCTTATAACAAAATCATCTACCTCATTCCAATAAACTAAAACCCACTATTTCACTAAGCCTTTTATTTATGTTATCGTGCTAAGGTATTCATTCCATTTTTTAAAAGGATAGATGATGAAATTACAACAAATTATCCGAGAAAATCATTTAGCACTCCTATTCCAACAAGGCTGTTTTGGTTTGGAAAAAGAGAGCCAACGTATTGATATTAAAGGCAATATTGTCACCACCCCACATCCAGCTATTTTTGGTAATCGCTCATATCATCCTTATATCCAAACTGATTTTGCCGAAAGTCAATTAGAGTTAATCACACCACCCAATGCAAAATTGGAAGATACTTTTCGCTGGCTTTCTGCCATTCACGAAGTGGTTTTACGCTCTTTGCCTGAAGATGAATATATCTTCCCATTGAGCATGCCTGCCGGCTTACCACCGGAAGAGCTGATTCAAGAAGCACAGCTCGATAATCCGGAAGATGTCAAATATCGAGAACATCTATCTGCCAATTACGGTAAGTATAAACAAATGGTCAGCGGCATACATTATAATTTCCAACTTTCCGTTGAGTTTGTGGAAAAAGCCTTTGCTTTGCAAACGGAATATCAAGATTTAAAAACCTTCCAAAACGCACTTTATATGAAGCTTACCAATAACTTCTTGCGTTATCAGTGGATCTTGCTTTACTTACTTGCCGCTACACCAACAGTGGAATCGCAATATTTTTACGGAAAATCACCGCTTGCAGAGGGGCAATTAGTCCGTAGTTTGCGTTCCAGCCCTTATGGCTATGTCAATTCGCCGAATGTAGTAGTCAATCACGATAGCTTGGAAAGCTACGTTGAAAGCCTTGAAGCTCAAGTGGAAAAAGGTTTGTTAATTGCAGAGAAAGAATTCTATTCCAACGTGCGCTTACGTGGTGGCAAAAAAGCACGTGATTTATTAGAAAGTGGTGTGAAATACGCTGAATTTCGCTTATTTGATTTAAATCCATTTGCGCCTTACGGCATAACGCTAGATGATGCAAAATTTATCCACTATTTCTTACTTGGCATGCTTTGGCTGGAAGAAACAAGCGGTCAAAAAGAGGTAGAAATCGGCAAACAGACACTTTACCAAGTGGCGTTGGAAGATCCTCGTACTGAAACTGCTTTCCGAGCCGAAGGGGAAACCATCTTAACGCAAATCTTGGTAATGCTGAACGAATTAAATGCCTCAGAGGAAATAAAGGCTCTCGTGCGTGAAAAATTATCCCAATTTGCCGATCCTCGCAAAACACTTAATGGACGTTTAATTAAGGCTATAGAGCAATTTGGCAGCTATAAATCTTTAGGTGCAAAATTAGCCCAAGATTATAAAGCTCAAGCCTTCGATCGTTTTTATGCTTTATCTGCATTTGACAATATGGAACTTTCTACCCAAGCGCTATTCTTTGATTTGATTCAACAAGGTATTAATGTCGAATTATTAGACGAAAACGACCAATTCCTTGCCCTCCAATTTGGCAATCATTTGGAATATGTGAAAAACGGCAATATGACCAGCCACGATCAATATATTTCGCCGTTGATTATGGAAAACAAAGTCGTGACCAAAAAAGTATTGGCAAAAGCCGGATTTAATGTGCCGAAAAGTGTGGAATTTACCACAATTGAACAGGCTGTTGCTCACTATCCGCTTTTTGAGGGAAAAGCAGTGGTGATTAAGCCCAAATCCACTAACTACGGTTTGGGCATTACTATTTTCCAACAAGCGGTTAAAAATCGAGAAGATTTTGCAAAAGCTATTGAAATTGCCTTCCGTGAAGATAAAGAAGTGATGGTAGAAGATTATTTGATCGGTACTGAGTATCGCTTTTTTGTCTTAGGTGATGAAACCTTAGCAGTCCTGCTGCGAGTGCCGGCAAACGTCATTGGTGACGGTATTCACAGCGTGAAGGAATTAGTAGAAATGAAAAATACTGATCCTCTACGTGGCGATGGTTCTCGCACCCCGCTTAAGAAAATTGCCTTAGGTGAAATTGAGCAACTACAGCTCAAAGAACAAGGCTTAACCGTCGATTCTATACCGGAAAAAGATCAGGTAGCACAACTAAGGGCTAACTCTAATATCAGTACCGGTGGAGATTCCATTGATATGACTGACCAAATGCATGAGAGCTATAAACAACTTGCTGTCGGCATTGCTCATGCAATGGGAGCTAAAGTTTGCGGGGTGGATTTAATCATTCAAGATCTCACTCAGCCTGCACAGCCTAATCTTGATTCTTGGGGCGTTATCGAAGCAAATTTCAATCCAATGATGATGATGCATATTTTCCCTTATCAAGGAAAATCTCGGCGCTTAACAAAAGCTATCATTAAGATGCTGTTTCCGGAAATTAGATCTTAGTTTTCTCTCATTTCAAATTAGGGGTAATTGCTTATGCAATTACCCTCAATCTTACCTAAGTATAACAGGACTCCAAATAGAGATTCCGCCCTCTCAAATCACCCTATATAAAATAGTCGTTTGTTACAAATATGTTATAAACAAAATACATTTTGACCATTTTACAGGCAAAGCATTTTAACATCTGTGATATAGATCACACTTTCATAATTAATTTATTGTTTAAAATAATTATCATATTAAAATCACGCCCGTTAAATAAACTTAAATCCCTCTAAAGGAGTAATACATGAGCATTGCTATTATTGTAGCGACCCATGGTGTTGCTGCAGAACAACTTCTCAAAACCACTGAGATGTTAATCGGGGAACAAGAAAATGTAGCCTACATTGATTTTGTTCCCGGAGAAAATGCAGAAACTATAATGGGTAAATATCAAGCCCTTCTTGAAGGTCCATTATCAAACTGCGATCAAGTGCTGTTTTTAGTGGATATGTGGGGCGGTAGTCCATTTAATGCCGCAAACCGTTTCCAAGATGGAAAAACCGGTATGGATGTTGTTGCAGGTGTTAACATTCCAATGTTAGTCAACACTTGTATGGCCCGCGATGACGTTGAATCTCTAGAAGAATTAGTTGAGGTGGCATTAGAAGCCGGCTCAACAGGCATTCGCTCTCTTAATCACCAACCTGAAGTAGCCACTCCTTCTGAGCCTACAGTAGCCCAAGAAGCAACGGTAGCACCGCAACCTGAAATTATTGATGATGGTCGCCGTATGACAATTGCTCTTGCTCGTATTGATGATCGCCTTATCCATGGCCAAGTTGCGACAGTTTGGACGAAAGAAAGCAAAGTTAGCCGTATTATTGTCGTTAATGATGGAGTAGCAAAAGATAGTGTCCGTACTACCATGCTAAAAAGCGTTGCACCACTTGGTGTTACTGCCCACGTAGTTGATGTCGCTAAAATGATTCGAGTGTACAACAACCCTGAATATGCCAACGATCGTGTCATGCTTTTATTTACAAATCCAACTGATGTATTAGCTCTCATAGAGGGTGGAATTCCACTTAGTAGCATCAATGTTGGCGGCATCTCCCATAAAGAAGGGAAAAAAATGGTCAGCCACGCTGTCGCAGTGGATCAACAAGATATTAATGCATTTAAAGCAATTGATGCTAAAGGTGTTGAATTAGAGGTACGTAAAGTATCAAGCGATAGCCGTCAATATATGATGGATTTATTGAAAAAACATAACTTAATTTAAAGGAAATCAATATGGAACTCTCAGCATTACAAATTGTGCTTTTATTCCTCGTTGCCTGTATCTCCGGTATGGGTTCAATTCTTGATGAGTGGCAAACTCACCGCCCACTTATTGCTTGTACAATGATTGGGTTAGTATTAGGTGATGTGACAACCGGTGTTATTGTCGGCGGCTCATTAGAACTATTGGCACTAGGCTGGATGAATATCGGGGCTGCTGTTGCACCAGACGCGGCATTAGCTTCAATTGTATCGACTATTTTAGTGATTGTTGGCCGCCAAGATATCTCAACCGGTATTGCGATTGCTATTCCCCTTGCCGCAGCAGGTCAAGTATTAACCTATGTAGTACGTGCAATTACCGTTGGTTTCCAACACGCCGCCGATAAATCTATCGAAGACGGTAACTTAAGCCGACTAGACTGGTTACATCGTGGAGCACTATTACTACAAGCAATGCGTATTGCAATCCCGGCTTTAATCGTAGCATTAACGGCAGGTACCGATGCAGTACAAACAATGTTAAATGCAATTCCGGAAGTCGTAACAACCGGTCTTAAAATTGCAGGTGGATTTATTGCAGTAGTAGGTTATGCAATGGTTATTAATATGATGCGTGCAGGACACTTAATGCCATTCTTCTTTGCAGGTTTTGTGATTGCAGGTTTTACCGATTTCAACCTTGTTGCTCTTGGTGTGCTAGGTACAGTAACAGCGATGATTTACATCCATATGCATCCAAAATACAACAAAAGTCAACAAGTTGTAGTAGCCGCGACCCAGAAAAATGATTTAGACAACCGCTTAGACTAAGAGGGCATTCAATATGACAACTGAAATCAAAAAAGTAACAAAAAGCGATTTGAATGCTGTTGTACGTCGTTCAAATTTATTCCAAGGTTCATGGAACTTCGAACGTATGCAGGCATTAGGCTTTGCTTACGCTATGGTGCCTGTAATTAAACGCTTATACCCTGATCCGAACGACCTGGGTCGTAAAGCTGCGATTAAACGTCATTCTGAATTTTTCAATACCCAGCCATTTGTAGGAGCACCAATTTTAGGTGTAACTATTGCAATGGAAGAAGAACGTGCCAACGGTAAAGAAATTGATGATGCTGCTATCAATGGTATTAAAGTAGGTTTAATGGGACCGCTTGCAGGGGTAGGTGATCCAATTTTCTGGGGAACAGTTCGCCCGGTATTTGCAGCCTTAGGTGCGGGTCTCGCATTAAACGGTAATATTTTAGGTCCGATTCTCTTCTTCGTATTATTCAACCTTGTTCGCTTGGCAAGCCGTTACTATGGTGTTGTTTACGGCTATAAAAAAGGCTTAGATGTTGTTCAAGATATGAGCGGTGGACTTCTTCAGAAATTAACCGAAGGGGCATCAATCTTAGGTCTGTTTATTATGGGGGCTTTAGTACAAAAATGGACAAGCATTAACGTACCTCTTGTACTTTCTACTATTCAGAAACAAGATGGCACAACGGAAATTACAACTGTGCAGAGCATCTTAGATAGCTTAATGCCGGGCTTGTTACCATTACTGTTAACCTTCGCTTGTATGTGGTTATTACGTAATCGTGTTAATGCAATTTGGATTATCTTAGGATTCTTTGTAATTGGAATTTTAGGTGCAGCGACAGGCGCACTCTCTTAATTGCAAATGAACGCTATGAAAAACGCTTGGGAAACCAAGCGTTTTTTTACATACATAAAAAATAACAAGCGGTCATTTTTCTTAAGCAATTTGCAAAAACTCAAAGAAAAATGACCGCTTGTTGCAGAATGATTAGTAAAAATTATGCCTTAGCTTGAGCTGCCGCTTTCACAATCACAGCAAATGCAGGCGCTTTTAACGAAGCACCACCTACTAATGCACCGTCGATATCCGGTTGAGTAAATAATTCGGCCGCATTCGCATCATTTACCGAACCACCGTATTGAATAATTACTTGATCCGCTACCGCTTGAGATTTCGCTGCAATATGACCACGAATAAATGCGTGAACTGCTTGCGCCTGCGCCGGAGTCGCTGATTTTCCGGTACCGATTGCCCAGATTGGCTCATACGCAATCACCGCACCGTTAAACGCTTCAACGCCTAACGCATTGATTACAGAATCAATTTGGCGAGCGCACACTTCTTCTGTTTTGCCGGCTTCGTTTTCTGCTTCAGATTCACCGATACATAACACTGGCACTAAACCCGCATCTTTTAATACTTTGAATTTTTGTGCAATAAACTCATCGCTTTCTTTGTGGTAAGTACGGCGTTCTGAGTGACCGATAATGATATATTTCGCCCCAAACTCTTTTAACATTTCCGGTGAAATATCGCCGGTGAACGCACCTTTTACATTCACATCAACGTTTTGTGAGCCTAAAGCGATCAAGCCTTTATCATTACAACCACAGCCACAACCTGCAAGTGCAGCCTCTGCATGAGCTAAATACATCACCGGTGGTGCAATTGCGACATCACAGCCTTCAACGCCATGTAATTCTGCTTTTAAATCAGCAATTAACGTTTTAGTGAATGCTTTATCACCATTTAATTTCCAGTTACCCATTACAAGTGGACGACGTGCCATTTTGTTTCTCCTATTAAGTTTAATTTAAAGATTAAAACCGCTACGAACTATACCAAATTTTAAACGTATTTTGTTGTTTTTTATTTTGCTTTTTCTGATCTAGATCGAAGCTTTAACGTATAATGTTCTATTATCTTTTGATTATGAGAAACTAAGGCTATGCAACTGAATTATTTATACTCTGCCCCACAGGTATTGGGACGTTTAAAAGCAGAATTCACAGACTTTATCGTACGTGAAGAATTAGGCTATGATTTAGCCGGTGAAGGTGAATTCGTTATAGTGAAAATCCGTAAAACCAATGCCAATACTCTTTTTGTAGGTGAAAAATTAGCAAAGTTCGTTGGAATTTCAGAAAGAGAGATGAGCTATGCCGGTCTTAAAGACCGCCATGCAGTGACAGAACAATGGTTTTGCTTACATTTAGCCGGCAAAGAAACACCGGATTTTTCTACTTTTAAATGCGAAGGTGTGGAAATTCTAGAGGTGACTCGCCATAACCGCAAAATCCGAGTGGGGTCACTGTTGGGCAATCATTTTGAGTTACTTTTGCGTGATGTGAAAGAAAATGAAGATTTAATCTTACGTTTACACCAATTACAAGCGGTCGGATTTCCCAATTATTTTACCGAACAACGTTTCGGGCGAGACGGACATAATTTAACTCAAGCTCTACGCTGGGCTAGGGGTGAAATTACAGTAAAAGATCGTAAAAAACGCAGTTTTTATCTCTCTGCAGCCCGTAGCGAGGTCTTTAACTTAGTGGTTTCACAACGTATTGCCGATGGTTTAATGAATAAAGTGCTGGAAAATGACTATGTTCAACTTGCCGGCTCGAACAGCTTTTTCTGTGTTAAAAAGGAAGAAGTTGAAGAAACTCAGCTTCGTTTAACGCAAAACGATGTGCTACTAAGTGCGCCACTGATTGGAGAAAAATCGCTGGAGGCAGTAGCGAATCCGACAGAAAGGCAAATTATCGAACAACATGCTACTCTCGTAGAATTGATGAAAAAAGAGCGAATGAATACTGCTCGCCGCGCAATGTTATGCAAACCGAAAAATTTAACATGGCAATTTGAACAAGAGGGCTTACGCCTAACATTCTTTTTAGAATCGGGTAGCTATGCCACAGGGCTGGTAAGAGAGTTAATTCAGCTAGCCGAAGAAAACGATCAATAGGCATAATTTGCAAAACTTTAACAAAATCTTACCGCTTTTTGCACTTTTAGACTAAAAAAATTGTCCAAAAATTGTTAGAATCACGATCTTTATATTTAGAATCTATTAAGATGTAAGATCTAAAGGAAAATATGCGAATTTTAATTAGTAATGATGACGGCTTTCATGCAGTCGGCATCCAAACCTTAGCTAAAACATTACGTGAAGCCGGACATATAGTGACAATCATTGCTCCGGATCGCAACCGTAGTGCAGCCTCAAGCTGTTTAACCTTGGTTGATCCTTTGCGTGTACACCGTTTTGATGAATACAATTATGCGGTTATCGCCGGTACTCCGGCAGACTGCGTCCATTTAGCCCTAAATGGCTTATTTAAGGGTAAAGAAACATTTGATTTAGTGGTTTCAGGCATTAATCACGGTGCAAATTTAGGCGACGACGTGGTCTATTCCGGCACAGTTGCAGCTGCATTAGAAGGTCGACACTTACCGCTACCAAGCATTGCCGTGTCGCTCGTTGGCCGCCAACACTCTTCATTTTTAGATGGAGAGAATCATTTCGAGACAGCAGCTTTGGTTGTATTAGATTTATTGGAAAAAATGAAAACGCAAGTTTTCCCATCTAACCATGTGCTAAACGTAAACGTTCCGAATTTGCCTTATTCAGAATTAAAAGGCACTATGATTACACGCTTAGGTGAGCGTTCACCAGCAGCAGAAATTGTGAAGCAAAAAGATCCTCGCAATGCTGATGTTTACTGGATTGGTGTAACCGGTGCGCCTTTAGATGAGAGCTACGGCACTGATTTTTATGCACTAAATCGCGATTGTGTATCAATTACGCCTGTCCAAGTGGATATGACCGCTCATAAAACGATTGCAACTTTAAAAGGCATTTTTAATGAAACTGTTTGAGAAAATTTATGACAAAACAATGGAATGGTCAAAACACCGTTTAGCGGCATTTTGGCTGAGTTTTGTCAGTTTTATTGAGGCGATTTTCTTCCCGATTCCGCCAGATGTGATGCTCATTCCCATGTCAATGGCAAAACCGCAAAATGCCTTTAAATATGCCGCTTATACAACGCTAGCCTCTGTACTTGGCGGTATTATCGGATATTTTATCGGTTTATATGCTTTTAATTGGGTAGAAGGGTTAATCGCAAGCTGGGGAATGCAGCCTAACTTCGATAAAGCGAAATCTTGGTTTGAAACCTGGGGAGTTGCTGTAGTATTTTTAGCCGGATTCTCACCAATCCCCTATAAAGTCTTTACTGTGTGTGCAGGTGTGATGCAAATGGCATTTTTCCCGTTTGTGATTACCTCTGCAATTTCTCGTTTTGCAAGATTTATATTAGTCGCCAAGCTTTCTGCTTGGGGCGGCAAAAAATATGAGGTGAGAATTCGCCGTTCAATTGAATTAATTGGCTGGGGCACAATCGCATTAGCCGTTGTTGCCTATATAATTTATATATTAACGAAATAAATTTTAAGGATAAAAAATGAAAAAATCACTTTTTGTTTTATCACTTGTTTCATTTGCATTAGTTGGTTGTTCAAATAATTCAGGTGAATCAACTACCTCAAGCGTAGAAACAACAGATGCAAATGCAACTTGGCAATCGGCTGATTCCATTCAAACTGCACCGATGCCAGCATCAATGAGCCAACCTGTTGTGACTCAACCAAGTTATTCACAACCGACCTACCAAGCTCCGCAGCCAATCTCTGCTGTGCCTGCCCCGGCTCCTATGCCTGCAGCAGACAATAGTTACGGCGGTTCACAGGTGGAAACTGTCGGCAATTGCCAAGTTGTAAGAGATGGCAACAATGCACCAATCTATTCGCAAATTACTAAAGGCTGCTATACCGATAACTCTTATACTGTAGGGAAAAGTGACACGCTTTATTTAATCGGCTATCTCACCGGGACTAACGCAAGCCATATCGCTAATTTAAACGGACTAAATGCCGGTTCCAGCTTAAAAGTTGGTCAAGTATTACGTGTACGTTAATCAAAAACAAGGGTATTTAATGAAAGCATCTTTGATTGCAGTTGCAATTTCTTGCGCGTTTTTAACCGCTTGCACAACCGCACTTAAACCTAAAACAGTACCACATGATCCGAATGAATTACCGTCAGGTACGATGGAGCCTGTTGCCGGTTCAGGAGCAAGTGCAGGCAGTTATAGCTGGCCAACTGATATTCAATCAACCCCTATGCCGGCAACAATGAAATAATTTTAGGATAACTATTTAATGAAAAAGCAATTTATTCTTTTACCTCTGGTTTCTACTATCTTAGCCGCTTGCTCTTCGAATAATCCGGCACCGGTAGTCAACGCGTCAGGTAATACGGAACTTAGCCCTGGTGTTATGCAGCCTGTTGATACAACCACGTCAATTAACTCAACAGGTGGCTGGCAGTCTGATATTCAAAGCACACCAATGCCTAGCTCAATGAATACGACACCGGTACAGCCTATTTCTCAGCCTGTTTCTGCTCCAGCTCCACAATCGGTAGCAATAAACCCTGTGATTGCAGAGCAACCTACACAGCCGACTACCACAACCAAGATTGTGAAAAAAACGAAAAAAGTGGAAAAAAAAGTCGACCAGAACTTTGAGATCCCACGTGATGCCAACAATGCACCAATGTATAACCAAATTCAAAAAGGGTTCTACGATGGCTCAACTTATACTGTTCGCAAAGGTGATACCATGTTCCTAATCGCCTATATCGTGGGTAAAGATGTAAAAGAAATTGCTGCTCTAAACAATATGAGCGAGCCATATCAATTAACTGTTGGACAAAAAATCAAAACCGGCAAATCAGCCACTGAAACTATTACTGTAGAAGAAAAGGTAACAGTTCCTGTTGAACCTCAGATTACTTATCAACAAGGTGCAAACGGCACAACTTACGCTTCTGACGGTAATATTACCGGACCTGTAAAAGCAAGTACGGGAAATTCTGACGTCGCACAGAATAATAGTATTAAAGCAACCACAGAGACAGTAACACCGACCGTCACTGCAAGTGTTGGCACAATTGATCAAGCTGAATCCAGATCTGCTTCAACAATCCGAGCAACAGCAGGAGACAGTAACGTGCAAAATACTAATACGGCTGCTGCGCCAGCTTCCTCAATTAAATGGCAGTGGCCAACAAATGGACGAGTTATCTCCGGTTTCTCATCAGCAGAAGGTGGTAATAAAGGCCTAGATATTGCAGGCGCAAAAGGGCAAGATGTCCGTGCCGCCGCTTCAGGTAAAGTGGTATATGCAGGTAATGCTTTACAAGGTTATGGTAACTTAATCATTATTAAGCATAACGATGACTTCTTAAGTGCCTACGCCCATAACAATACCATTGAAGTTGATGAACAAGACACGATTAAAGCCGGTCAAAAAATTGCAACCTTAGGTAGCACCGGCACCAATACCAACAAGCTTCACTTTGAAATTCGTTACAAAGGTAAGTCTGTAGATCCTACTCGCTATTTACCAAGAAAATAATGGTAAATTTTTAGCCTAATTTAACCGCTTGTATTCATCTGAGAAGATGACAAGCGGTTAATTTTTATAAGAGTTTTGCAAATGAAATCTCTACTCTCAACGATTGCACTTGCCGCTATCCTTACCGCTTGCTCAGATGACTCAATCGGAGGTCAAAAAGATGCCCACGGTTGTTTAACCGAATCTGGACAGCAATACTCTTTTTTAAAGCAAGCTTGTGTGCAACCTTCTAATGTGGCAGATATCAAGTTAGACGCCCCACAAAACAACACATCAGCTATTTATGTGATCTTATCTGAAGATAAATTGCAAGCCGAAATCTTTGCTTCCGATTTACCTGAAAATACGATTTTAGATGTGGTAAAAGGTGGCTATCTTTCAAAAGATAGTAAAATCCGCCTGATGAAAACAACCGACTATTGGAAACTTCAAAAATATGACTAAAGATAACCTCATTCGCTGCCATTGGTGTGGTGAAAGCGATATTTATATAAACTATCACGACCAAGAGTGGGGGAAGCCACAATTTGATAGCCAAAAATTATTTGAACAAATCTGTTTGGAAGGACAACAAGCCGGACTTTCTTGGATTACCGTTCTAAAAAAACGAGAAACCTACCGCCAAGCGTTTCATCAATTTGCACCTACCAAAATTGCCCAAATGACTGAACAAGATATTGATTTGCTCATGGGAAATGCAGGGCTAATCCGCCACAGAGCCAAGCTTGAAGCGATTGTGAAAAATGCTAAGGCTTATCTTTTAATGCAGGAGAAAGGTGAGGATTTTAGCGATTTTATTTGGGCTTTCGTAAATCACCAACCACAAATTAATGATGTGCCAACAATTGATGCTATTGCAGCTAAAACCGAAACATCTATCAAAATGTCGAAAGCATTAAAAAAACGAGGTTTCGTGTTTGTAGGCGAAACAACTTGTTATGCCTTTATGCAATCAATGGGGCTGATAGATGACTCATCTTAATGAGTGCTTTTGTAAAAGCAGATAAAAAATTAGGCGACCAATTGGTCGCCTAACATCTATTCAGATTATTGATTGTTTTGAACGTAATCAATTGCTGATTGAACAGTTGTAATTTTTTCAGCTTCTTCATCCGGAATTTCGATATCGAATTCTTCTTCTAAAGCCATTACTAATTCAACTGTATCTAAAGAGTCAGCACCTAAATCTTCAATGAATGAAGCTTCAGGTTTCACGTCTTCTGCTTTCGCGCCAAGTTGATCAACAATGATTTTTTTTACGCGTTCTTCAATGCTCATTTTGTTTTTCCTATAGTGAATATCGCATAAGTGCGAGAGTTAAATAGTGTAATCTAAATAATCTCAAATACAACCTTTTATAAAAAGGTCAAACCAGACTATTTAAATACACAAGAATAGAACTGTTATCTAGTTTGCCATTCTATCACTATGTTTTAGTTTAATCCATAGAGATAGATCAAATTTCATTATTCCTTAACTAACTTTAGCCAGCTCAGAACGCATTTGCTGGATAACCTCTTGATAGTTTGGTTGGTCAAAAATTGCTGAACCGGCAACAAACATATCCGCACCGGCTGCTGCAATTTCTGCAATATTATTAATCTTCACCCCACCATCAACTTCTAAGCGAATATTATAGCCACTTTCATCAATGCGACGACGGGCTTCTCTTAATTTATCTAATGTCGCAGGAATAAAAGATTGACCACCAAACCCCGGGTTCACTGACATAAGCAGAATGACATCTACCTTGTCCATAACATAGTCTAAATAATTCAGTGGTGTTGCCGGATTAAATACCAATCCCGACTTACAACCCGAATCGCGAATAAGCTGCAATGTTCTATCAATATGCTCTGTTGCTTCAGGGTGGAAAGTAATGTAATCAGCACCCGCTTTTGCAAAATCAGGGATCAAACGTTCAACCGGTTTTGCCATTAAATGTACGTCAATAGGGCATTTGACACCATAATCACGCAAGGCTTTACAAATTGCCGGACCAAATGTGAGATTAGGAACATAATGATTATCCATCACATCAAAATGGATTAAATCAGCCCCGGCATTTAAAACTTCTGCCACATCATCCCCCAATCTTGCCAAGTCTGCTGACAATATTGAAGGTGCAATTAAATAAGGATTTTTGCTCATTATCTGCCTCCATTATATTTTTTCGGTTAGATTACCATACTTTTAAAATTGAACAGAGTATCTATCCTTTAAAATTTCACTTTATTTTCAAACACCATAAAAAAATTATGGATTAAATAAAAAATTTCGTATATGATATTTACCATAATTTAATTATGGTTATAAAATTTCTTGGAGAAAATATGAAAAAAGGGATTCATCCTGAAAATTATCGTGAAGTATTGTTTTATGATGGCTCTGTGCAACAAGGCTGGATTATTCGTTCTTGTGCTGCAACAACTAAAACAATGGTATGGGAAGACGGCAAAGAATATCCGCTTTATACGCTAGATACCTCATCAGCATCTCACCCTGTGTATACAGGTAAACGCCGTGAAGCAAATACTGAAGGTCGTGCAAGTCAGTTTAAAGATAGATTTAAAGGTTTTGCATCGACACTAACAAATAAAAAATAAGGGAACAAAATGAAGATCTTAAATTCACTCAAATCAGCAAAATCACGTCACCCTGATTGCCAAATTGTAAGACGTAAAGGTAAGCTGTATGTGATTTGCAAAACTAACCCAAGATTTAAAGCACGTCAACGTTAATAAAAAATCCGCAAGTATCTTATGAAACTTGCGGATTTTTACTTTTATCACTTTTTACTTAAGCAGCAGCCCATAAACCACCGAAAATTTTAAAGAACACGCTGTTTAACATTAATAAACCAAATCCGAGTACCATTACCGAAAAATCCAGCATTCCCGTTCTCGGTAATAATTTACGAATAAAGACTAAAACCGGCTCGGTAATTTGTGCAACTGTATAGTCTAAAGGGTGATTACCTTGAGTTACCCAACTCATTAAAGCACGAATTAAGGTGGTAAAAAACAGAATCTGTCCGAAAGTTTTCACCACACTTAATAAGCCTATTAATACAGCTCGCGGTAAATCAATACCAAATAAGATAAATTGCAGGGTGACCAATGCCGCGGCAATTAGTAATGCCGGAAAACAGATATTTTTGATAGTTGGAATCAGTTTGCCTACAGGATGAACCAGAGGCTCTGTGATTTTGAGTAATGTTTGAGAAAGCGGCAAACGCGGATCAACTCGACAAAATTGCAACCACGCTCTGAGCACCAAAACAAAACTTAGAAAGCCAACAATTAATGAAATAACAGGGGCTAAAAATTCCATCTATTTCTCTCTTTTTTATGCTTTAAAATAAAAAAAGCGGTCGTTTTTTTAAAAAATTTTGCAAATTTTCAGAAAAATATGACCGCTTGTTTATCCAAATAATTAAGCTTGAACAGGATAATCCCACCAAATATCAAATAATTCACTTACTTGAACATTTTGTAACCCATTGTTTTCTAACCAGTTTTTTACTAATTGACGATGAGATTCATCACATTTGCCTAATTTTTCTAAACAAACTAAACCTTCCCAATTTAAGTAACCGTTCGCTTCTAGTGCTAAGCCGTTTACTTTAATTACTTCATCAATAAAACGATCTACTACTAAATCAATTTGATCGATCCCCGTACCTTCAGCAAAGCTGAATTTCACTAAAAAACCTAACTCTTGGAATTCCGCTAAGTGCATTTTTTTACGCTGACGTGCGTTACGTTGGATAGCCATTGCTATTCTCCTCTTTTGAATGAATAAACTATAAATTATTTTTTGGTAAAATATAAATCCCAAACGCCATGTCCTAAACGATGCCCGCGCTCTTCAAACTTGGTCAAAGGGCGGAAATCCGGACGTGGAATAAAATCATTGCTTGCCGATGTATTCTCTAGCTCTGCCTCAAATTGACGAAGCACTTCAAGCATATGCTCGGCATAATTTTCCCAATCGGTCGCAAAATGAATAAAGCCATTTGGGCTTAATTTAGCCAGTACACGTGTAATAAACTCAGGCTGCACTATACGGCGTTTATGATGTTTTGCTTTTTGCCAAGGATCCGGAAAATACAACTGCAAGCCGCCAAGAGTACCTTCTGCAATACTATCTCGCAGAATTTCAGTCGCATCGTGGCAAATAACCCGTAGGTTTTTTACTCCCTTCTCTAACGCATAAGCAATACAAGCCCCCACACCCGGGGTGTGAACTTCAATACCGATGTAGTTACGATTCGGGTTTTGTTCCGCCATTTCCACCAGCGATCTACCCATACCGAAACCGATTTCCAAGACAACCGGATTGTTATTACCAAAAATTTGTGCAAAATCAAAGGGGGTTGATTGATAATCTAAGCCTAAATTTGCCCAGTTATTATTCATCATATCACGCTGATAATCGCTTAAACGACCTGTACGTAACACAAAGCTACGCACTTTTCGTAAATAACGACCATCTTCGGTAAATTCAGCTTGCTCTACGGTTTTACGTTTTTTATCTGCAAAAGTCTGTTTTTCTGACATCATCTCGCCTTAAAATTTCACCAACGCAGAACCCCAAGTCCAGCCACCACCGAATGCCTCAAGGAGTAATAACTGACCACGTTTAACACGTCCGTCACGTACAGCTTCATCTAAAGCAACAGGTACTGTCGCAGCACTGGTGTTAGCATACTTATCTAATGTAACTACTACTTGCTCCATTTCCATATCTAACTTTTTAGCTGTTGCAGAAATAATACGCAAATTTGCCTGATGAGGAATCAACCAATCCAAATCCGATTTTTCTAAATTATTTGCCTCAAGCGTTTCTTCCACTACACTTGAAAGCTGATTAACCGCTATCTTGAAAGTAGAATTGCCCTGCATTTCAATAAAGCCTGAACGATCTTCACCCCGTTTTTGGCTTTTTAAAGTGAGATTATTCTCTAAATCTGCTGAAGCATGTAAGTGGGTTGAAAGAATCCCCGGCTCATTACTTGCTTCTAAAATCACGGCTCCAGCACCATCACCAAATAAAACAACAGTACTACGATCGGTTTCATCCAACATTCTGGAATTAATATCTGAGCCGATAACCAAGGCTTTTTTCACTTTGCCGTTACGCACAAATTGATCGGCCACGCTTAAAGCATACACAAATCCCGTGCAAGCCGCTGCCACATCAAAAGCAATCGCATCTTCAATACCCAGCAAACCTTGAATTTGGCAAGCTGCACTAGGGTAAGCATGTGAATTGGTTGTAGTACCGACAATAATTAAATCAATTTCATTGACCTCAATTTGTGCCATCTCTAAAGCTTTTTGAGCGGCTGCAAAGCCCATTGTGGCAACGGTTTCATCTGCTCCGGCAATACGGCGTTCGCGAATGCCTGAACGGGTAACAATCCATTCATCAGAGGTATCTACCATTTTCTCCAACTCTGCATTAGTACGCACATAAGCCGGCAAATAACTCCCCGTTGCTAAAATTTTGCTATTCATATATTTTTATTATTCTCAATCGATTAAATGGTAATCCGTTATTATAGCTTGAAAATGCGGAAATATACAGACTTTACAAGCGGTCAGTTTTGGTAAATTTTTTGCAAAAAATGACCGCTTGCTATCAGCTCAATATTTATCTTACTGAAATTCTCACCCCCATTGTGCCATTTTGCTCCAGCAATCGGCTTAAACGGGCAGTCTCTACACATACCATATTGCGATAAGCGTATTCACTCATGCCATTGGTTTGCTTATGCCAAGGGTTCCATAATACCGTTTCTGTGGCATTGATATGCTCAACAACAATAGTACGATTATGCCCCATATCTTGAATTCTATTTATCGGTTCTGCTGCATAAATACAATCTACATTTTCACGGATAATGCGTGGCGAAGGCACACTTACCTCCTGATTTGTTAATTTATCAAAACAACGCGTTGGTAATCCGTTTACCTCTAATTGCTCAATATCCGCGATATTAAAATAGGTGTGTAATGCAGCCTGTGCAGGTTCTTTACCTAAATGAGTAAAATTCAGCTCGCAGATTTCACCTAAAATCATCTCAATTTTTGCCTCACCAGCCAAAGTAAAGACTAAACGAACACTGTCTGAGGCAACCGAATATTCCGTTAAACACCACTCTTGAATGCGTGATGTACCATGAGCCGGCACTTTCACTGTACCAAACCATGGATGGCAAATCGGCACACCACCACGAATCGCCACTTCTTTTTGAAAAGGTTCGATTTCGCTCAACCAAAGCACATCGTGTGCAGTATTATGCGGCTGCCAGCTAAGTAATTGTGCCCCTTGCAATGCAATTTTTGCTTTAACTTTCGGATGGTTTATATCTAACACACTTAACTGATTATATTGCATCAGATTAAGTTCTTTACTGATACTTTTGATCAAATTAATGCTCATATTTGCTCCTTATCACCAAAAATGTTACATAAAACGGCTCAAAATATTATAAAAATGTGAATTAGATCACAAAACCAACAGTTAGTTGCCTACCACTTTCAAGGTAATCGCTATAATAGCCAAATTCTAACATAACCAAGGAGAAAAACATGAAAACGCTCGGCGAATTTATTATTGAAAAACAAGCCGAATACCCGGGAGCAAAAGGCGAATTAAGTGGCATTTTATCCTCTATTCGTTTAGCTGCGAAAATTATTCACCGTGAAATTAACCGTGCAGGCTTAAGCCAAGATATTCTAGGCACTGCCGGCTCTGAAAATGTACAAGGTGAAGCCCAAATGAAGTTAGACGTTTTTGCTAACGAAACCATGAAAAAAGCCTTGCTGGCTCGTGAAGATGTAGCAGGCTTTGCCTCCGAAGAAGATGACGATTTTATCGCATTTGATACTGAACGGGGGCGTAATGCCAAATATATTTTAATGACCGACCCGCTGGACGGTTCATCTAATATTGAAGTGAATGTTTCGGTTGGAACAATTTTCTCTATCTACCGTCGTGTTTCGCCAATTGGCACACCTGTTACGCAAGAAGATTTTCTACAAGAAGGCCGCAAACAAGTCGCCGCCGGTTATGTAACTTACGGCTCATCAACAATGCTGGTTTACACAACGGGTAACGGTGTAAATGGCTTTACTTACGATCCATCATTGGGGCTGTTTATTCTCTCCCACCCTGATTTAAAAACGCCAACTGAAGGGAAATACTACTCTATCAACGAAGGGCAATATGTTACCTTTCCACAAGGAGTAAAACGCTTTATTAAATATTGCCAAGAAACCGATGAAGCCAGCAAACGCCCCTATTCCTCACGCTATATCGGCTCACTAGTGTCTGATTTCCACCGTAATTTACTCAAAGGCGGAATTTATATCTATCCAACCTCCACCGTTTACCCAAAAGGGAAATTACGCTTACTCTATGAATGCAACCCGATTGCCTTCCTAGCAGAACAAGCAGGCGGTATGGCAACCGATGGAATAAACCCGATTTTAGACATTAAGCCCACCGAGCTACACCAACGTGTTCCATTCTTCGTCGGCTCAAGCTCAATGGTTGAACAAGCGGGCAAATTTATGCGGGAATTTGCAGAATAAAAAATCAAGGCGAACATCATGTTCGCCTACTTTTTACTTTATTGTTTGCAGCCACGCGTTGATAAACTCAGCAATTTGCTCCACGTTATTAATATCCAATACATTTTCCCGATCTAGCGGGTAATCGGTCGCGGTGGCAATTGTCCAGCCATCCAGTTCTGGTAGAGGTTTGTCAATCTCTTTTCGGTGGAGTTGGATTTTCGGCATTTGTTCGTGTTTGAACCCTTCCATCAATACTAAATCAACCGCAAGCGGGTCAAATTTTGCAATTAATTGGAAAAATTCGACCGATTGTTTGGTTTCGGTCATCAATGCCCAGCGTTCATCACAGACCACCATTGTCGGGTTCGCCCCCGC
Source organism: Mannheimia granulomatis (assembly GCF_013377255.1). Taxonomy (NCBI): domain Bacteria; kingdom Pseudomonadati; phylum Pseudomonadota; class Gammaproteobacteria; order Pasteurellales; family Pasteurellaceae; genus Mannheimia; species Mannheimia granulomatis. Next base: position 1,977,163 of record NZ_CP016614.1, read on the forward strand.
TTCACGCAAGCGGTAACTGTCTTTACCTTTCTTATCAATCTCCACATTGTGATGCGAATGTTTTATCAGCCCCACCCGAATGCCACAAGCGGTCAATTTTGGGATTAATTTTTCCAATAATGTGGTTTTACCGGTACCGCTGTAGCCTGTAATCGCAAGGGTTTTAATCGGGAAGGGAGAAACTTGCGCCAATTCATCAAGTGTGTTGAAATTGCTGAAAGAGTATTTTTGCTCGGAAAAATCTACCGCCACACTTTTTTGCGATTGAAAAAACCACAGCAAGCGGCGTTCGCCTGAGGCTAAATAGTGGCTTAATGCCTCCTTAACCGAATGATGTACCAAGGCAAAGGTCGGGTGCGCTCGCTCACCATCGTGTGCATAAGCAATTTGGGCATCATTAATCCGTAACGCGGTATGTAATTTTTGCAACAAATTAGCGGGTAAAAATGGGCTGTCACACGGCACAAAGAGCAGATAATCGCTATCAATTTGCTCTAAACCGGATAACATTCCGCTTAGCGGACCTTGGAAATCAGGCAAGCTATCCCGGTAATGCGGTAAGTCTGGATAAAATTGCTGATATTGTTTGAATTCTCGGTTGATATTAAGCCAAATATCACTCACCTGTGGGGAAAGTTTAGCTAAAATATGGGAAATAAGTGGCTTTTCATTTAAAAGTTGCAACCCTTTTTCAACGCCCTTCATTCTACGTGCCAGCCCACCAGCTAAAATAACTGCACTTATTTTTTCCGCCATCTTCTCCACCCTTAATTTTTTGCAAAAATAGGGCTAAAAGTATATTATTCCGCTTAATTTTCAACAAGAGCTTTAAGGGGAAAAAGATGAAGTGTAAACGTTTAGAAGAGTTACTTGAATTACTTGGCGAGCATTGGCGTAAAAACCCGGATTTACATTTAATGGACATACTACAACAACTTTCGGTAGAAGTCGGTGAGCCGAATAATTATGCAGCCTTGCGTGATGAAGTATTGATTTACCAATTAAAAATGCGAAATGCGGATAAACATGAGCCGATTCCGGGTATTAAAAAAGATTATGAAGAGGATTTTAAAACCGCTTTATTGCGTGCGCGTGGAATTTTAAACGATTAAGTTTGTCTGAGTTCACATCTATTATTTATCAACATTTTGAAGGAATCATTTATGAAAAAATTTGCACTAAAAACTGCTTTTATTGCACTTTCAGCACTTTGTGCGTTTAATACCACAGCATTCGCAGCGGATCCAACTGCTGGCAAAGAATATATTGAAGTACGTAAAGCGCCTTCAGCCCAAAAAGAAGTGGTAGAATTTTTCTCTTTCTACTGCCCACACTGCTATGATTTTGAGTTAAGTTACAAAATTCCAGCTCAAATTAAAACTAAATTACCGGCAGACACTAAATTAGTACAATATCATGTAAATTTTTTGGGTGGTCAATCTGAAAATCTCACTCGTGCTTGGGCATTAGCAATGGCGTTAGGGGAAGAAGATAAAGTCAAAACAGCTCTATTTGAAGCTGCCCGTAAAGATTCATTGAAATCAATGGACGATATTCGTGCCGTCTTTTTAGCAAACGGCATTACTGCTGAACAATTTGATAACGGCATTAATAGCTTCGCGGTAAACGGTTTAGTGAACAAACAGGTTCAACTAGCAGAAGATTTCCAAATTCGTGGTGTTCCGGCATTTTTTGTAAACGGTCAATACCAACTGAATTTAGAAGGCTTTGCAGATGCTAGTTCAACAAACGATTTTGTAAAACGTTATATTGATGCAGTTGTATTTTTAAGCAAAAAATAATGAAAATAACCGATGCCGAATAGATAACGCTATTCGGCATTTTTATTGGTTGTTGCTAAGTTCATTTCAAACGATGGGAAATTAAAATGCACAAAACCATGCAACAAAAGGCGGAAGAAGCCCATAATATGTGTAAATTAAAAGGCGATTCTTTGTTGGATAACCGCAATCGTCAAATCAATTTTGAAGCGATTTATGATAGCGAAAATGATGCCTTACAAGCGGTCGAATTTTTCACACAAAAAGCAAAATCGGTGGAAACCGAACCTTGTGAAATCCAAACTGAAATCAGCCTTGTTGAAAAAGGGTTTCTAATGAAAATGTGGATAGAATTTAGCTGTGAAGCAGAAGTAATTTTATTCCAAATAGCACTTCGATAATGCTAAAACAAGCGGTTACTTTTTGTAAGATTTTTGCAAAAAATCATGTAAAAATAACCGCTTGTATTCTTACACCTGTTTAGCCACAGCCGATTCGCTGCTTGGCTTACGGCGTTTACCGATATTTTTAGTATCTTTGTGGCGAACTTTCACTTTCTGTTTTGCTGCCTCTTTTTTCACTTCTTTTTTCTTTTTAATACGAGCCTTTTCTTTTTTGCTGGTGGTATTTAGCTCCGCATCTTTCGGTGCTTTCGTGCGTGGCACTAAGCCCTCAATAATACGAGGTTTTAACGCTTCTTCAGTGTAGCGTTTAATTTTACCGAGTAGCTTGTAATCGTGAGCTTCCACTAACGAAATCGCCGAACCTTTTTTGCCGGCACGAGCGGTTCGCCCAATACGGTGCAAGTAAGTATCAGCACTATAAGGCAAATCGTAGTTAATCACAAAATCCACATCGTCAATATCAATTCCTCGAGCCGCTACATCGGTCGCAACCAACACATTTACCACACCGTCTTTTAGACGGGTAATTGCTTGATTACGTTGGGTTTGAGCCATTTCGCCCTCAAGGTAGGTGGAACGTAGCCCACGCTTGCGGAGGGTTTCGCTGATCTCTCGCACATCTTCACGGCGGCGAACAAACACAATCGCTTTTCCAATCGAAAACTCCCCGATTAAGCGAGCCAACAGCTTGGTTTTATGTTCTACATTATCGGCATGGTAATACCATTGCTGAATTTTTTTACGCTCACGGCGGCTCGGTTCGGCATCCACTTTAATCGGATCATTTAATAAACGGTTGGAAAAATCGTCCAATAATTCACCCTCAAGCGTCGCGGAAAAAAGCCAAGTATGTTTACGCCAGCGGGTTTCAGCGGCAATTTTTTCTGCATCTTGCCCAAAACCCATTTGAAGCATTCGATCCGCCTCATCAAAAATCAGAATTTCTACCGCCCGGCAATCAAAATTTTCTTCTTTGATGTATTGCATTAAACGCCCCGGCGTTGCAACTACAATATCTTGATTGCTGTTAAACACTTCACCGTGATTTTGGTAAGCCACACCACCGGTAATAGTTGCGATGCTCAATTTAGTAAACTGAGCCAACTCTTGTGCCTGCTCTGCTACTTGCATTGCTAATTCACGGGTTGGGGTCAAAATCAAAATACGTGGAGCGCCCGGCTTACGGCGTGGATAATCAAGCAAATGCTGAATAGCCGGCAGTAAAAAAGCAGCTGTTTTACCTGTGCCGGTTGGAGCAGAGCCAAGCAAATCTCTCCCTTCCAAAGCAGCAGGAATAGTGGCTTGTTGAATAGATGTTGGGCGGCTGTAGCCTTTTTTTGCTAAGGCTTTAAGTAGTTGAGGATGTAAATCGAATTCCTCAAATGTGGTTAATTGGGTCATTTCTTTTTCTCTAATCATGAATTTCCGCAAAGTATATCACATTAACGGCGTAGGGTGATGGTGAATAAAGTGATCCTCAAATTTGCAAAAGATTGTTAAAATATGACCGCTTGCAAAGCAATAATCTTAATTTTAGAAGGAAAATAGTATGTTTGTTGAAATTTATGGACGTTATTCTTGCCCATATTGCACCCGTGCCAAAGCGTTAGCGGAAAAAATGAAAGCGGAGTTAAGCGATTTCGATTTCAAATTTGTCGATATGATTGCAGAAAATATCTCGAAAGAAGATTTAGAACCACGTGTAGGTAAACCTGTTGCAACTGTACCACAAATTTTCGTGGACGATGCTCACATAGGTGGCTGCACCGATTTTCAAGCTTTTGTGAAAAGCAAATTTGGTATTGAAGTCTAAAACGAAATGACCGCTTTTACAAGCGGTCATGTTTTTGCTTATTTTTACAAAAGTATTATTCTTTCGGTAAGCGTTTAATCGCGTAAATTAAACCACCCCAGATGATTACCATTGCAAGTACCATCGTAATAATTGCTGCTGAACTCATTACTCTTCTCCTTTTGGTTCATTTTTCCATGCTAATTTAGAAAGCAAGTAAGCCACGACCACTAATCCAATTGCCATGCCCCAACCGAAGGTATTGACAAACCAGCTTGGGTAGCCTTCGTAGCCTTCACGGTACACTTTCGCAATTTCGCTGAATAACATAAATGCCAATACGCCTGAGGTAATCACGATGCATAAACGCCAGATAAAGCCTACTTTAAATGAAGAAACTTCGTTTAGGTGTTTTTCTAATGTGCTTAATTTTTCGTTAGTGACAATCGCAATTAAGGAAACGAAGGCAACTGCAACGATACCGAATTGGTTGACGAATTTATCCATCACATCCAGCATCGGTAAACCGGTAGTTGTACCGAATAACATCACAGATACAATCATCATTGGCACACCAACAATCAGAGTGGCTTTGACACGACCTGCATTCAATTTATCTTGCACCGCAGAGACGATAACTTCCACAACAGAGATGAAAGATGTTAATGCTGCGAAGGTCAATGAGCCGAAGAACAATACGCCGACTAATGCGCCCATAGGTGCTTGGTTAATGATGGTTGGGAATGCGAAGAATGCTAAGCCGATACCGCCTTTTGCCACTTCATTCACTTCCTGACCTGCTGACAGAGCCATAAAGCCAAGTGCCGCAAATACACCGATACCCGCCAATAATTCAAACGCACTGTTAGCAAAGCCAACCACTAAGCCTGAACCGGTTAAATCTGTCTCTTTTTTCAGGTATGAAGAGTAAGTAATCATAATCCCGAAACAGATAGAGAGCGAGAAGAAGATTTGGCCGTAAGCGGCAATCCACACGCTTGGATCAGCCAGTTTTTCCCAGTTTGGTGTGAAGAGTGCATCTAAGCCTTTTGCCGCACCTGGTAGAGTTAATGAGTAGCCCACTAACACAAGGAACATCACCACCAATAACGGCATTAAGATGTTAGATGAAGCAGAGATACCTTTTTTGATCCCCAGTGCCAATACCGCAATAGCCACTAACCACACGGCAATCAGCGGGCCTGTCACCATACCCACAAACTCAAAGCTCACACCGTTTGCAATGTCGCCCATTTTCAAAAATTCACCGATGAAGAAATCAACCGGTTTATCGCCCCACGCACCGGTGAGAGAGAAGTAGGTGTAGCTTGCCGCCCAACCGAGTACCACCGCATAGTAGATACCGATGATCACGTTAATTAACACTTGCCACCAGCCGAAAGTCTCAAAATTACGGCTAAAACGGCGGAAAGATAACGGAGCGCCGCCACGATATTTGTGGCCGATAGCATAATCTAAGAATAGAAGCGGGATACCTGCGGTTAATAATGCGATGATATACGGCAGAATAAACGCACCACCACCGTTCTCATAAGTAGTATAAGGGAAACGCCAGATGTTTCCTAAGCCGACAGCGGAACCAATAGCCGCCATAATAAATGCACCACGTCCGGCAAAGGTTTCTCTTTGTGGTGCGCTTGAAGATTGATTAGACACGGGAATACCTCAAACTGATTCAGTTTTATATTAAATGAGTATTAAATTTTGTGAAATGCGATTTGCTCACATTTTAAGAGCGGAATATGCACAAATTCTGATTAAATGTAAAGTAGAAAAATAAAGCAAAACTGACAAAAAACACCAAAACAACAATATAAAAAACCAATAAAAATAGAAAAAACAAATAAAAAATCTAAAAAACAATATATAAAAGTTGAATATAAATAAAAAAAGCCAATACATTAGAATAATCATTTATACTCGTTTTTAACAAAAAAATAACACATTATTTGTACAAATAATGTGTTATTAGAAAAAGGTTAAGATAAAAAATTAACTTAATTGAGCTTCTGTATTCTCAGAGTCTTCTGCAGATAAATATTCTACTTTAGCTTGCTTAACCATATTTTCGCTGACTTCTAGAATAGTTACTTTCAAGTTATATAACTCAAATTCCATTCCTTCATCCGGAATTTTTTCTAAATGCTCCAAAATCAGACCATTAAAAGTTCTCACTTCTTCTAACGGCAGCGCCCAATTAAATAGCTTATTTAAATCACGTAGATTTGCTGACCCTTCTATAATCACAGTACCATCTGATTGAGGTTGAACTTCCTGTTCAAGCGTTGGAGCAGAAGAGGTGGTAAACTCCCCTACAATCTCCTCTAAAATATCAGCTAGTGTCACTAAACCTTTAATATCGCCATATTCATCAACTACCAAACCGATTTTCTCTTTATTGGCTTTAAAGTTCATTAACTGAGTAGTAAGTGGTGTGCCTTCAGGAATAAAATAAATCTCGTCAATAGCACGAATGAGCATTTCTTTAGTAAATTCGTTCTTCTCAAGCATTAGACGAAAAGCTTCACGCACACGTAAAATACCGAGAATATTGTTATCCATATCGCCTTTATAGATAATCACCCGAGCGTGTGGTGCATGGTTAAGCTGACGCATAATGGCTTTCCAATCATCGTCAATATCAATACCACTAATATCATTACGAGGCACCATAATATCGTCTACCGTGACCTTTTCCATGTCTAAAATAGAGACCAACATCTCACGGTGTTCTTCGGGAATAAATTTACCGGCATCTAATACCACGCTACGTAGTTCTTCAGCACTTAAACCTTGTTTATCCTTTTTCTGAATACGCAGCAGCTTCATCAAGCCGTTAATAATCATATTCATCAAAAAGACGATTGGGCTAAGTAGTTTTTTTAATGGAGTCAGAATAAAGCTGGCAAAAAAACCGACTTTTTCAGGATAAATTGCCGCAATGGTTTTAGGCAAAATTTCAGAGAAAACTAACATGACAAATGTTAGTAAACCAGTTGCAATCGCAATGCCTGCCTCACCGGAAAGCTGCATTCCTATCATGGTCGCAATAGCTGAGGCGGCAATATTCACCAAGTTATTACAAATTAAGATAAGGCTAAGCAGCACGTCTGTGCGTGCCAAGAGTTTTTCCGCCAATTTTGCCCCTTTATGCCCTTGAGCTGCCAGGTGCCTCATTTTATAGCGGTTTAAAGACATCAGCCCGGTTTCCGAGCCTGAGAAAAAAGCAGAAAGTACTAAAAGAATAGCTAAGGTAATAAATAAACTACTCAGGGGAATACTGTCCAAAATTGAATTCCTATGTAAATTAATCAAAAAAAATTATTGCAGCCCTTTATTTTATGCTGCAATAACTCACGCCGTCCTTAACACCAACTTGCAAAAAATTCAGCTTTTCTAACCGCTTGTAAAGGGTTAATGAACGATAATTCGGCTACCAAAATAGCCTATTGAGAGCAATATCATACCCGAAATCGAATAAATAAGCACCCGCTTTCCACGCCAACGTAATTTCCACTGCCCTAATAGCTGAACACAATAGACCAACCAAGCCAGTGCGGAGAAAATCGCTTTGTGAATATGTTCCGGAGCAAAAAAATTATGCAGATAAATCATGCCCGAAATCAAGGTTAAAGTAAGCATTGCCTGTGCAGCCAAAGTTAATGTGAAAAAGTGACGCTCAACCGACATTAAAGGTGGCAAAATAGGGCAAAAGAACATTTTTTTGCTTTTTAGTTGTCTATCCAGCCACTTTAATTGAAAAGCATAAATTAAGGCTAAGAAAAATAGAGCATAAGAAAATAAAGCAATACCCAAGTGGAATAATAAACCCGCATTCTCTTGTAAGTTGCGGATAAAACTACCTTTTACAAAACTGGCAACCGATACACTGCAAATAGCAAAAGCATAAACGATAATCAGTGGAAACCATGCAGTTTTCCATTTTATTAACGCAAATGTTACGCAAATTGCCATGATAAAACTCATCAACGAAAGTACATTGGTTACCGTAAAATTTTGACCCGAAATTAAAATAAGATCGCCATATAACACTGCAGAATGCAAAATAATCGCCAACATACCTAATCCAAAGACTAAGGTAATATTCGGCTTTTTATTTACTGTGGTTGCGTTTTCTAAGTTTACCAGCGTTGGGGCAACCCAAAGCAAGGTTAACGCATAAGCAACTATTGCTAAGGCAGGAAGTAACATTTTTCTCGAATCTCGTAAAATAAATAAGAATAATTTTCAGAATTTTAATCAAAAGTATCAGTTTTCGCTAGTTTTTGCTATGGTTAGATGAAAAATTACCCTAGAAAATAACCACTTTTTATTTTAAGTCAAACCATCGCTTTTATATGAAAGGATATATTCAGCAAAAAAATAATTTTCCTTTGACTAATTTCCTTTCTATCTGTAATATGCACACCCTATGCAAAAGGTAAAACTACCCCTTACTATTGACCCGTATAAAGACGCTCAGCGTCGAGTGGATTATGAAGGTTACATTTCAAGTGAACTTCTAAAACGCTTGGGTGAATCAGTATGTAACGTGCTAAGTGATGCACAAGTTACTCTATCGTTATATGTCGATCCACAACGTTTGACTGTGATTAAAGGCACGGCAACCGTTGATGTGGAGTTTGACTGCCAACGTTGTGGTGACCCGTTTACACAAACGCTAGACTGTTCATTTAGTTTCAGTCCGGTGTCTAACATGGATCAGGCGGACATCTTGCCCGAAATTTATGAACCTATCGAAGTAAACGAGTTCGGTGAAGTAAATTTACTAGAAATGATTGAAGATGAATTTATTCTTGAATTACCTCTAGTCCCGATGCATAGTGAAGAACACTGTGAAGTGTCCGGTGTCGAACAGGTATTTGGTGAATTGCCTGAAGAATTGGCAAAAAAACCAAATCCGTTCGCAATATTAGCTAATTTAAAGAAAAACTAGATCTAGGAGAAAGCCCGTGGCTGTTCAACAAAATAAGAAATCTCGTTCACGTCGTGATATGCGTCGTTCACACGATGCGTTAACAACTGCAGCAGTTTCAGTAGATAAAACAACTGGTGAAACTCACTTACGCCACCACGTAACTGCAGATGGTTACTACCGTGGTCGTAAAGTAATCAACAAGTAATTCCTTTCGAGGTATATCTTGAGTGATATCACTCTTGCAATAGATGTGATGGGCGGGGACTTTGGTCCCCGTGTTACTATTGTGGCCATCGCAAATACATTAAAATGTAATTCCAAACTCTCATTTCTTTTATTTGGTGATGAATACCAAATAGTGCCTCTTTTAAAAAAATACTCCCTCGAAAATCATCCTCGTATTCAGCTTCATCACACAAAACAAGTGATTGATGCCGATGTTCCTTTTTCAACCGCCATCCGCCAAAGTAAAAATAGTTCAATGCGTTTAGCTATTGAAGCGGTAGCCACCGGTAAAGCTCAAGGATGTATTAGCGGAGGCAATACAGGAGCATTAATGGGATTGGCTAAATTACTGATTGAGCCATTACCTAATATTGAACGTCCTGCACTGACTTCTTTAATTCCAACAATGAACGGAAACTCTACGGTTATGCTGGATTTAGGAGCCAATATTGAGGTAAGTAATCACCGACTTATCCAATTTGCCGATATGGGAAATATTTTTGCTCAAATAATGCTCGGTTTAGTTTACCCCCGCCTTTCTTTACTCAATATTGGCACAGAAGAAAATAAAGGTACAACCCAAATTAAAGAAGTGCATCAAGTGCTAAAAACACGGCTTGATCTCAACTACATCGGTTTTATTGAAAGCGATAAATTAACCAGCTATATAACAGACGTAATCGTCTGTGACGGCTATAGCGGTAATATTGCATTAAAAGCATTAGAAGGAGCGGCAAAAAATATTCTCTCTTTGCTTAAAAAAGAAAAAGCAGACTCAGATATTTGCCGTAAAGCAAAACGCTATTTATTAAGAACAATTTTCTATCGTTACTACCGCAAACTACAAGAAATCAATCCTGATCGCCATAATGGGGCCACGTTACTTGGGCTATCAAAAGTGATCGTCAAAAGCCATGGAGGGGCAAATGTAAATGCCTTCGGCTATGCAATTAATTATGCCGTTCAACAAATTGAAAACGATATTCCAAACAAAATTCTACAGAGATTAGATCAGCTAGAAAACAAATAAGCGAACCGTTAAGTTCGCTTATTTGTTTTAGCCTTTTAATTTTGCCACACGCAAACTGACTGCATTTTTATGTGCTTGCAATAACTCAGCACTTGCCATTTGTTCCACTGTTTCCGCTAAGGTTAAAAAGCCCGCTGGGGTTAGTTCTTGCACTGTCATACGCTTACTAAAATCGGCTAGCCCCAAACTAGAATAAGTTTTGGTGTGGCCATAAGTTGGCAACACATGGTTGGTCCCACTGGCATAATCGCCCATTGATTCCGGCGAATAGGCGCCTAAGAAAATTGAGCCGGCATTATCTAAATCCACAAGCAGTGAGCGAGCATTCTCCGTTTGTACAATCAAATGTTCAGGTGCATATTTATTGCTAATTTCGACCGCTTGTTGCAGGTTTTCAGCAATAAAAGTACGGCTATGAGCCAACGCTTTACGAGCCGTTTCGCCACGAGGTAAAACAGACACTTGTTTTTCTAATTCTTCATCCACCGCTTTCGCTAATTTCTCACTTGGGGTCACTAAAATCACTTGTGAATCTGCACCGTGTTCGGCTTGGGAGAGCAAATCACTGGCTACAAAGGCAGGATCAGCAAATTCATCAGCAATCACTAACACCTCAGACGGTCCTGCCGGCATATCAATCGCAGTGCCTTCTTGCACTACTTGGCGCTTGGCCTCCGTCACAAAAGCATTACCCGGCCCGAAAATTTTATCCACTTTCGCTACCGTTTGCGTGCCATTTGCCATCGCAATAATCGCTTGAGCTCCACCGACAGCATAGATGGTTTTCACCCCACAAAGATTGGCGGTATAAAGAATTTCATCGGCAATCGGCGGTGGCGAGCAAAGCACGATTTTCTTGCAACCTGCAATTTTTGCCGGAATCGCTAACATTAAAACAGTAGAAAACAGTGGAGCCGAGCCTCCCGGAATATAAAGCCCAACCCGATTAATCGGGCGGGTAATCACTTGGCAACGCACACCGGCTTGGGTTTCAATATCCACTTCTTGATTTTGTTGTGCTTTATGAAACGTCTCAATATTCGCTTTAGCATTTTGAATCGCTTTTTTCAACGCTGGGGAAATTCGGTTTTCTGCCTGCTGAATCTGCTCTTTCGATACGACAAGGCTCTCTAACTTGACTTTATCGAATTTTTCACTTAACTCAAAGAGAGCTTTATCACCATTTGCGATGACATTCGCTTTGATTTCATCCACTGCGGTTTTGATACTTTCGCCAATCACCTGTGCCGGGCGAGCAAGATATTGTTCTTGCTCCGCTTCACTTAGGTTATTCCAAATTAGGGTTTGCATATTTTGTCCTTATTTATGCCTAGCACGGCAAAGCCGTACTAGGTTACGCATATTTGAGCCGCTCTGCGGCTCTATTTTCGGTTACTTTCTTTGCACAAGCAAAGAAATAACATAAAACCTACGCCAACATTTTCTCAATAGGTAGAACGAGAACAGAACTCGCCCCCATCTCTTTAAGCTGTTCCATTGTTTCCCAGAACAAGTTTTCTTGGCTTACTACATGCATTGCCACTCGGGTTTGATCATTTGCAAGCGGAAGAATAGTGGGATTTTCTACTCCCGGTAATAATGCCGTAATCTGTGTTAGCTTATCTTTTGGTGCGTGTAACATAATATATTTGGATTCACTAGCTTGCTGTATACCTTGAATACGAGTCAGTAATTTATCTACTAAAGCCTGTTTTTCGGCAGAAAGCGGCTCTTTACGCTGAATTAAACAAGCAGTGGAACGATAAATCACCTCCACCTCTTTCAACCCGTTTGCCTCAAGAGTTGCGCCTGAAGAAACCAAATCGCAAATAGCTGTAGCAATACCGGCACTTGGGGCAACTTCTACCGATCCTGTTAAAAGAATACTTTTAAACGGCACACCTTGCTCTTTCATATAGCGTTTTAATAAATTAGGATATGAAGTAGCAATAACTGCATCCTCCAAATCTTTTACATTGGTATAGTTCTTATCACGCTCAATGGCAAGAGATAAACGACATCCGCCAAAATCTAATTGGCGAAGTTTTTTATATTCTACCTTTTCACCGCCGGCTAATCGTCCGAGTTCTTCTTCCTCTAACACATTCTCACCGATAATGCCAAGATCTACTACACCATCAAAGACTAAGCCCGGAATATCATCATCACGCACACGCAAGATTTCAATCGGCATATTTTCCGAATAGGCAATCAAGCGTTGGTCATTCCAAATAATTTTTACTCCGCATTGCTTCAATAACTCACTGCATTCTTGGCTTAAACGCCCTTTTTTCTGCATTGCGATGCGTAATCTATTTTGTGTTGTCATTGCTGTTTCCTTCTTGTTTTTTAAATTTTAAATGTAAAGAAAAACCCTCTCGAAAAGACTTCCGAGAGGGTTAAATTTAGTTTGCTTTTATGCGTACTCGGAAGTTGCTATCTTCCGCACACATCGAATGCCCGAAAGATTATTCAGGGAAATGATGGTGGTGATGAGTACGAATAAATGTCATTGTTCTATTCTCCAAAAATGAGCTGTTTTAAAAGATACGCCTAAATTTTAACAATGACAAGTCTTTTTTATAAAAATTTGTTTTTATTATCTCAAAATAAGCTATCGCAAACGTTTGCGTAAAGCGGTATAATTTCCCTAATTTTTTACAAATTCAATAAAGCAGGAATTTTAAAAATGCAAATCAGCTTAAAAAAAATCTACTCCGGCAAAGTGCGTGACCTCTACGAAATTGACGAAAAACGAATGTTAATGGTGGCAACCGATCGCTTATCGGCATTCGATGTAATCTTAGATGACCCTATCCCACACAAAGGTGAAATCCTCACCCAAATCTCTAATTTCTGGTTTAACAAATTATCTCATATTATGCCAAACCACTTCACAGGTGAAAGCGTATTTGACGTACTACCGAAAGAAGAAGCGGAAGCAATTCAATACCGTGCGGTAGTTTGCAAACGCCTAACGCCGGTGAAAATTGAGTCAATTGTGCGTGGTTATTTAACCGGCTCAGGCTTAAAAGATTACAAACAAACCGGTACGATCTGTGGCTTAAAATTACCGGAAGGATTAACAGAAGCAAGCAAATTACCGCAACCGATTTTCACCCCATCTAGCAAAGCGGAAGTGGGCGATCATGACATCAACATCAGCTATGAAGAGTGTGAACGCCAAATCGGTGCCGAACTTGCTGCCAAAGTGCGTGATGCTGCCCTCGCACTTTATACTGAAGCCGCAGAATATGCCTTAACCAAAGGCATTATTATCTGCGATACCAAATTTGAATTCGGATTAGATGAAAACGGTATACTGACTTTAATGGACGAAGTACTGACTCCAGACTCCAGCCGATTCTGGTCAGTTGAAACTTACCAAGAAGGCATAAATCCACCTTCATTCGACAAACAATTCGTGCGAGATTGGCTTGAAAACAGTGGCTGGAACAAACAAGCCCCAGCTCCAAAAGTGCCGGCGGATGTGATTGAAAAAACCGTAGCAAAATACCAAGAAGCTTTAGATTTATTAACTAAATAAGCGAACAAGCGATTACAAAAAGCATCGGTTTTTGAACGTTGGCTTTGCTAACGGCAGCGAAGCTGTGAACAATCCTTACAAGGATTGTGAATAATTTTAGTCAATTTTTGCAAATACGAAAAAGCCTGTAAGGAATACTTACAGGCTTTTGTTTTTAGAATTACTGGATTTCTATATATTTTTGCCGAATAATCTGCCGAAATGCTTCGCTGGTGGTTGCCCAATCAACAATATCCACTTTCCAAACAAGATCTGATTCAGAAAAAGCCTCTTTTAAATTATCACGCTCTAAAAAAGTTAAAGGCATTTCAGTAATAATTGCCAAGTCTAAATCCGAATATTTTCGTGCTGTGCCTTTCACCCGAGAGCCAAATGCCCAAACAGGGTAATCCGGAACGAATTGCTGTAAAATAGATTTGACGATAGCGAGTTCTTCAGGTTGAAGATCTAATTCTACTTTATCCATTCTGATTTCTTACTCTCAGCTGTGACACTAAAAAGCGACTATATTGCAAAAACTCCGCAATTTGACTATAGACCACCATAGCCTTAGTTTGATCATAAGTATGAGAGGTAATATTTCGCATATCACGGAAAGTCACCCATTTTGCCATATCGTCAATCAAACCGGATTGTAATGCATCACGCAAAATATCTTTAAAGCTATAAGCTTGTAAATCCTCAATACTAATAGCTTCTTGTTGCAGCTGTCTTTTGATCATTTTAAGGCTTAATTCATACACAAATTCAAACTTTTGAATTGCCCCTACAATCAAGGTATCTTGAACGATAGGTAATTGCTGATTAAACCAATTAGTATCGGAAAGCTGAGTAATTGTCTGTTCTAAAGATTGAAAAGCATCTTCCAAAACCCGAGTACTAAGTTGCTCAGACATACGATATTTCCTTTTAAAAACAAAAAGTGCGGTTATTCTACCGCACTTTTGCAAATTTCTTAATTTTTTTGACCGCTTGTAAATAATCTACATTAGCCTTGTGATGAAATACGTTTCATATCTGTCATATAACCACGTAATTCTTGACCGATTAGCTCAATTGGGTGGTTACGAATAGCATCATTTACATCACGTAAGTAAACGTTGTCGATTTCAACCGCTGGGGTTGGTTCGCCTAAATCGCCTTTCTCTAAAGTTGGGATAATTTCTTTTGCAAGAATTGGCGTTGCCACGTGAGAGAATAAGTAGTTGCCGTATTCTGCTGTGTCTGAAATAACCACGTTCATTTCATATAAACGTTTACGAGCGATGGTGTTTGCGATTAACGGTAACTCGTGTAAAGACTCATAGTAAGCAGATTCTTCGTAGATACCCGCTGAAACCATGGTATCGAACGCTAATTCAACCCCCGCTTTCACCATTGCCACCATTAACACACCGTTGTCAAAATATTCTTGTTCAGAAATTTTGATACCGTCTGCTTGTGGTGCATTTTCAAAGGCAGTTTTGCCGGTTTCTTCACGCCATTTTAATAGGTCTGCATCACCGTTCGCCCAGTCTGCCATCATGGTTGATGAGAACTCACCGCTGATGATATCATCCATGTGTTTTTCAAATAAGAACGCTAATTTTTCTTTAATTTGCTCAGAAAGTTCAAATGCACGTAGTTTTGCACTGTTAGATAAGCGATCCATCATTAAAGTGATACCGCCTTGTTTTAATGCCTCGGTAATAGTTTCCCAACCGAATTGAATCAATTTACCTGCATAGGCTGGATCTTTACCTTCCGCCACTAATTTATCGTAGCAAACAATAGAACCTGCTTGTAACATACCACAAAGAATAGTTTGCTCACCCATTAAGTCAGATTTTACTTCTGCCACAAATGAAGATTCTAACACACCCGCACGGTCACCACCGGTTGCCGACGCCCACGCTTTTGCAATCGCTAAGCCTTCGCCTTTCGGGTCGTTTTCAGGGTGAACCGCGATTAATGTCGGCACACCAAAGCCACGTTTGTACTCTTCACGTACTTCTGTACCTGGGCATTTTGGCGCTGTCATCACAACGGTGATGTCCGGACGAATTTGCTCACCTTCTTCAACAATGTTGAAACCGTGTGAATAACCGAATGCGGCACCGTGTTTCATTAACGGCATAACATCAGCTACTACTTTTGAGTGTTGTTTGTCCGGGGTTAAGTTGATCACTAAATCAGCTTCTGGGATTAATTGCTCGTAAGTACCAACTACAAAGCCATTTTCGGAAGCACGTTTAAATGAAGCACGCTTTTCTGCAATTGCTTCAGGACGCAGTGCATAGCTGATATCTAGGCCGGAATCGCGCATATTTAAACCTTGGTTTAAACCTTGTGCACCACAGCCCACGATAACCACTTTTTTGCCTTTTAAGAAATTGCAGCCATCTGCAAATTCATTACGATCCATAAAACGGCAGCGACCTAATTGGTCTAATTTTTGACGTAAATTTAATGTGTTGAAATAGTTAGCCATTTTTTAATCCTTCTGATTAGTCAATGTGAGTATGAGGTTTTGTTTGCATATTGTTGTTGTGTTGTGAGATGAATTATACACCAGCACAGCATTGCGTAAATTGAAAATATCAGTATTTAATATTGCATAAATTGCAATAAAATGCAATTTGCAAAAGATTTAGCGAATTGAACCGCTTGCAATCTGTGAGATAAAGTAGAAAATAGCTACTTAAATTAAATGAAGACTGAAAAATGAAGATCAACAAAATCATTCTACAAAGCTGTAGCGAATGTGGACAATTAGTTCGTGTACCACTCAATTTTCACGGCAGTGCGGTCTGCCCAAACTGCCGCCATGAGCTACGAAAAAACAACCACTGGAGCCTACGCCGCTGTTCATTTTTAGCTCTTGCGATCTTAATCTTACTGCCTTTCGCTCTTACTTTTCCGCTACTAAGCATTGATTTACTTGGGGTAAGAATCAATGCAACCGTATGGGACGGTATTTGGAAAATGGCGACCTCAGGCTATCCATACACAGCTTTTATGGTATTGGTATGTGCAGTGATTATGCCACTGGCTTTCGTACTGTTAATTTTAACTGTTCAACTGCAACGCATTATTCGCCAACGTCCTCGTTATACACTGATATTCTTAACCAAAATAAAAGAGTGGGTGATGTTAGATGTTTATTTGGTATCTCTCGCGGTTGCCGCGTTCAAAATTCGAGATTATGCAGACTTACACTTTGGCATACATTTAGTTGCCTTTGTAATTGTAGCACTTCTGAATACCTTGCTATTTATTAAAATTGAACCACAGCAGGCATGGGAAAGGTTCTATCCGGAATATCATTCACTACCCTTTGACCATCCACGCAAACCTACCTTGTGTCCAACGTGTGAATACTGCTTTGATGAAAAAATTCTGGATTTAAAAGGCCGTCAACGCTGCCCGCGTTGTGAAAGTAATTTGTCGATATCCGACAATATTAAGCTACAACGGGTTTGGGCTTGTTTGATAGCCGGGGCAATTATGATAATTCCGGCAAATATTTTTCCAATATCCATTACTGAAATGGCAGGGCAAGTTTCTGCAGACTCATTAATTTCCGGTGTAATTTTATTTATCAAAATGGGAAGTTATGCGGTCGCAGCCATCGTGTTTATTGCCAGTATTGCCGTGCCGATAAGTAAAATAGCTACAATTTTATATCTGCTACTGGCAATTCATCATAAATGGAAACACCCTATTCACCTACAAATGAAATTATTGCATTACGTACACTTTGTAGGACGTTGGTCAATGCTGGATCTGTTTGTACTCTCGTTAATGATGTCATTGCTGGAAAGAGGCCAAATTTTAAGCTTCTCGGTAGGAGATGCCGCATTCTATTTCGGCGCTTCCGTATTTTTAACCATGTTTGCCTCTGCCAATTTAGATGCCAGAATGCTATGGAACATTCATTATGATAATCAGGGTAAAAATAACCGCTAATCTAAGTGTGTAAGGGACGGGTTCTTCCCTTACTATTTATGCCTTATCAAACTTCTTTTCTACCTCGCACAGATTTTCCGTTTTTAATAAACTTTGAATCTGTGGCAGAAGTTGCACAATCAAACGCAATTGCTGTATTAGCACTAACGCAGTCCCACCCTGTTTTTGGGAATTATCCTGTTCAAATTGTGCTAAATCTCTATCGATAGCGGTCAATTTCTCGGATAATTTTGCAAATGAGCGGCTGCTATCGGCAATCTGTCCGATAATATTCGCAACCTCTCGCCCATGAGAAAAGAAGATAGCAGAAAAATCCACTTGCCGATTAATTTCTCGGCTGGCGATGCGGTAAGCACCCAAGGTGGAAATATATCCCAGCAAGGTATAAGCAATCCCTAACAATTTGGGAGCGAAAGTGAGCTCGTTAGCATATTTTTGCGGTTCACTATACATATTGGTAATGGCATTGCTTAATGCCGATAAATGATTATGCACATCACGGCGGGCAATACGGTAAGGCAACTGCTCGTTATAGCCAAATTGCAACTGGGCAATAATATGTCTTAAATAACTACCGCTGGCTTTCAATGCATTATGCAGATTATTATGCAAATTCAAATATTTCCAATCCGACCATAAAAATGTTACCGCCAGCCATGCAATAGCTGTGCCTAGTAAGGTATCTATCATTCGCATTAATACGCCACTTTCGATGCTAACCCCTGCAATATCAAGGCTTATCATCACCAGTACCGTAATATAAAAAGTAGAAAATCCATAATGGACTAAGCGGAAAAAAGTATAAAGTGAACCGGTTAGCACAATTAATCCGAGTTGTGCTTCCAGGCTTAAGGTAACATTAAACAACTCGAAGGAACCACCAACCAGCACCCCGAAAATAGTTCCCATCACCCGATGAATCAAACGTGTTTTAGTTGCAGTGTAGTTAGGCTGGCATACAAAAATTGCTGTGAGTAAAATCCAGTAGCCTTTATTATCAAAGCCTAAAACGGGCACTATCGCACTACATAAAAACACGACAATAGAAAGCCTCACTGCATGGCGAAAGAGTTGCGATTCAAAGGTTAAATGCCCCTTAATCGCTTGGGTAATATTACGCAGACCGGTAATATTTTCTGCACTCAAGCGGTTAGATTTAGTGAATTTTTTGCTAAGTGGCTCAATATACTCAGCATTGCTCTCTCCTTGCTCAATTTGCGCTAACTGGCGTTCAATATTGCCTAAATTCTCTGCAATAGAACTCCAGCGATAAGCACTCTCTAAGCCCCTTTCTTGATGATAATTCAAAGAATTGAACAAGCCTTGCAACGCTTTCTCTCCACGAATACTGTGTGCATAAAACTCTCTATGCCTTAATGAAACTGCGATTTTTTGGCAGGCTTCCGCCTGCAGTTCCAGCACACGTTGAAAGCGGAACATCAAATCACTATTGCTTAATTGCTGAAATAATTCATGGTATTGATAATGACTGGAACTTGCTCTTTCCAAAATATCTTGAGCGGTAAAATAGTATCGCAACATACGCTGTGTACGTTGTTGGCGGTGCTGCCGTCTTAAACGGTAAAATAGAGAAACCCTAGTTTTATCAAAAGCAGCCATCACCTCACTATTGGCTTTTGCCAGAGCTAACTGTTTAGCACTTAAGTCATCATCATCCGGATCAAAATAGGCGGATTTCGCCAATAAATAATGACTTAATGCAGCATAAGCCGAGGCTAAATTTTCCTGAACAGTCCGATTAGGAAAAATTAAGTAAACTAAAATACCGACCAAGCCATATAATAAAGCCCCCAGCAGAATCATCACAACATTGTGATACCATAAAACATCCGGGGTATAAGTAAGGCTGTTATAGACTGCAACGATAAGCGTGCCAAAGGCAATAGTATTATAGCGTTGCCCAACAGCCCCTAACATAACTAATAAAAAGGTGCACAGCACCAGCACCGGCACAAATAACCAGCCCAAATAGAGCGAAATACTGGCCCCCACGGAAGAAAGTGAAAACGCAACCAAGCTAATAATCAGATTTTTCAGGCGGCCAACAAGACTATTATCTAAATCAACTAACCCCCCGGCGATAATCCCTAACATCAACGGCATCGCAAAATCAGAAATCCCTAACTGCCAAATACTGACTGCTGCGATATTTAACGAAATAAACATCGGCAGGGTTTTAATTACATTTTCGGATAACCAACTTGTTTGGAATTTTTTTAACAATCTCTTCATATTTGCATTTTTTTCAAAGAATTAGACCGCTTGCTACCCCAAACGCTCCGCCAAATAGCCGTCATAATCCGGCACACTAACATTCAATTCTTGGTTAAATAAATCGGCATTGAGTAGAAAGTTTGCGGTCGTTTCGTTAATCGCAACAGGAATATTCCACACCGTTGCAATCCGCATTAACGC
This sequence comes from Mannheimia granulomatis, assembly GCF_013377255.1. Taxonomy (NCBI): domain Bacteria; kingdom Pseudomonadati; phylum Pseudomonadota; class Gammaproteobacteria; order Pasteurellales; family Pasteurellaceae; genus Mannheimia; species Mannheimia granulomatis. The sequence goes on from NZ_CP016614.1 coordinate 1,997,286, forward strand.
CTTAACATCCGGGTCGTGCGGAGCTGCATTCATCGGATCCCAAAAGAAAATCAACATATCAATTTTCTTCTCCGCAATTAAACCGCCTAACTGCTGATCGCCCCCCATCGGGCCGCTTAATAAGGACGTAATTTCAAGCCTGGTTTCACGTGAGAGTAAATGTCCCGTAGTGCCGGTGGCATAAAGTTTGTGTGCAGCAAGCTGAGCTTTATATTTTTTTGTCCAATTAATCAAATCTTGCTTACAGCTATCGTGAGCCACTAACGCGATTTGTTTTTGTGTTGCAATATGGCGAAATATGGTTTTCATAGTTTGGTTCCTTTTTGCAAAATTTTTCCTAAATCATACCGCTTATTTTTCGGTTTTGCATTGACTAATAAGCTGTTATAGCTAAAATCAGTTAAAAATTTCCATTTTAAAAAATAAAGGATCCTCCATCAATGAACTTATACAACATCAAACACCCGGAAGAGCAAGTCAATTTTGCTCAAGCCGTTCGTCAAGGCTTAGGCAAAAACCAAGGATTATTCTTCCCCGAAGTATTACCGCAATTAGACAATATTGATGCACTCCTTGAGTTACCTTTGGTCGAACGCAGCCAAAAAATCTTAGCGGCATTAATTGGTGAAGAGTTACCACAGGCTACCCTAGATGCAATGGTCAAAAATGCCTTTACCTTCCCTGCACCGCTTGCGAAAGTAAACGATGATATTTATGCGTTAGAATTATTCCACGGTCCGACTTTAGCCTTTAAAGACTTCGGCGGGCGTTTTATGGCACAAGCTCTTGCGAATGTGCGTGGAGACGGCAAAATCACCATTTTAACCGCGACCTCAGGCGATACCGGGGCGGCTGTGGCTCACGCATTCTACGGTTTAGAAAACATTAACGTAGTCATTCTTTACCCGAAAGGTAAAATCAGCCCACTGCAAGAAAAACTATTTTGCACGCTAGGGGGCAATATTCGCACAGTTGCTATTGAATCCGATTTTGATGCCTGCCAAGCTTTAGTCAAACAAGTTTTTGATGATGCCGAGCTTCGCCAGGCCATCGGCTTAAACTCCGCAAACTCAATTAATATCAGCCGATTACTGGCACAAGTTTGTTACTACTTTGAGGCGGTTGCACAACTGCCGAAAGAAAAACGCAATAACGTGGTAGTTTCTGTACCAAGCGGCAATTTCGGTAACTTAACCGCAGGCTTAATCGCCAAAA